>NZ_PTRV01000001.1:0-430687 GCF_002965285.1 Escherichia sp. MOD1-EC5990 | reverse complement strand
CCGAAGGGCGAGCGAAGTGAGTCATCCTGCACGACCCACCAATGTAAAAAAGCGCCCTAAAGGCGCTTTTTTGCTATTCAGGCATCTCTCATTTTCAATTCTTAACCCAGATGACATACTCCGCGCTTGCTGCATAAACAACTCTACTTCGGAGGAATAAGACGCAAAGTGTGGCATTCGGCATCTCATACGTAATTCGAGTGACTTTTCCTCACCATTCGACTATCTTGTTTAGCATATAAAACAAATTACTCCGATAATAGCGAATGTCACGCTTAAGTCGGTTTTAACGTTAAGCCTGTAAAACGAGATGGTAAGATGAGCGTGATGTTTGATCCAGACACGGCGATTTATCCTTTCCCCCCGAAGCCGACGCTGTTAAGCATTGATGAAAAAGCGTATTACCGCGAGAAGATAAAACGTCTGCTAAAAGAATGTAATGCGGTGATGGTTGCCCACTACTATACCGATCCCGAAATTCAACAACTGGCAGAAGAAACCGGTGGCTGTATTTCTGATTCTCTGGAAATGGCGCGCTTCGGTGCAAAGCATCCCGCTTCTACGTTGTTAGTCGCTGGGGTGAGATTTATGGGAGAAACCGCCAAAATTCTCAGTCCGGAAAAAACAATTCTGATGCCGACACTTCAGGCTGAATGTTCACTGGATCTCGGCTGCCCTGTTGAAGAATTTAACGCATTTTGCGATGCCCATCCCGATCGTACTGTCGTCGTCTACGCCAACACTTCTGCTGCGGTAAAAGCGCGCGCAGATTGGGTGGTAACTTCAAGCATTGCCGTCGAACTTATTGAGCATCTGGATAGTTTGGGTGAAAAAATCATCTGGGCACCCGACAAACATCTGGGGCGTTACGTGCAAAAACAGACGGGCGCAGACATTTTATGCTGGCAGGGTGCCTGCATTGTGCATGATGAGTTTAAGACTCAGGCGTTAACCCGCTTGCAAGAAGAATACCCGGATGCTGCCATACTGGTGCATCCAGAATCACCGCAAGCTATTGTAGATATGGCGGATGCGGTCGGTTCCACCAGTCAACTGATCGCTGCTGCGAAAACATTGCCACATCAGCGACTTATCGTGGCAACCGATCGGGGTATTTTCTACAAAATGCAGCAGGCGGTGCCAGATAAAGAGTTACTGGAAGCACCAACCGCGGGTGAGGGCGCAACCTGCCGCAGCTGCGCGCATTGTCCGTGGATGGCCATGAATGGCCTTCAGGCCATCGCAGAGGCATTAGAACAGGAAGGAAGCAATCACGAGGTTCATGTTGAGGAAAAGCTGCGAGAGAAGGCGCTGGTGCCGCTCAATCGTATGCTGGATTTTGCGGCTACACTACGTGGATAACTAATAATAAGGCGTCACGTTACGCTTTGGGGGAAAGATGGATTTTTTTAGTGTGCAGAATATCCTGGTACATATACCAATAGGAGCAGGCGGTTATGATCTCTCATGGATCGAAGCGGTAGGCACGATCGCCGGGTTGCTGTGTATTGGCCTTGCCAGTCTGGAGAAGATCAGCAACTACTTCTTTGGCCTGATCAACGTCACCTTGTTTGGCATTATTTTCTTTCAGATTCAGCTGTATGCCAGCCTGCTATTACAGGTGTTTTTCTTTGCCGCGAATATTTACGGTTGGTATGCGTGGTCGCGACAAACCAGTCAGAACGAGGCGGAGTTGAAAATTCGCTGGTTGCCATTGCCGAAGGCGCTCAGCTGGTTGGCGGTTTGCGTTGTTTCGATTGGTCTGATGACGGTATTTATCAATCCGGTGTTTGCATTTTTGACCCGCGTGGCAGTCATGATCATGCAAGCATTAGGATTACAGGTTGCGATGCCTGAACTACAGCCGGACGCTTTCCCGTTCTGGGATTCATGCATGATGGTGTTATCTATCGTGGCAATGATTCTGATGACGCGTAAGTATGTGGAAAACTGGCTATTGTGGGTGATTATTAACGTGATTAGCGTCGTTATTTTTGCACTTCAGGGCGTTTACGCCATGTCTCTGGAGTACATCATCCTGACCTTTATTGCCCTCAACGGCAGCCGGATGTGGATCAACAGCGCACGCGAAAGAGGTTCACGCGCGCTGTCCCATTAATGATGATGATGTGAATGGCCAGACAACCCTTCATTCAGGTGGCAGTCTGGCCCATGACAAGGTTGATATTCCATCTGAATAGTGGCGTGCTCAATCTGATAGTGATCCATCAGGTAGTGTTGGATCTGATCTAACAAGGCATCGTGATCGTGTGGCGGGATCACCTGCACATGCAGCGTCATCACCGGCTTCTCGCCTACCATCCATACATGTACATGGTGCACATTGCGGACTTCCGGGATTTCCCGGCACATACGACGCTTCAGTTCGGCGATATCCAGCGATACCGGTGCACCTTCAAGTAATTCATTCACGCTATCTTTCAACAGGCGCCACGCGCTACGCAGAACCAGAAGCGACACCAGTATTGAGAGAATGGGGTCAGCAGGTGTCCAGCCGGTCCAGATAATAATCAACGCGGCAATAATAGCTCCAACCGAACCCAGAAGGTCCCCGAGGACATGCAGTGCCGCTGCGCGCACGTTGAGGTTTTTCTCTTCGCTGCCGTGATGAAGTAACCAGAAAGAAAGTATATTTGCCAGTAGCCCAGCCACGGCAATTGCCATCATCATGACGCCCTCGACCGGACGCGGCGTGCGGAAGCGTTCTATCGCCTCCCAGACAATCAAAATAGTAATCACCACCAGGGCGATGGCATTCACAAACGCCGCGAGCGTGGTCAATCTTAGCCAACCGAAAGTGTGGCGAATGGTGGGAGGACGACGGGAGAATTGCACTGCGAGTAGGGCGAAAAGCAGGGCGGCAGTATCGGTCAACATATGACCCGCATCGGCCAGCAATGCCAGAGAACCGGAAAGAAAACCACCAATGACTTCTACGAGCATAAACCCGGCAGTCACGCCGAAAGCATACAACAAGCGACGAGCATTATTATCTTCTGGCAGGTGTGAGGAAGTGTGTGAGTGTGAGTGCGCCATGACGAGTCATCCCTTAATTATTCTCACTTAACTTTATGACATCATACTGCTTTTAGAAGGGAAAAATTAAAAGGGAGAGACTCCGCTCTCCCATTATTGGCTATTTCGCAGGCTTACTGCGTGGTACCGTCGGTTTTGGTATCGACATCATTGTTGATGCCATCACCGGTTTGGACTTTTTTATTGATATCCGGGCAGCGACCATCTTTGCACATGGTGTTCTTGTGCTCTTCATCTTTGGTCATGCCGTCATTGTTCATTGAAGAACCATCCGGATGCAGCATTGTGCCGCCAGAACCGGTATTTACCCCGTTATTGTCGAAGTTATTTGGCGCGACATTTTCACGGGCATCAGGGGCTACCTGGCCCGCATCAGCTGCGGCGTTTGCCTGGCCGTTATTGCTTTGCGCTCCGCTATCGGCAGCCAGTGCGGCACCGCTGGCAAGGCTTAGAGTGGCAGTCAAAAATAGTGTGGCCAGTTTTGTCATTTTCATAGGATGCTCCTGTTATGGTCGTTATGTCGGATAACCTCTTCCAACAGTGCATTTGCAGGTGAATATAAGGCAATGGTTTAAGATTTCAGCCAGGCAAAGATACCCAGCAGAGAATCTTGAAATAATTAACAAACAAAGGAGTTACAGTTAGAAATTGTAGGAGAGATCTCGTTTTTCGCGACAATCTGGCGTTTTTCTTGCTAATTCCAGGATTAATCCGTTCATAGTGTAAAACCCCGTTTACACATTCTGACGGAAGATATAGATTGGAAGTATTGCATTCACTAAGATAAGTATGGCAACTCTGGAACAGACATGAATTATCAGAACGACGATTTACGAATCAAAGAAATCAAAGAGTTACTTCCTCCTGTCGCATTGCTGGAAAAATTCCCCGCTACTGAAAATGCCGCGAATACGGTCGCCCATGCCCGAAAAGCGATCCATAAGATCCTGAAAGGTAATGATGATCGCCTGTTGGTGGTGATTGGTCCGTGTTCTATTCATGATCCCGTCGCGGCTAAAGAGTATGCCACTCGCTTGCTGGCGCTGCGTGAAGAGCTGCAAGATGAGCTGGAGATCGTGATGCGCGTCTATTTTGAAAAGCCGCGTACCACGGTGGGCTGGAAAGGGCTGATTAACGATCCGCATATGGATAACAGCTTCCAGATCAACGACGGTCTGCGTATTGCCCGCAAATTGCTGCTCGATATTAACGACAGCGGTCTGCCAGCGGCGGGTGAATTCCTGGATATGATCACCCCACAATATCTCGCTGACCTGATGAGCTGGGGCGCAATTGGCGCACGTACCACGGAATCGCAGGTGCACCGCGAACTGGCATCAGGGCTTTCTTGTCCGGTCGGCTTCAAAAATGGCACCGACGGTACGATTAAAGTGGCTATCGATGCTATTAATGCCGCCGGTGCGCCGCACTGCTTCCTGTCCGTAACGAAATGGGGGCATTCGGCGATTGTGAATACCAGCGGTAACGGCGATTGCCATATCATTCTGCGCGGCGGTAAAGAGCCTAACTACAGCGCGAAGCACGTTGCTGAAGTGAAAGAAGGGCTGAACAAAGCAGGCCTGCCAGCACAGGTGATGATCGATTTCAGCCATGCTAACTCGTCGAAACAATTCAAAAAGCAGATGGATGTTTGTGCTGACGTTTGCCAGCAGATTGCCGGTGGCGAAAAGGCCATTATTGGCGTGATGGTGGAAAGCCATCTGGTGGAAGGCAATCAGAGCCTCGAGAGCGGGGAGCCGCTGGCCTACGGTAAGAGCATCACTGATGCCTGCATCGGCTGGGAAGATACCGATGCTCTGTTACGTCAACTGGCGAATGCAGTAAAAGCGCGTCGCGGGTAAGGTTTAATTGTCGGATGCGCCGTCAGAGTGGCGTATCTGATGAATCACCGTAGCCCTGACAAGACGCGCAGCGTCGCATCAGGCAATGTGCTCCATTGTTAGCGATAAAAAAGCCGACTCATTTGCAGTCGGCTTTCTTATTTTTAAGCGAATGACGTTTACTTCGCTTTACCCTGGTTAGCAACGGCCGCTGCTTTCGCCGCGATCTCGTCAGCATTACCCAGATAATAGCGTTTCAGCGGTTTGAAATTCTCGTCGAATTCATAAACCAGTGGCACGCCGGTCGGGATATTCAGCTCAAGAATCTCTTCTTCGCTCATATTATCGAGATATTTCACCAGCGCACGTAACGAGTTACCGTGTGCAGCGATGATCACGCGCTCACCGCTCTTCATTCGCGGCAGAATAGTTTCATTCCAGTAAGGGATCACGCGGTCAATGGTCAGCGCCAGGCTTTCCGTCAGTGGCAGCTCTTTCTCGCTCAGCTTCGCGTAACGTGGATCGTGACCCGGATAACGCTCATCATCTTTAGTCAGTTCCGGCGGAGTTACCGCAAAACCACGACGCCACTGTTTCACCTGCTCGTCGCCATACTTTTCAGCAGTTTCCGCTTTGTTCAGACCCTGCAACGCACCGTAGTGACGTTCGTTCAGCTTCCAGGATTTCTCAACGGGCAGCCATGCCTGATCCAGTTCGTCCAGCACATTCCACAGGGTATGGATAGCGCGTTTCAGCACAGAGGTGTAAGCAAAATCAAAGCTGTAACCTTCCTCTTTCAGCAGCTTACCAGCTGCTTTTGCTTCGCTTACGCCTTTCTCAGACAGATCCACGTCGTACCAACCGGTAAAACGGTTTTCTTTGTTCCACTGACTTTCGCCATGACGAACCAGAACCAGCTTAGTTACAGCCATATACTTACTCCTCAAACCATCTTTTAATGATAATAATTCTCATTATATTGCCGTGACGAAGCAACGGCAATGCTTACGCATAACCATAGCGAAAATAGTGTCGCAGTGTAAGGTTGTTGTGAATATTGAGTTGCAAATATGTCGGTGTTTGCTGGTGATTTGAGCAATATGAGGATAAAGCCCTCATGACGAGGGCTTAACATTACTCAGCAATAAACTGATATTCCGTCAGGCTGGAATACTCTTCGCCAGGACGCAGGAAACAGTCCGGTTGCGGCCATTCAGGGTGGTTCGGGCTGTCCGGCAGAAACTCGCTTTCCAACGCCAGCCCTTGCCAGTCAGCGTAAGGTTCGGTTCCCCGCGACGGTGTGCCGCCGAGGAAGTTGCCGGAGTAGAATTGCAGAGCCGGAGCGGTGGTGTAGACCTTCAGCTGCAATTTTTCATCTGCTGACCAGACATGCGCCGCCACTTTCTTGCCATCGCCTTTGGCCTGTAACAAGAACGCATGATCGTAACCTTTCACTTTGCGCTGTTCGTCGTCGGCAAGAAACTCACTGGCGATGATTTTGGCGCTGCGGAAATCAAAAGATGTTCCGGCGACAGATTTCAGACCGTCGTGCGGAATACCGGCTTCATCAACCGGCAGATATTCGTCCGCCAGAATCTGCAACTTGTGATTGCGCACGTCAGACTGCTCGCCGTCGAGGTTGAAATAGACGTGATTAGTCATATTCACCGGGCAAGGTTTATCAACTGTGGCGCGATAAGTAATGGAGATACGGTTATCGTCGGTCAGACGATACTGCACCGTCGCGCCGAGATTACCCGGAAAGCCCTGATCGCCGTCTTCTGAACTCAGGGCAAATAGCACCTGACGATCGTTCTGATTTACAATCTGCCAGCGACGTTTGTCGAACCCTTCCGGGCCGCCGTGCAGCTGGTTAACGCCCTGACTTGGCGAAAGCGTCACGGTTTCACCGTCAAAGGTATAACGGCTATTGGCGATGCGGTTGGCATAACGACCAATAGAGGCCCCCAGAAACGCGGCCTGATCCTGATAGCATTCCGGGCTGGCGCAGCCAAGCAGCGCCTCGCGGACGCTGCCATCGGAAAGCGGAATACGGGCGGAAAGTAAAGTCGCACCCCAGTCCATCAGCGTGACTACCATCCCTGCGTTGTTACGCAAAGTTAACAGTCGGTACGGCTGACCATCGGGTGCCAGTGCGGGAGTTTCGTTCAGCACTGTCCTGCTCCTTGTGATGGTTTACAAACGTAAAAAGTCTCTTTAATACCTGTTTTTGCTTCATATTGTTCAGCGACAGCTTGCTGTACGGCAGGCACCAGCTCTTCCGGGATCAGCGCGACGATACAGCCGCCAAATCCGCCGCCGGTCATGCGTACGCCACCTTTGTCGCCAATCACAGCTTTGACGATTTCTACCAGAGTGTCAATTTGCGGCACGGTGATTTCGAAATCATCGCGCATAGAAGCATGAGACTCCGCCATCAACTCGCCCATACGTTTCAGGTCGCCTTGCTCCAGTGCGCTGGCTGCTTCAACGGTACGGGCGTTTTCAGTCAGGATATGACGCACGCGTTTCGCCACGATCGGGTCCAGTTCATGTGCAACAGCGTTGAACTCCTCAATAGTGACATCGCGCAGGGCTGGCTGCTGGAAGAAACGCGCGCCGGTTTCGCACTGTTCACGACGGGTGTTGTATTCGCTGCCAACCAGGGTACGTTTGAAGTTACTGTTGATGATGACGACAGCCACACCTTTCGGCATGGAAACCGCTTTGGTGCCCAGTGAGCGGCAATCGATCAGCAAGGCATGATCTTTTTTGCCGAGCGCGGAGATCAGCTGATCCATGATCCCACAGTTACAGCCAACAAACTGGTTTTCTGCTTCCTGGCCGTTAAGTGCGATTTGTGCGCCGTCCAGCGGCAGATGATAAAGTTGCTGCAATACGGTTCCGACCGCGACTTCCAGTGAAGCGGAAGAACTTAACCCTGCACCCTGCGGCACATTGCCGCTGATCACCATGTCCACACCGCCAAAGTTGTTGTTACGCAGTTGCAGATGTTTCACTACGCCACGGACGTAGTTAGCCCATTGATAGTTTTCATGTGCGACAATAGGTGCATCAAGGGAAAACTCGTCAAGCTGATTTTCATAATCGGCTGCCATCACGCGAACGTTACGGTCATCGCGTGGTGCACAACTGATCACGGTTTGATAATCAATCGCGCAGGGCAGAACGAAACCGTCGTTGTAGTCGGTGTGTTCGCCAATAAGATTCACGCGGCCAGGCGCCTGAATGGTGTGAGTGGCAGGGTAGCCAAATGCGTTGGCAAACAGAGATTGTGTTTTTTCTTTCAGACTCATTTCTTACACTCCGGATTCGCGAAAATGGATATCGCTGACTGCGCGCAAACGCTCTGCTGCCTGTTCTGCGGTCAGGTCTCGCTGGGTCTCTGCCAGCATTTCATAACCAACCATAAATTTACGTACGGTGGCGGAGCGCAACAGAGGCGGATAAAAGTGCGCGTGCAGCTGCCAGTGTTGATTCTCTTCGTCATTAAATGGCGCGCCGTGCCAGCCCATAGAGTAGGGGAAGGAGCACTGGAAGAGGTTGTCATAACGACTGGTCAGCTTTTTCAACGCCAGAGCCAAATCGCTGCGCTGGGCGTCGGTCAAATCGGTGATCCGCAAAACGTGGGCTTTGGACAGCAGTAGCGTTTCGAACGGCCAGGCAGCCCAGTAAGGCACAACGGCTAACCAGTGTTCGGTTTCGACAACGGTACGGCTACCGTCTGCCAGCTCGCGCTGAACATAATCCACCAGCATTGGTGATTTCTGCCCGGCGAAATATTCTTTTTGCAGGCGGTCTTCGCGCTCAGCTTCGTTAGGCAGGAAGCTATTTGCCCAAATCTGTCCGTGCGGATGCGGGTTAGAGCAGCCCATCGCCGCGCCTTTGTTTTCAAAGACCTGCACCCACGGGTATGTTTTCCCCAGTTCTGCGGTTTGCTCCTGCCAGGTTTTGACGATTTCCGTCAATGCCGCAACGCTCAGTTCTGGCAGCGTTTTACTGTGATCCGGTGAAAAGCAGATCACCCGGCTGGTACCGCGCGCGCTCTGACAACGCATCAGCGGATCGTTGCTTTCTGGCGCATCTGGCGTGTCAGACATCAAGGCCGCAAAGTCATTAGTGAAAACGTAAGTCCCGGTGTAATCGGGGTTTTTATCGCCTGTCACCCGCACATTACCTGCGCAGAGGAAGCAATCTGGATCGTGCGCAGGTAACACCTGTTTGGCTGGCGTTTCCTGCGCCCCCTGCCAGGGGCGCTTAGCGCGGTGCGGTGAAACCAGAATCCATTGCCCGGTGAGCGGGTTGTAGCGGCGATGTGGATGATCAACGGGATTAAATAGCGTCATGGTCGTTCCTTAATCGGGATATCCCTGTGGATGGCGTGACTGCCAGTGCCAGGTGTCCTGCGCCATTTCATCGAGTGTGCGCGTTACGCGCCAGTTCAGTTCACGGTCGGCTTTGCTGGCGTCCGCCCAGTAGGCCGGAAGGTCGCCCTCGCGACGCGGTGCAAAATGATAATTAACCGGTTTGCCGCAGGCTTTGCTGAAGGCATTAACCACGTCCAGCACGCTGCTGCCCACGCCAGCGCCGAGGTTGTAGATGTGTACGCCTGGCTTGTTCGCCAGTTTTTCCATCGCCACGACGTGACCGTCCGCCAGATCCATTACGTGGATGTAATCGCGCACGCCAGTACCGTCTTCGGTCGGATAATCGTTACCAAAAATCGCCAGCGAGTCGCGACGGCCTACAGCAACCTGGGCGATGTATGGCATCAGGTTATTCGGAATGCCTTGCGGATCTTCGCCCATATCGCCCGACGGATGCGCGCCAACTGGGTTGAAGTAGCGCAGCAGGGCAATGCTCCAGTCCGGCTGGGCTTTTTGCAGATCGGTGAGGATCTGTTCCACCATCAGCTTGCTTTTGCCGTAAGGGCTTTGCGGTGTGCCGGTCGGGAAGCTTTCAACATATGGAATTTTGGGCTGATCGCCATAAACGGTGGCGGAGGAGCTAAAGATAAAGTTTTTGACGTTAGCGGCGCGCATGGCGCTAATCAGGCGCAGAGTACCGTTGACATTGTTGTCGTAATATTCAAGCGGTTTTTGTACCGATTCGCCAACGGCTTTCAGCCCGGCGAAGTGGATCACGGTGTCGATAGCGTGATCGTGCAGGATCTCGGTCATCAACGCTTCGTTACGGATATCGCCTTCAACAAACGTTGGATGTTTGCCGCCTAAACGCTCGATAACAGGCAGTACGCTGCGCTTACTGTTACAGAGGTTATCAAGAATGATGACATCATGACCGTTTTGCAGTAATTGCACACAGGTATGACTTCCAATGTAACCGCTACCACCGGTAACCAGAACTCTCATAATTCGCTCCATTAGGCTTATGGTATGAAATAACCATAGCATAACAAAGATGCGAAAAGTGTGACATGGAATAAATTAGTGGAATCGTTTACACAAGAATTTAGCCGTTCTTTATGCACGATTAAGTGATTATAAAACAGAGGGTTTATGAATGATTGCGCTTTTTATCTGAAAAAAGTCGCGGTTTCATGCCTGGATGCGTCGAACTTTAGGCCGGAGAGGGCGCTAAGGCCGCCTCCGGTACAGTCAGCATTACCGACTCAGTTTATTTTTGTCAGCGCATAGCGATAAAAGTCACCGTCCGGCACGAACTCAAGACGATGGGTAATACAGGCAGGCGCATCTTCAGCGTGGTGCGAAACAAACAACAATTGCGTTTCACCTTCGCTAATCAGCACATCAACAAAACGGCGGATAAGCTGGCGATTGAGCGGATCAAGCCCCTGTAGTGGTTCATCGAGAATAAGCAACGTCGGATGTTTCACCAGTGCGCGGACAATCAGCGCCAGACGCTGCTGTCCCCAAGAAAGACTATGGAAAGGAGCGTCAGCCGTGCGTTTATCAATGCCGAGAATATCCAGCCACTGCTGTACCAGTTTTTGCTGGCGATCCGAAACGGCCTGATAAATGCCAATCGAATCAAAATAGCCAGAAAGAATCACATTACGCACAGTAGTGCTGACCCGGTAATCCAGATGCAAACTACTGCTGACGTAACCGATATGTTTTTTGATATCCCAGATGGTTTCGCCGCTGCCGCGACGTCGTCCGAAAAGCGTCAAATCGTTGCTGTAACCTTGCGGATGATCGCCAGTAATCAGGCTTAATAACGTCGATTTTCCCGCGCCATTTGGCCCGACAATTTGCCAGTGTTCGCCTGGATTCACCTGCCAGCTAAGGTTATTAAGAATGGGGCGATCGTTATAAGAAACCACGCCGTTGTTCAGCACAATGCGCGGTTCGTTGGCGGGTAAGGCGTGACGTGCTGAAGGTTCATCTGGCTCCGGCAGTTGCACACCTTCAAGCTGTTCGCTATGCGCCAGTTGCGCGACGAGTGCTTGTTGGAGCAGTTCCTCTTTAGCGCCAGTTTCCGCTAACGTGCAATCCGCCAGCACGCCAGCAAACTGGACAAATTCCGGGATCTCATCGAAGCGATTGAGCACCAGTACCAGGGTAATACCGGACTGATGTAACGAGGCGAGCAGCTCAGCCAGCTGCTGACGTGAGGCAACATCCAGGCCATCGAACGGCTCATCAAGAATCAACAAGTCTGGCTCCGACATCAGCGCCTGACACAGCAGGGTTTTTCGCGTCTCGCCAGTGGAAAGGTATTTAAAGCGTCGGTCGAGAAGGGCGGTAATGCCGAACTGCTGCGCCAACTGCGCACAACGCTGTGCATCCTTAATTTCATCCTGAATGATTTCAGCCGTAGTGCGTCCGGTGTCATCTTCGCCAGGGCCGAGCATATCGGTGTTATTCCGTTGCCATTCGTCGCTGACGAGCTTTTGCAATTGCTCGAAGGAGAGACGAGTGATGTGGGAAAACTGACTTTGTCGTTCACCTTTCAAAAGCGGAAGTTCCCCCGCCAGCGCGCGGGCCAGCGCCGACTTCCCGCTTCCATTCGAACCGACAAACGCCCAACTATCACCCGCGTTTAACGTTAGCTGAGACAATTGCAGCGTTTTTGTGTCGCTAAGACGAAACGTGCCTTGCAAAATTTGCAACGATGACATTTTATATCCCATTTTTTGCAGCGATTACTGACAGGGATACGTGTTTCATAACAAATTGTCAACACGCTTAGCAAAGCGTAGCGATAATCACGCTGTCGGCGTTAAAGTAAGCCGTGGCATTCTGCCCTTGTTCAAGAGAAGCTGCTTCATTTATCGGCACCGTGGCGCACAGAGTTTGCCCGTCAGGTAACGCCATTAATACTTCGCACTGTTCTGCACCGCGCTCTATATGACGAATAATGCCCGGCAATTGGTTGTCGGCACCCTGGGCGACAGTGTCATCCTGAGTAATGTTCACCCACGGCGCTTTCAGCAGAATCAACACTTCTTTGCCTTCATCCAGTCCCAGACGTGCGCCACTTTGTGCGGTAATCGCGACTTTCAGGCGTGTTTTGCCATCGGCCAGTAAGACATCAACATGTTGTTGAATGTCATCATGATCGCGGGCGGTGATGGTGCCAAACCACTGGTTACGGGCACTGGTCTGCAGTGAAAAACGTGAGATCGCGGCCAGCAGGCTGTTCAGCGGCAAGGCGTCATCGTCACTTAACACATCAAAGGCTTTTTGCTGGATTTGCGCCAGTAAATCATAGAGCTGAATCAGTCGCTGACCATAGCGGGTCAGTACTGCGCCGCCGCCACCTTTACCGCCTGTTGCGCGCTCAACCAGAATATGCTCACTTAACTGATTCATCTCGTTAATGGCATCCCAGGCGCTTTTATAGCTGATACCGGCATCTTTCGCTCCCTGGCTAATGGAACCGGAAAGCGCAATGTGTTTTAGTAACGAAATGCGGCGCGGGTCGGCGAATAATTTTTGTTGGAGCTTAAGGGTGAGAAGGATTTCGGCCTGCATAACAATGTCCTGGCAAAAGTCTTATTGTGACGGAAAACGAACGCCACGCAAAGCTGACCGCACAAAAGGGGAGTGCTTTTCTGTGCTTAGCGGTTAGAATAGTCTCATGACTATATCTGGAGTTGACCATGTTAGAGTTATTAAAAAGTCTGGTATTCGCCGTAATCATGGTACCTGTCGTGATGGCCATCATCCTGGGTCTGATTTACGGTCTTGGTGAAGTATTCAACATCTTTTCTGGTGTTGGTAAAAAAGACCAGCCCGGACAAAATCATTGATTCCCTGAATGCCCGCTTAGTCGGGCATTTTCTTGTTCTCAACTTCCTGCTTTTCCTGCCGATATTTTTCTCATCTACCTCACAAAGGTTAGCAATAACTGCTGGGAAAATTCTGAGCTAGCCGTTATATTATCGCCTACATAACGTTGCATTAAGGGGTTACCAATGGCTCGTAAATGGTTGAACTTGTTTGCCGGGGCGGCACTCTCTTTCGCTGCTGCTGGCAATGTACTGGCAGATGAAGGGAAAATCACGGTATTCGCCGCCGCATCACTGACTAACGCAATGCAGGACATCGCTACGCAGTATAAAAAAGAGAAAGGCGTAGATGTCGTCTCTTCTTTCGCCTCGTCTTCTACCCTGGCCCGTCAGATTGAAGCGGGAGCGCCTGCGGATCTGTTTATCTCTGCCGATCAGAAATGGATGGATTATGCGGTTAATAAAAAAGCGATCGATACAGCTTCGCGCCAGACACTGCTCGGCAATAGCCTGGTCGTTGTAGCACCGAAAGCCAGCGAGCAGAAAGATTTCACCATCGACAGCAAAACCAACTGGACTTCGCTGCTGAATGGCGGTCGCCTGGCGGTTGGCGATCCGGAACATGTTCCCGCTGGCATTTATGCCAAAGAAGCACTGCAAAAACTGGGCGCATGGGATACGCTCTCCCCGAAACTGGCTCCGGCGGAAGATGTTCGTGGCGCGCTGGCGCTGGTCGAACGCAATGAAGCACCGCTGGGCATTGTTTACGGTTCTGACGCTGTTGCCAGCAAAGGGGTAAAAGTGGTTGCCACCTTCCCGGAAGATTCACATAAAAAAGTGGAATATCCGGTTGCTGTTGTGGAAGGACATAACAATGCGACAGTAAAAGCATTTTATGATTATCTGAAGGGACCGCAGGCTGCGGAAATTTTTAAACGCTACGGATTTACAACCAAGTAATGATACTGACCGATCCAGAATGGCAGGCGGTTTTATTAAGCCTGAAAGTTTCTTCCCTGGCTGTGCTGTTTAGCCTGCCGTTTGGGATCTTTTTTGCCTGGTTACTGGTGCGTTGCACATTTCCGGGCAAAGCTCTGCTCGACAGCGTACTGCATCTACCGCTGGTGTTACCGCCCGTGGTCGTCGGTTACTTGTTATTAGTTTCGATGGGACGGCGCGGATTTATCGGTGAACGTCTGTATGACTGGTTTGGCATTACCTTCGCCTTTAGCTGGCGTGGCGCGGTTCTCGCTGCCGCCGTGATGTCGTTTCCGTTGATGGTGCGGGCAATTCGTCTGGCGCTGGAAGGGGTTGATGTCAAACTGGAACAGGCCGCAAGAACATTGGGGGCAGGGCGCTGGCGCGTGTTCTTTACTATCACGTTACCGCTGACCTTACCGGGAATTATCGTCGGTACGGTACTGGCATTCGCTCGTTCGCTCGGTGAGTTTGGTGCAACCATCACCTTTGTTTCTAACATTCCTGGCGAAACGCGAACCATTCCTTCAGCCATGTATACCCTGATCCAGACCCCCGGCGGGGAAAGTGGCGCGGCGAGACTGTGCATTATCTCTATTGCGCTGGCGATGATCTCCCTGTTGATTTCTGAATGGCTGGCCAGAATCAGCCGTGAACGGGCGGGGCGCTAATCATGCTGGAACTGAATTTTTCCCAGACGTTGGGCAACCATTGCCTGACCATTAATGAAACGCTGCCCGCCAATGGTATCACTGCTATCTTTGGCGTCTCTGGTGCCGGAAAAACCTCGCTGATTAACGCCATCAGTGGGCTGACACGTCCACAAAAAGGGCGGATTGTCCTCAATGGTCGGGTACTAAATGACGCCGATAAAGGTATCTGCCTGACGCCAGAAAAGCGTCGCGTAGGCTATGTGTTTCAGGATGCGCGGCTGTTTCCGCATTACAAAGTACGTGGAAATCTGCGCTACGGCATGGCGAAAAGCATGGCCGATCAGTTCGATAAGCTGGTGGCGCTTTTAGGCATTGAACCGTTGCTTGACCGTTTACCAGGCAGCCTGTCCGGAGGCGAAAAACAGCGTGTGGCGATTGGGCGGGCTTTGCTGACAGCACCGGAATTGCTGTTGCTGGATGAACCACTGGCCTCGCTGGATCTTCCGCGAAAACGCGAGCTATTGCCTTATCTGCAACGGTTGACGCGGGAAATCAACATTCCGATGCTCTATGTCAGCCATTCGCTGGATGAGATCCTCCATCTGGCAGACCGAGTGATGGTACTGGAAAACGGCCAGGTGAAAGCGTTCGGTGCGCTGGAAGAAGTCTGGGGCAGTAGCGTAATGAATCCATGGTTGCCGAAAGAGCAACAAAGCAGCATTCTGAAAGTAACGGTACTGGAACATCATCCGCGTTACGCGATGACCGCGCTGGCGCTGGGCGATCAGCATTTGTGGGTCAATAAGCTGGATGAACCGCTGCAAGCCGCGCTACGCATCCGCATCCAGGCTTCCGATGTTTCTCTGGTTTTACAACCGCCGCAACAAACCAGCATCCGCAATGTGCTGCGCGCCAAAGTCGTCAATAGCTATGACGACAACGGTCAGGTGGAAGTGGAATTGGAAGTCGGCGGTAAAACGCTGTGGGCGCGAATAAGCCCGTGGGCCTGGGATGAACTGGCGATCAAACCTGGCCTATGGCTATACGCGCAAATTAAAAGTGTCTCGATAACCGCCTGATTAAATCAGGTGGTTATAAATGAACTGGGCAATGCTGTCGGTGGTGTTATCACCAATCACAATGTTGGCACGCGCTTTTACTGCGTCATCAGCGTTGCCCATCGCCACGCCTGTACCAGCGGCTTCCAGCATACTGATATCATTAAAATTATCGCCGAATGCGACGACGTTTTCCATCGACCAGCCTTGCGCCTCAACCCATTTCGTCAGGCGTTTACCTTTACTGTTACCACCGCGGGCAATATCAACCTGATCGTGCCAGGACCATTCACACTCCAGTCCCAATTCATGTTCAACATGCTTACCAAATTGCTGCAATTGCGGCAGGTCATCGTGTGTCAGGGCGAACTTCCATACTGCGTTAACTTCCTGCGCTGTCTCGGCCAGTGAAGCAACCTGGGTAAAGATCGGACGCTGTTCCGGCGGCAGGGTTTGCGCCCAGTTAGACGTGCGAATGACATGCCCGGTCGGGTGCTCATAGACCATTGCATCATCCACATACATCAGACCGTGAATGTGGTGTTCATTCAGCATCTCAATGAGTTGCAGGGCTTTATTAACGGGCATTGGATCGGCTTCAAGCACTGTTTTTGCATGATAATCATACAAATAGGTGCCATTACAGCAAATAGCAGGTGTATCCAGCGCCAGCGCCTGATAAAAAGGATGAATAGCGACGTGATGGCGGCCCGTGACGATGATTAATTGATAGCCTGCTTCGCGAGCGCGGGCCAGGGCTTCTATCGATGAAGGAAGCAAGGTTTTTTTCGGGGTCAATAAGGTGCCGTCTAAGTCGAGTGCAATCACGCGTGTGGTCATGGCGTATTCCAGATTAAGGTTAAGAATTTTCGTCTGCGCGAATGGTACACCGATACCACTATCGGACAAAATTCTGCGTTTTAATTCAGCATTCACCGCCAAAAGCGACTAATTTTAGCTGTTACAGTCAGTTGCTAAATGCAAAGGAGCATTCATGAAGCAAACAGTTTATATCGCCAGCCCTGAGAGCCAGCAAATTCACGTCTGGAACCTGAATCATGAAGGCGCACTGACGCTGACACAGGTTGTCGATGTGCCGGGGCAGGTGCAGCCGATGGTGGTCAGCCCGGACAAACGTTATCTCTATGTTGGTGTTCGCCCTGAGTTTCGCGTCCTGGCGTATCGTATCGCCCCGGACGATGGCGCACTGACCTTTGCCGCAGAGTCTGCGCTGCCGGGTAGTCCGACGCATATTTCCACCGATCACCAGGGGCAGTTTGTCTTTGTAGGTTCTTACAATGCGGGTAACGTGAGCGTAACGCGTCTGGAAGATGGCCTGCCAGTGGGCGTCGTCGATGTGGTCGAGGGGCTGGACGGTTGCCATTCCGCCAATATCTCACCGGACAACCGTACGTTGTGGGTTCCGGCATTAAAGCAGGATCGCATTTGCCTGTTTACGGTCAGCGATGATGGTCATCTGGTGGCGCAGGACCCTGCGGAAGTGACTACCGTTGAAGGGGCCGGCCCGCGTCATATGGTATTCCATCCAAACGAACAATATGCGTATTGCGTCAATGAGTTAAACAGCTCAGTGGATGTCTGGGAACTGAAAGATCCGCACGGCAATATCGAATGTGTCCAGACGCTGGATATGATGCCGGAAAACTTCTCCGACACCCGTTGGGCGGCTGATATTCATATCACCCCGGATGGGCGTCACTTATATGCCTGTGACCGTACTGCCAGCCTGATTACTGTCTTCAGCGTTTCGGAAGATGGCAGCGTGTTGAGTAAAGAAGGCTTCCAGCCAACGGAAACCCAGCCGCGCGGCTTTAATGTTGATCACAGCGGCAAGTATCTGATTGCCGCCGGGCAAAAATCTCACCACATCTCGGTATACGAAATTGTTGGCGAGCAGGGTCTACTGCATGAAAAAGGCCGTTATGCGGTCGGGCAGGGGCCAATGTGGGTAGTGGTGAACGCACACTAACCGCTGATTTACCCGGCGCAGTATCTCCTGCGCCGGAGTATTACCCCATTTCCTGTAACGCATGTCTCTGGCGTTCGACGATATTGGTCCACAAGTTGTCTTTATCGTCGGTCCATAAATTAATCAGCAAGGCAAAAAAGCGTTCTGCAGCCGGAGAAAGCACGGCATCTTTGCGGCGAATAATCCCCAATGTCCGACGTATAACCGGTTCCACCAGCGGGATACCAATAATCGAAGAATAGGGTGCATGGGGCATTGCCAGACCAGGAAGCGCCGAAATCCCCAGTCCCGCCTCCACCAGTCCTAATGACGTCGAAAGATGACGCACTTCGTAAAACCAGTCCAGCTTCCAGGGCTTGTCGGCCAGCTGTTGTTCTATCAAAAGTCGGTTGCCGCTGGAGGAGCGTACGCCAATCATTTTGTAACCCACTAACTCCTGCCATTCTACAAGCTGCTTTTTGGCTAATGGGTGGTCACGCCGACAGGCCAGCACAAACGGCTCGTTGACCAGTGGGGTAAAATCAATGGATGAATTTGTGACGTTGTTCATGTTTATGCCAAAGTCTGATTCGTTACACAGCACCGATTCCATGCAATTATTCGTGCCTTGTTCCAGAATCCGCACTTTAATATTGGGATACAGCTCATTAAATTTACCGATTGCCAGTGGTAAAAAATAAAATACTGCGGTCGGAATACACGCTAACGTCACCATACCACGATGATAAGCATTCATATCACGAATATTAAAAAGCGTTTCATCGAATTTCTTTATTAATTCCCGCGCCTCCGGGAGCAACCTTTTTCCTGCTTTTGTTAACGTAACCTTGCGAGTTGTACGCTCAAATAGTTGAATATGTAAATCCTCTTCCATCTTTTTTATTCTTCGCGTTAATGCAGGTTGCGTAATATTGAGTAATTTAGCAGCATTGTTAAATGAACTGGACTCTGCCAGTATGACAAATGCCTTCATACTTGATAATTCATGCTTCATTATTACTCCGAAAAATGGATGCGACGATTTTGGATGACAGGCAGTTAAAAATTTTAACTGCATTTAGCCAACTTAAATTAATGAAAAAATGTTATTAATCGTTGAGCTAAAGTCATTAGAGATGCTTTGCCCTTAATGTAACCATATCGCAATAAGTTATGTTTTTAAATTGAGGGCATTATTATGAAAAAAATACCCTGCGTGATGATGCGAGGTGGAACCTCGAGGGGCGCGTTCCTGTTAGCGGAACATCTACCCGAAGATCAAACGCAGCGCGATAAAATATTGATGGCAATTATGGGTTCCGGTAACGATCTGGAAATTGACGGTATTGGCGGCGGTAATCCGCTGACCAGTAAAGTCGCCATAATTAGCCGTTCCAGCGATCCGCGTGCTGACGTCGATTATCTGTTTGCTCAGGTTATCGTCCATGAGCAACGTGTCGACACAACACCTAACTGCGGCAATATGCTGTCTGGCGTTGGGGCATTCGCCATTGAAAATGGTTTGATTGCAGCGACTTCGCCAGTTACCCGCGTACGTATCCGCAACGTCAATACGGGTACGTTCATCGAAGCTGATGTGCAAACGCCAAATGGTGTTGTCGAATATGAAGGTAGTGCCAGGATTGACGGTGTACCGGGTACTGCCGCACCAGTTGCGCTCACTTTCCTGAATGCCGCCGGAACAAAAACTGGAAAAGTCTTCCCGACTGATAATCAGATTGATTATTTTGACGATGTTCCAGTGACTTGTATTGATATGGCGATGCCAGTCGTCATTATTCCGGCTGAATATCTGGGTAAAACAGGCTATGAATTACCGGCGGAACTGGATGCCGACAAAACATTATTAGCCCGCATTGAATCTATCCGCCTACAAGCGGGTAAAGCAATGGGCTTAGGTGATGTCAGTAATATGGTTATCCCTAAGCCTGTGCTTATTTCTCCAGCACAGAAAGGCGGGGCAATTAATGTGCGTTATTTTATGCCGCACTCCTGCCATCGTGCGCTGGCGATAACCGGTGCTATTGCCATTTCCAGTAGCTGTGCATTGGAAGGCACCGTCACCCGACAAATCGTCCCTTCTGTAGGATATGGCAATATCAATATTGAACATCCCAGTGGTGCGCTCGACGTTCATTTAAGCAATGAAGGTCAGGATGCCACAACCTTACGCGCATCTGTTATTCGGACGACCAGAAAAATATTTTCCGGTGAAGTTTATCTTCCCTGAAAAGGTCGTTGTCGTGATAAGGGCAATTAACAAAGGACTTCTGTATAAGTCATACAGAAAGAACAGGATTTTAAATGAATAAAAAATCGTTATGGAAGCTAATTCTGATATTAGCGATCCCATGTATTATTGGCTTTATGCCAGCTCCGGCAGGATTAAGCGAACTGGCGTGGGTGCTTTTTGGTATTTACCTGGCAGCAATCGTCGGGCTGGTTATCAAGCCTTTCCCGGAACCTGTCGTACTGTTAATTGCCGTTGCTGCCTCAATGGTGGTGGTCGGTAATTTATCCGATGGTGCATTTAAGACCACCGCCGTATTAAGCGGTTACTCTTCAGGTACCACCTGGCTGGTGTTCTCGGCGTTTACCTTAAGCGCCGCATTTGTGACCACAGGGTTAGGTAAACGTATTGCCTATTTATTGATTGGCAAAATTGGTAGCACTACCCTGGGGCTGGGTTACGTTACGGTATTCCTCGATCTGGTACTGGCTCCGGCAACACCGTCTAACACCGCGCGTGCGGGCGGCATTGTGTTACCGATCATCAACAGCGTGGCGGTGGCTTTGGGGTCAGAACCTGAAAAAAGCCCACGTCGTGTTGGACATTACCTGATGATGTCCATTTACATGGTTACTAAAACCACCAGCTATATGTTCTTTACTGCAATGGCGGGGAACATTCTGGCGCTGAAAATGATCAACGACATTCTGCACCTGCAAATTAGCTGGGGTGGATGGGCACTGGCCGCTGGTTTACCGGGCATCATTATGCTGCTGGTCACTCCGCTGGTGATTTACACCATGTATCCGCCAGAAATTAAAAAGGTGGATAACAAAACTATCGCTAAAGCGGGCCTTGCCGAACTGGGCCCGATGAAAATTCGCGAAAAAATGCTGCTCGGTGTCTTTGTGCTGGCGCTGTTGGGCTGGATTTTCAGTAAAACGCTCGGGGTAGATGAATCCACTGTGGCAATCGTTGTTATGGCGACCATGCTGCTGCTGGGGATCGTTACCTGGGAAGACGTGGTGAAAAATAAAGGCGGCTGGAATACCTTAATCTGGTACGGCGGTATTATCGGCTTAAGCTCCTTATTATCGAAAGTTAAATTCTTCGAATGGTTAGCTGAAGTCTTTAAAAATAACCTGGCATTTGACGGCCATGGTAACGTAGCTTTCTTCGTTATTATTTTCCTTAGCATCATCGTGCGTTATTTCTTTGCTTCCGGTAGTGCCTATATCGTTGCCATGTTACCGGTATTTGCCATGCTGGCGAACGTCTCCGGCGCACCGTTAATGTTAACTGCGCTGGCGCTGCTTTTCTCCAACTCCTATGGCGGCATGGTTACTCACTATGGCGGTGCGGCAGGTCCGGTCATCTTCGGCGTAGGCTATAACGATATTAAATCCTGGTGGTTGGTCGGTGCGGTACTGACGATATTAACCTTCCTGGTACATATCACCCTCGGCGTGTGGTGGTGGAATATGCTGATCGGCTGGAACATGCTGTAAATATACTCGTCATACTTCAAGTTGCATGTGCTGCGTCTGCGTTCGCTCACCCCAGTCACTTACTTATGTAAGCTCCTGGGGATTCACTCGCTTGCCGCCTTCCTGCAACTCGAATTATTTAGAGTATATCCATTTATTATCTTTCTGCGCACTTAACGGTGCGCAGATATCTGGAGCATTTGATGATCAAGTTATCTGAAAAAGGCGTGTTTCTCGCCAGTAATAACGAAATAATTGCCGAAGAACATTTCAGCGGCGAAATTAAAAAAGAAGAAGCCAAAAAAGGCACTATTGCCTGGTCTATTCTTTCTTCTCATAATACGTCCGGAAATATGGACAAACTTAAAATTAAGTTTGATTCATTAGCCTCTCATGATATTACCTTTGTTGGTATTGTACAGACCGCTAAAGCGTCCGGAATGGAACGTTTCCCGCTGCCGTATGTGCTGACCAACTGCCATAACTCACTCTGCGCCGTCGGCGGCACTATTAACGGTGATGACCATATTTTTGGTTTATCGGCAGCGCAGCGTTATGGCGGTATTTTTGTGCCTCCGCATATTGCTGTAATCCATCAATATATGCGTGAAATGATGGCAGGCGGCGGCAAAATGATCCTCGGGTCAGACAGCCACACCCGTTACGGTGCATTAGGGACAATGGCAGTCGGTGAGGGTGGCGGTGAGTTGGTAAAACAGCTGCTTAATGACACCTGGGATATCGACTATCCGGGAGTTGTTGCGGTGCATCTGACCGGAAAACCTGCCCCCTATGTTGGACCGCAGGATGTGGCGCTGGCGATCATTGGCGCGGTGTTCAAAAACGGTTACGTCAAAAACAAAGTCATGGAGTTTGTTGGACCGGGCGTTAGCGCGCTCTCTACCGATTTCCGTAACAGCGTTGACGTGATGACCACTGAAACCACCTGTTTAAGCTCCGTCTGGCAAACTGATGAAGAAGTGCATAACTGGCTGGCGCTGCACGGTCGCGGCCAGGATTATTGCCAGCTTAATCCACAACCGATGGCGTACTACGATGGTTGCATCAGCGTTGATTTAAGCGCCATCAAACCAATGATTGCGCTGCCGTTCCACCCGAGCAACGTGTATGAAATCGACACGCTTAACCAGAACCTGACCGACATTCTGCGTGAGATTGAAATTGAGTCCGAACGCGTGGCGCACGGTAAAGCCAAACTCTCGCTGCTGGATAAAGTAGAAAATGGTCGCCTGAAAGTGCAGCAGGGGATTATCGCGGGCTGTTCTGGCGGTAACTATGAAAACGTTATCGCTGCAGCTAATGCGCTGCGCGGTCAATCCTGTGGCAATGACACCTTCTCGCTGGCGGTTTATCCATCATCACAGCCGGTGTTTATGGATTTAGCCAAAAAAGGCGTGGTAGCAGATTTGATTGGCGCAGGCGCAATCATCAGAACTGCGTTTTGCGGCCCATGCTTTGGCGCGGGCGACACGCCAATCAACAACGGTTTGAGTATTCGCCACACCACGCGTAACTTCCCGAATCGCGAAGGCTCTAAGCCAGCCAACGGTCAGATGTCAGCGGTGGCGTTGATGGATGCCCGTTCTATCGCTGCAACAGCCGCAAACGGTGGTTATTTAACCTCTGCAAGTGAATTGGACTGCTGGGACATCGTGCCGGAGTATGCCTTCGATGTCACGCCGTATAAAAATCGCGTCTATCAGGGCTTTGTGAAAGGGGCGACCCAGCAATCGCTGATCTACGGACCGAACATCAAAGACTGGCCGGAATTGGGGGCGCTGACTGACAATATCGTCCTCAAAGTGTGCTCGAAGATCCTCGACGAAGTGACCACCACCGACGAATTGATTCCTTCCGGTGAAACCTCTTCTTATCGTTCAAATCCGATTGGTTTGGCGGAGTTTACCCTGTCACGCCGTGATCCGGGCTATGTTGGCAGAAGTAAAGCGACTGCCGAGCTGGAAAATCAGCGTCTGGCGGGCAATGTCAGCGAGCTGACAGAGGTGTTTGCGCGCATTAAGCAGATTGCTGGTCAGGAGCATATTGATCCGCTGCAAACTGAAATTGGCAGCATGGTCTATGCGGTGAAACCAGGCGATGGTTCTGCGCGTGAGCAGGCGGCGAGCTGCCAGCGTGTGATTGGCGGTCTGGCGAATATTGCTGAGGAGTACGCGACTAAACGCTACCGTTCTAACGTCATCAACTGGGGAATGTTACCGCTGCAGATGGCGGAAGTACCGAACTTTGAAGTGGGCGATTACATTTACATCCCTGGCATTAAAATGGCGCTGGATAATCCAGGTACGACGTTTAAAGGTTATGTGATCCATGAAGATGCGCCGGTAACAGAGATTACGCTCTATATGGAAAGTCTGACTGCTGAAGAGCGCGAGATTATCAAAGCGGGTAGTTTGATTAACTTCAATAAAAATCGTCAGCTTTAAAAAGCGCCATGTAAATGTTGGTCGCATCCGGCACTTATTGTCGGATGCGATGCTGACGCATCTTATCCGACCTACAAATCGCATCGAACCGTAGGCCGGATAAGGCGTTTACGCCGCATCCGGCACTTATTGTCGGATGCGATGCTGACGTATCTTATCTGACCTACGAATCGCATCGAACTGTAGGCCGGATAAGGCGTTTACGCCGCATCCGGCAAAAAGTTAATCGCTTTTACTTCTTCGCCTCTGCAACCACTTTGCTACCCACGCCGCGGTTATTGTATTCCCACATGCGGTTGTAGTTAGTGTCATTCCGATTACGCTGTACTTCGTCGTTATCATCAACGTTGCCAGTATTACCCGCAAACGGACGATTGGAAATCACCGCATCGGCCCACGGTTTAGCCGTGTTAAAACCTTCGTTGATGGCGCTATCACGGATCACCACCTGACCGTTGGTATTGGCATCAACATCCAGCGAGCGGCCCAGTTGCGCCACGCCATCACCGGAAGCATTGAAGCGGCTGTTTACGGCGAGGAAACCGTAATAGATGTTAGACAGCGTAGCCGGTGCAAACACATACGCTTCTTGCTGAGTACGTGAGTTCACCACGCGGAATTCGGTATTATCGAACACCACTGCGCCGCGACCAGAAACGATATCCACATCCCCTTCAATGTAACTGTTGGTCACCAGAGTACGCGGCTGACGGTTGGTTTCCAGACGGTTTTGCACACCACTGTTGGTGACAAAGAATGTATTCTGACGACCGAGAATGTTGACGTTATTGATCTGCACTTTGTCGCCATCAGTACGCAGTGCCACCGCCGGATGGTTACCCGCATCTACGCTATCACCCAGCGTGTTTTCGATGGTCAGGTTTTGCAGTTGCAGGCCATTGTTTTGTGACCAGAAGACCGCAGAGCAGAGAACGCCGATACTGTCGCTGCGTTTGCTCTGGCAGCTATCGTACATATACCACGCTGGTTTACCTGGCATATATTTGCCGCGCGGGTTGACGTCGTGACGCCAGTCGGCAGGGCTCATGCCCCCATCAAGGGAAAGCCCAATCTTCACATCAATCGGTTTTTCACCTGTACCGTACAGAGTAATTCCACCCGGAGCGGCAGGGACATACACCGTTCCCTGATATTCACCAGGCATCACGGCAATATACTGGCGCTTGTTGGTGCGCTTGATAATTGCCGCATCTACCGCCGCCTGAATCGTGGTATGCGTTACACCCGGAGTACCCGCCGGGCCGACAACAAAGTCAGGTTGCGCAGGCAGGGTAATCGGGGAAGGATTCCACGCTGCCGCACCTGGTGTCAGGGATGCAAAATAGTGTTGAGCATCGAAATTCTGCGCTTCTTTTGCCGACAGAATCGGGCGAGAAGAGGTACCAGGCGCGGTTTGATCAGAAGGACGTTGATCGGGCGGTGTTGAGCTACAGGCGGTCAGCGTCACGCCAAAAGCCAATGCCAGCGCCAGACGGGAAACTGAAAATGTGTTCACAGGTTGCTCCGGGCTATGAAATAGAAAAATGAATCCGTTGAAGCCTGCTTTTTTATACTAACTTGAGCGAAACGGGAAGGTAAAAAGACAAAAAGTTGTTTTTAATACCTTTAAGTGATACCAGATGGCATTGCGCCATCTGGTTGAGCAATTAACTAAACATCGCAGTAATCGAGGCGCTTGCCAGAGAGTGGAAATGGACGTTAAACCCGACCATCGCGCCGCTGGCACCTTCATCGACATCAATACGTTCTACATCCAGCGCGTGAACGGTAAAAATGTAGCGATGGGTTTCGCCTTTCGGCGGCGCTGCGCCATCGTACCCGGTTTTACCAAAGTCAGTTCGCGTCTGCAAAACGCCGTCTGGCATTGCTACCAGACCAGAGCCAAACCCTTGCGGTAATACGCGGGTATCAGCGGGTAAGTTAACAACTACCCAGTGCCACCAGCCAGAGCCAGTTGGCGCATCCGGGTCGTAGCAGGTGACGACAAAACTTTTGGTTCCCGCAGGAACATCATCCCATGCCAGATGCGGCGAAATATTATCGCCATCGTAACCCATGCCGTTAAAGACATGGCGATGCGGCAGCTTATCGCCATCGCGCAGATCATTACTAATGAGTTTCATGAACCCTCCTTTCTTGTTTGCAGAAAGTGTAGCCAGAAAACCTCACGCTGACTGCTCGTTATTGGCAAAAAAATGTTTCATCCTGCACCGCGCAATTAACCGCTGCGGTCAGGCGCTGCAACTGTTGCGGGTGAATGATATAGGGTGGCATCAGGTAAATCAGCTTGCCAAAAGGTCGGATCCAGACACCCTGTTCGACAAAGAATTTTTGCAGCGCAGCCATATTCACCGGACGAGTGGTTTCGACCACGCCAATCGCTCCCAGCACGCGCACATCGGCAACCATTTCGGCGTCACGGGCAGGAGCCAGTTGCTCGCGCAGTTGTGCTTCAATAGTCGCTACCTGCTGCTGCCAGTCGCCAGATTCGATAATGGCCAGGCTGGCGTTTGCTGCCGCGCAGGCCAGCGGATTGCCCATAAAGGTTGGCCCGTGCATAAAGCATCCGGCTTCGCCGTTGCTGATAGTTTCAGCCACTTCGCGCGTAGTGAGCGTGGCGGAAAGGGTCATCGTACCGCCGGTTAAGGCTTTACCGAGGCACAAAATGTCCGGCGCGATCCCCGCATGTTCGCAGGCAAACAGTTTGCCGGTACGACCAAAACCGGTGGCTATCTCGTCCGCAATCAGCAAGATACCTTCACGATCGCACATTTTGCGGATTCGTTTTAACCATTCCGGATGGTAGATGCGCATTCCGCCAGCGCCCTGAACAATCGGTTCAATGATCACCGCCGCGATTTCATGACGATGCGCCGCCATCAGACGTGCGAAGCCCACCATATCGCGTTCATCCCATTCGCCATCCATGCGGCTTTGCGGCGCGGGAGCAAACAGGTTTTCTGGCAGATAGCCTTTCCACAGGCTGTGCATTGAGTTGTCTGGATCGCACACCGACATCGCGCCAAAGGTATCGCCATGATAACCATTGCGGAAGGTCAGAAAACGCTGGCGCGCTTCGCCTTTGGCTTGCCAGTACTGCAACGCCATTTTCATCGCCACTTCCACCGCTACGGAGCCGGAGTCCGCGAGAAAAACGCACTCCAGCGGTTGCGGCGTCATCGCCACCAGTTTGCGGCATAGCTCGATGGCCGGCGCATGGGTGATACCGCCAAACATCACATGCGACATGGCATCAATTTGCGACTTCATCGCGGCATTAAGTTGTGGGTGATTGTAGCCGTGGATTGCCGCCCACCAGGACGACATACCGTCAATCAGGCGTCTGCCGTCAGACAAAATCAGCTCGCAACCTTCGGCGCTCGCCACCGGATAAACCGGTAGCGGGGAGGTCATGGATGTGTATGGGTGCCAGATATGGCGTTGGTCAAAGGCAAGATCGTCCGTTGTCATAATCGACTTGTAAACCAAATTGAAAAGATTTAGGTTTACAAGTCTACACCGAATTAACAACAAAAAACATGTTTTGGAGAAGCCCCATGGCTCACCGCCCACGCTGGACATTGTCGCAAGTCACAGAATTATTTGAAAAACCGTTGCTGGATCTGCTGTTTGAAGCGCAGCAGGTGCATCGTCAGCATTTCGATCCTCGTCAGGTGCAGGTCAGTACTTTGCTGTCAATTAAAACCGGAGCTTGTCCGGAAGATTGCAAATACTGTCCGCAAAGCTCGCGTTATAAAACCGGACTGGAAGCTGAGCGGTTGATGGAAGTTGAACAGGTACTGGAGTCGGCGCGCAAAGCGAAAGCGGCGGGATCGACGCGTTTTTGCATGGGCGCGGCGTGGAAGAATCCCCACGAACGCGATATGCCGTACCTGGAACAGATGGTGCAGGGGGTAAAAGCGATGGGCCTGGAGGCGTGTATGACGCTGGGCACGTTGAGTGAATCTCAGGCGCAGCGCCTCGCGAATGCCGGGCTGGATTACTACAACCACAACCTCGATACCTCGCCGGAGTTTTACGGCAATATCATCACCACACGCACTTATCAGGAACGTCTCGATACGCTGGAAAAAGTGCGCGATGCCGGGATCAAAGTCTGCTCAGGTGGCATTGTGGGTTTAGGCGAAACGGTAAAAGATCGCGCTGGATTATTGCTGCAACTGGCAAACCTGCCGACGCCGCCGGAAAGCGTACCAATCAACATGCTGGTGAAGGTGAAAGGCACGCCGCTGGCGGATAACGATGATGTCGATGCCTTTGATTTTATTCGCACTATTGCAGTCGCGCGGATCATGATGCCGACCTCTTACGTGCGCCTTTCTGCCGGACGCGAGCAGATGAACGAACAGACTCAGGCGATGTGCTTTATGGCTGGCGCAAACTCGATTTTCTACGGTTGCAAATTGCTGACCACGCCGAATCCGGAAGAAGATAAAGACCTGCAACTGTTCCGCAAACTGGGGTTAAATCCGCAGCAAACCGCAGTGCTGGCGGGCGATAACGAACAACAGCAACGTCTTGAACAGGCGCTGATGACCCCGGACACTGACGAATATTACAACGCGGCAGCACTATGAGCTGGCAGGAGAAAATCAACGCGGCGCTCGATGCGCGGCGTGCTGCCGATGCCCTGCGTCGCCGTTATCCGGTGGCGCAAGGGGCCGGACGCTGGCTGGTGGCGGATGAATGCCAGTATCTGAACTTTTCCAGTAACGATTATTTAGGTTTAAGTCATCATCCGCACATCATCCGTGCATGGAAGCAGGGTGCGGAGCAATTTGGCGTCGGTAGCGGCGGTTCCGGTCACGTCAGCGGTTATAGCGTGGCGCATCAGGCGCTGGAAGAAGAACTGGCCGAGTGGCTGGGCTATTCGCGGGCACTGCTGTTTATCTCTGGTTTTGCCGCTAACCAGGCAGTCATTACCGCGATGACGGCGAAAGAGGACCGTATTGTTGCCGATCGGCTGAGTCACGCCTCATTGCTGGAAGCTGCCAGTTTAAGCCCGTCGCAGCTTCGCCGTTTTACCCATAACGATGTCGCTCATCTGGCGCGACTGCTTGCTTCCCCCTGTCCGGGGCAGCAACTGGTGGTGACAGAAGGCGTGTTCAGCATGGACGGCGATAGTGCGCCACTGGCGGAAATCCAGCAGGTAACGCAACAGCACAACGGCTGGTTGATGGTCGACGATGCCCACGGCACGGGCGTGATCAGTGAACAGGGGCGCGGTAGCTGCTGGCAACAGCAGGTGAAACCGGAACTTCTGGTGGTGACTTTTGGCAAAGGATTTGGCGTCAGCGGGGCAGCGGTGCTTTGCTCCGATACGGTGGCGGATTATCTACTGCAATTTGCCCGCCATCTTATTTACAGCACCAGTATGCCGCCCGCTCAGGCGCAGGCATTACGTGCGTCGCTGGCGGTCATTCGCAGTGATGAGGGTGATGCACGGCGCGAAAAACTGGCGGCACTCATTACGCGTTTTCGTGCCGGAGTACAGGATTTGCCGTTTACGCTTGCTGATTCATACAGCGCCATCCAGCCATTGATTGTCGGTGATAACAGCCGTGCGTTACAACTGGCAGAAAAACTGCGCCAGCAAGGCTGCTGGGTCACGGCGATTCGCCCGCCAACCGTACCCGCTGGTACTGCGCGACTGCGCTTAACGCTAACCGCCGCGCATGAAATGCAGGATATCGACCGTCTGCTGGAGGTGCTGCATGGCAACGGTTAATAAACAAGCCATTGCTGCGGCATTTGGTCGGGCAGCCGCACATTATGAGCAACATGCGGATCTACAGCGCCAGAGTGCTGACGTCTTACTGGCAATGCTCCCACAGCGTAAATACACCCACGTACTGGATGCGGGTTGTGGACCTGGCTGGATGAGTCGCCACTGGCGGGAACGTCACGCGCAGGTGACAGCGTTAGATCTCTCGCCGCCAATGCTTGTTCAGGCACGCCAGAAGGATGCCGCAGACCATTATCTGGCGGGAGATATCGAATCCCTGCCGTTAGCGACTGCAACCTTCGATCTTGCATGGAGCAATCTCGCGGTGCAGTGGTGCGGTAATTTATCCACGGCACTTCGCGAGCTGTATCGCGTGGTGCGCCCCGGAGGCGTGGTCGCGTTTACCACGCTGGTGCAGGGATCGCTCCCCGAACTGCATCAGGCGTGGCAGGCGGTGGACGAGCGCCCGCATGCTAATCGCTTTTTACCGCCAGATGAAATCGAACAGTCGCTGAACGGCGTTAATTATCAACACCATATTCTGCCCATCACGCTTTGGTTTGATGATGCGCTCAGTGCCATGCGTTCGCTGAAAGGCATCGGTGCAACGCATCTTCATGAAGGGCGCTACCCACGAATATTAACGCGTTCGCAGTTGCAGCGATTGCAACTGGCCTGGCCGCAACAACAGGGGCGATATCCTCTGACGTATCATCTTTTTTTGGGAGTGATTGCTCGTGAGTAAACGTTATTTTGTCACCGGAACGGATACCGAAGTGGGGAAAACTGTCGCCAGTTGTGCACTTTTACAAGCCGCGAAGGCAGCAGGTTATCGGACGGCAGGTTATAAACCGGTCGCCTCTGGCAGCGAAAAGACCCCGGACGGCTTACGTAATAGTGACGCGCTGGCGTTACAGCACAACGGCAGCCTGCAGCTGGATTACGCAACGGTAAATCCTTACACCTTTGCAGAACCCACTTCGCCGCACATCATTAGCGCGCTAGAGGGCAGGCCGATAGAATCATCGGTAATGAGCGCTGGATTACGCGCGCTTGAACAACAGGCTGACTGGGTGTTAGTGGAAGGTGCTGGCGGCTGGTTTACGCCGCTTTCTGACACTTTCACTTTTGCGGATTGGGTAACACAGGAACAACTGCCGGTGATACTGGTAGTTGGTGTGAAACTCGGCTGTATTAATCACGCGATGTTGACGGCACAGGCAATACAACACGCCGGACTCACTCTGGCGGGTTGGGTGGCGAATGATGTCACGCCTCCTGGAAAACGTCACGCTGAATATATGACCACGCTCACCCGCATGATTCCCGCGCCGCTGCTGGGCGAAATTCCCTGGCTTGCAGAAAATCCAGAAAATGCGGCAACCGGAAAGTACATAAACCTTGCCTTGTTGTAGCCATCCTGTATTTGGTTAAATTGCGAGCGAGATCGCGTCTTCGGTTGACTGCAATTTAACCAATTAAATTCTAAAATAATCACGAAAAAAATTTTACTTCCGCATCATGCGGTGAATGTGGGAATTGCCCAGGCGGCGGGGGATAGGGGCTGCAGACAGTTATCCACTATTCCTGTGGATAACCATGTGTATTAGAGTTAGAAAACACGAGGCAAGCGAGAGAATACGCGGCTTGCACGCGAATTGGCGTTAAAGACGGCTCAAAGAAATATCTTTTATTTTTTAACTGGTTAGATAATTGCAATGGCAGTCACTGAAGAGGCATCTCTTGCCATAAAACTGTCATCACTCATCTTGACAAATGTTAAAAAAGCCGTTGCTTTGGGGATAACCCCGTAAGGCCGGAGTTTTATCTCGCCACAGAGTAAATTTTGCTCATGATTGACAGCGGAGTTTACGCTGTAACAGAAATATTATGGTGGGGAACTGTTTTTTTATCCAGTATAATTTGTTGGCATAATTAAGTACGACGAGTAAAATTACATACCTGCCCGCCCAACTCCTTCAGGTAGCGACTCATGAGTAAACCGTTCAAACTGAATTCCGCTTTTAAACCTTCTGGCGATCAGCCAGAGGCGATTCGACGTCTCGAAGAGGGGCTGGAAGATGGCCTGGCGCACCAGACGTTGCTTGGCGTGACTGGCTCCGGGAAAACCTTCACCATTGCCAATGTCATTGCTGACCTTCAGCGCCCAACCATGGTACTGGCGCCCAACAAAACGCTGGCGGCCCAGCTGTACGGCGAAATGAAAGAGTTCTTCCCGGAAAACGCGGTGGAATATTTCGTCTCCTACTACGACTATTATCAGCCGGAAGCCTATGTACCGAGTTCCGACACCTTCATTGAGAAAGATGCCTCGGTAAACGAACATATCGAGCAGATGCGTTTGTCCGCCACCAAAGCGATGCTGGAGCGGCGTGATGTGGTTGTGGTGGCATCGGTTTCCGCGATTTATGGTCTGGGCGATCCTGATTTATATCTCAAGATGATGCTCCATCTTACGGTCGGTATGATTATCGATCAGCGCGCGATCCTGCGTCGACTGGCGGAGCTGCAATACACCCGGAATGATCAAGCCTTCCAGCGTGGCACTTTCCGCGTTCGTGGCGAGGTGATTGATATCTTCCCGGCAGAATCGGATGACATTGCACTTCGCGTGGAGCTGTTTGATGAGGAAGTTGAACGATTGTCGTTATTTGACCCGCTAACCGGGCAGATTGTCTCTACTATTCCACGTTTTACCATCTACCCGAAAACGCACTACGTCACGCCGCGCGAGCGCATCGTACAGGCGATGGAAGAGATCAAAGAAGAACTGGCCGCCAGACGCAAAGTGCTGTTGGAGAATAACAAACTGCTGGAAGAGCAGCGGCTGACCCAGCGTACCCAGTTTGATCTGGAGATGATGAACGAACTGGGATATTGCTCGGGCATTGAAAACTACTCACGCTTCCTCTCCGGCCGTGGACCAGGTGAGCCACCGCCGACGCTGTTTGATTACCTGCCTGCCGATGGGCTACTGGTCGTCGATGAATCTCACGTCACCATTCCACAAATTGGCGGTATGTATCGTGGTGACCGGGCGCGTAAAGAGACGCTGGTGGAGTACGGTTTCCGCCTACCATCAGCGCTGGATAACCGTCCGCTGAAGTTTGAAGAGTTCGAAGCATTAGCGCCACAAACCATCTATGTTTCGGCGACGCCGGGTAATTACGAGCTGGAAAAATCCGGTGGTGATGTGGTGGATCAGGTCGTACGTCCAACCGGATTGCTTGACCCGATTATCGAAGTGCGACCGGTGGCAACACAGGTTGATGATCTTCTTTCGGAGATTCGCCAGCGAGCGGCAATTAACGAGCGTGTACTGGTCACAACATTGACTAAGCGGATGGCGGAAGATCTTACGGAATATCTCGAAGAACACGGCGAGCGTGTGCGTTATCTTCACTCAGATATCGATACCGTCGAGCGCATGGAAATCATCCGCGACTTGCGTCTGGGTGAGTTCGACGTGCTGGTAGGGATCAACTTACTGCGCGAAGGTCTGGATATGCCGGAAGTTTCGCTGGTGGCGATCCTCGACGCCGACAAAGAAGGCTTCCTGCGTTCCGAACGTTCGTTGATCCAGACCATTGGTCGTGCGGCACGTAACGTTAACGGTAAAGCGATTCTCTACGGCGATAAGATCACCCCATCAATGGCGAAAGCGATTGGCGAAACCGAACGTCGCCGCGAGAAACAGCAGAAGTACAACGAGGAACACGGCATTACGCCGCAAGGCTTGAACAAGAAAGTGGTCGATATCCTGGCGCTGGGGCAGAACATTGCTAAAACCAAAGCGAAGGGCAGAGGAAAATCGCGACCGATTGTTGAGCCGGATAATGTGCCGATGGATATGTCGCCTAAAGCGTTGCAGCAGAAAATCCATGAACTGGAAGGGCTAATGATGCAACACGCGCAGAATCTGGAGTTCGAAGAAGCGGCGCAAATTCGTGACCAGTTGCATCAGCTGCGTGAATTGTTCATTGCGGCTTCGTGATGTTGGAGATGGGAAAATGCTCGGTTTCGCTTGTTATGTTCAAAAGCAGTTAACATGCATAGTGCAGTTACACTGGTGAAAAAGGAAGCGTACCAGAGTTGCAAGCGGCTCTGGTACGTTGATGTGCTAAACTAAAACTCATTACTTATTTACGTTATTCATAAAATTTGGCATGTTTTGAATGGTTGCGTTAATACAGAAAGATTTCTTTTTGTTCTCTGGGAAGTAGGATTTTCTGTATTTATTTTCTCTATGACGTCAATCAAGGCATTTGATATCTTAATATTTCCATTGTTAAATGCATATTTGATAAAGCTAAAATATTTATCATGGTCAGTGAGAATTAAATATGGTTTTCTTTTGTACATATCAGTAAGCTCGTTTAAATATTCTAATACGGTTTTATTCACATGCTCGATTGTTAACTCAGGCAATGCAAGTATTAATCTTGTTTCAAAGTCTTGAGTTTTGAAATTACATAATGGAAGACGTTTAATCAAATGGCTAAATAGATTTATTTTATTGATGCTTTCGGTATTCTGGTTTATTAAATAAAGTATGGTGTTGTAATAACTCACTCGTCCTTCGAATGTGCTGAAATCAATCATTTCTCGAAAAAGTTCATCGAAAATGAAAACGTTTTCTGGCGATACTCTGTACAGTTCACTAAGCATTTGAAATGTCAACCCATCTAAAGGTATTCTAAGTTGATACTCTGGTTCACCAGGAACTCTTAACTTATAATAATCACATAATCTGTTTACTTTAGTATCCTGAAATAATTTTAAAAGAAAGGTTGAGTAATCTGAAAGATTAATTCCGGAGAGGCAGTATGCATGACCCAATTTAGTTATGAATTGAAATTTATCTTCAATGTCAGGAATGTTTGTAACTAAATTTAACAGTTCAGTTAATTGTTTTGGCATATCTTCTTTATAGGCTGATTCAATAGTAAAATATAGTGATATAATATCGCTCCCTTTTATTTCAGGTAATGCTTTGAATAAATGGGTATAGAGTTCAATCTTAATTTTTATATTAGAAAATCTTAGCTTCTCCAGGAAATCCTTTAAGTTAATCTTGATTTTAATAGCTAGATTTTCAAGATAAGAAATAAATAAAATAATACCTCTTATTTTGTCTTCATCATTATTAAAATGATTGATTATTTCCAGGAATGAGTTTTGTAAGTGTGGTTCTGATAATAACATCTCTTTTTTAAAAGAAAAGACATAATTGTTAGCGATATCAAGTAAAAAATGTAAATTGCACGGTTCGTAAAAGCAGGGATCATCTATCGATTGAGTAAAAATATTCTGAATAATGAAACTTATGGCCTCTTTATTATGAATTTTATTTAGAGCGTTTTTATATATTTCAATTAGTAGTGTGTTATTGTTTGTTATATATTGTATTAGGGCTGCTTTAAAGAGGTTTGCAAACAAAGGTATATTTGCGAATATTCTGTTATATTCACTTTCAAATAACTGTCCCATAACTAATAATGTGTCTAAACTTTCCGAAAGCGGCATTCTTGATGTGTTTTCAATTAATAAATCATGTATTGTATTAATATTATTATGTAAACCATTTGATATATTCTGGTAGGTGCTGATATTATTATTTATATATGAACTTATAAACTGATTATTGAAATCATTTTCACGCCCGAGCTCTTTCCAGCGTGCAAATTCCTCATTAAATTTTTTTGCGCCATTATCAAACCATGAATGCAAAACTTTTGGGGGGCATTTTTCTGGAAATCTTTCCGGAAGACGGGGAGTGCATGATGTAAAAAATCTAGGGTGCATAATTATTTCCTTTTAATGTTAAAGTACTAAATTCGCCGCATAATAAGATAATCGTTGCTTTTTGAGGGTACTTACTTACTCAATCGTTTGTTATCAAATTGAGTAATTTTTTAAACAAGTAAAGATATTTTTCTATCAAAAATCGCTCATTTAGTCGGACAAAATTAATGTGTTAATGAAAGTTCGAAGTTAAGTGTGTTTAGATCCTTCTACGCAAGACATAACATGAGTCAAGTTTATCCAATGGACTCAATTTATATTAACGACAATACTCTTTATCTCAATTATCTTAAGTTTAATATAATGATAATGCATATATATTAATTGTTATAATTATAGGTGTAATTATTTAAAAGTTAATAAATAATATGCTTTTATTTGTGTAATCGGGAACAAGCCTATTTGAAATGAGCGATTTTTGATAGTAAATAAACTGTATTCAGGAAGACTGCAGCAATTAATTGTTTATCTGATGGAGGCAGCATGATGTTATCAGTTAATCATCGACAGTCATCTTTTGAAATTGATGAAAAGCGCGCAGAGCAATTGCTTCTTGCTGACAATGACCATGCTTTTTATATGAGTAAATGGGAGCGGCTTTTTGATGTGCTGCGATTCATTTTGGGTTTCGAAACGAAAAAAGATTTTTTAAGTAGAATGTATAATGATATCCATTCTCGCTATGGATTGTTTTTATCACCTTACCTTACCGATGAAAAAAAAGAATATAATAAAGAACGTAATGAGTTTTTGACCCTGAAAAATTTTTGTCCTCCGCACATGCATGAGCTTTTTAAGTGCAAGATAGAATTTTCAGACAGTGTGATGACAACAACTTATTTTATTGGAGATAAACCAGTCAGAACTCGACAACTAATTATTTTGCAGGATCCCAATGGGCGCTTTGATTTTTCGAGGCTCAATTTTGAAGATACTGAATTCGGTGAATCAAATTTTTCTAACGTTAATTTTAATGATGCTAATATGAAGAGAGCAACACTCATGGATTGCAAATTGAGCGGTGCTAGTTTTGTAAGGACAGATCTAACAGAAGCCAAGGGTTGTGCAGATTTTTCAGGATGTTATATGGAGTATGCCATATTGAATGGCGCACAGTTTGAAAATAGTTCATTCAAGAATGCCACTTTATTTTCCTGTGATGTTGCTGGTACGAATATGTCGGGGGTAAATTTTGAATACGCAACTATAGAGAGAGGTGACTTTAGTACTTGTATTTTAAAAAATATAGTGTTGCGTGAAGCGAAAATAATAAAAATGCATACGGGATCTATGCGGAAATTTTTCTTTGACGATACTCCTCCATTACAAGATTTAATCAGGGTTGATATATGTAAAGCAAAAGAACATATCCAGAAAATTTATCAAATCTTTGAAGATATCTCTGAAGATTCAATGCCTGAAATAAAAAAAATCCTCGCCAACGAACTGAGTACAAAAAATTGTATCTATGACCTTGCAAAATTAAAAAAGGATGTATCAGAAATTAATTGCTTAGCAAAATACTATACGTCTAACAGACCACCAGAGGGATTAAATGATATATTGCAAAATGATGATATAAATATATTTGATAACTTTATTTTGTCATTAATTACAGTTGATTGCTGTATCTCTTCTTCTTTTTTGTTTAATCTTAGTGAAGAGAGGATTAATTATTATTTAGATCGCTTTACAGAACAACCTACATTAATGTTATCATTTAGTACTGCATATGTAATGATGACTGACCTGGCACTAAAAAGTAAAAATAATATATTGGCAGAAAAAGCATATAATATTTATAAAACATATTTACAACATAAGGATGTTAAACCTTATACTGAAGGAAATGATTATCCAGACTTCTCGGAATGGCGTAAACAACAAGATCATGATGATGCTTGGTACGTATTGTTTTCAGCACAGCAAAATAATCGTGCAATGCGTCTTTCATCTAATGCCTTAAATAAAATGTTGGATACCACTATTAAAAATAAGGACTGGGACCATTTTTATCTATATGCAGCACCAGAACAAGTGTGCTCGCTTGCAGATATTAATCTTAATACCGTATTGATGACCGAATTCCCAGTGTTTTCCTACCCATGGAAACGGTCACAACATAATATTTTATTAAAAAATTATCTCAAAATCCTTCAGCTTGGTGATCTATACGAACCATTTGTCACTGCATCACAAAGTTGTTGTTCTCAAACCAAAATGGATGGTATTGATGAACAAATAAAATTAAATGAAATTTTTGCGCCTCTTATGAAACTCATAGATAATTACTCATTGCAGGCGCAATCTATAGAAGGTGCGGGTTATGAAATGTTAAGTAAAAATAAAAAGATAAAACAAAAAAAGAATGTTAGCGAACTAGTGAAGTATAAGTCTTGTTTAAATATTAAGGGAAACCATTATAAAGATTTAATGAAGGCTTGCAGAATGGAAAATGCAAATAAAACGGAACAAGCAATGCTTCTGATAAGTTTTGCTGTCGTGTTCGCAAGATATTCTTCAGCTTCAAGTTTAGGAACGGAATACAATTCTCCGCAAATCCTCAGAGTTTACTCTGCTGCTCTTTTACTAAAAGCATATGAACTGGAAAACTCGATTGTTGAATCTGAAGCTCTGGATAACTGGTTAACGGTACTACTGGGATTAGGCTCTGGTTTAAATTGCACGGCCATTTTATCAAAAAATATAGCAGATTATACTCGTTCTCATCGTATTGATAAATATTTAGATTCGGTGGCTCCCAAAGCATGGGGATTATAACATTTTTAGAATAGTCATGGCACAAGAAACATCAAGAAGCAAAACTAAATTCCAGAAAGTGGAAAGATAAATGAGCTGCTAACAATGGGGTTGTGCCAAAAAAAGGTGACTATGGCCTTCTATAATTTAAAACGCCATAGTCACAGTCGTATTTTTCTGCCCCCGGCACAGGCGCTTAACCTAGTGCCTGTAATGCCTTTTCCAGTGCGTTATGCAGCAACTGGCGGTCATGACGATAAGGAATATCGCTGGCCTCCAGTACTTCCTGAATCACAATTCTGTTGTTAACTGCGGATACATCAGCTTTCGGTCCAACAACTACCGCATCAATCACTTTTTTACCAACATACTGCTCCATAATCGCCAGCTTATTTTCCAGCTTGAGATTTGCAGCAGGCAGGCTTAATTCTCGCCCCAAATTACCGATATACACCATCGGGGCAGGCGTTCGGCGTAATGCCTGAGCCATTTCCTTGAGCAGCAGAATGGGCATAAGACTAGTATAAAAACTCCCTGGCCCAATAATGATCAGATCCGCCTCATTAATCGCCAGCACCGCTTCACGTGTGGCAGGTACGTTGGGGGTTAAGAGTAGCTCCTGTATCGGCGCGGTGAGCTGGTCAATATTGACCTCGCCGTATACTTCATGCCCCTGATCGTCAATCGCCATTAAATCAACAGGATGCTCCGACATCGGAATCAAATGTGCGTCCACTTTCAACAGATTGCGAATCAGATTAATCGCTTCAAGAGGCCGCACGCTAAGGTGATCCAGTGCCTTCAACATCAGGTTTCCAAGGTTGTGGCCGGAAAGTTCGCCATTACCGCCGAAACGATATTCAAACATTGCGGAAGCGACGCTGGGTTCCGTTATCAACTGGTTAAGGCAATTGCGCATATCGCCCCAGGCAATTCCACCTTCTGAGCGGCGAATACGCCCCGTCGAGCCACCGTTATCCGTGGTGGTCACGATACCCGTTAAACGAGAACCCAAAGACGAAAGTGATGAGAGAACGCGTCCCAGTCCATGCCCTCCGCCGAGAGCAACGACACGATCAAGGTCAGCCAACGTACGATTGCGCATTATAGTTTCCTGGAGTCAGATTTTCCGCGCTACAGTAGCGCAAATTGCGGGGAAACAGCAATTAACCTGCCAATATTGAGGATACAAACTATTTTCTTCTACCTCTAAAGGACGATGTACGCTATGCATCCGTGATGATGTATATCAAAGTAAAACCGCTATTTTCCCTTATTCTGTAGCGAAATAGCACGATCATGACGCTATATATATGATTACATAGCGAAAGTGTGGATGGTAAAAATCACATTTACACGCTAGTATCGGCTTAACCACTAAACACTCTAGCCTCTGCACCTGGGTCAACTGATACGGTGCTTTGGCCGTGACAATGCTTACAAAGATTGCCACCAGGGCGAAGGAAGAAATGACTTCGCCTCCCGTATCTGGAAAGGTGTACATGGCTTCACAACTGACTGATGCATTTGCGCGTAAGTTTTACTACTTGCGCCTGTCGATTACCGATGTGTGTAACTTCCGTTGCACCTACTGCCTGCCGGATGGCTACAAACCGAGCGGCGTCACCAATAAAGGCTTTCTTACCGTCGATGAAATTCGCCGGGTTACGCGCGCCTTCGCCAGTCTGGGCACCGAAAAAGTCCGTCTGACGGGCGGAGAGCCGTCTTTGCGTCGCGACTTTACCGATATCATCGCCGCTGTGCGAGAAAACGACGCTATTCGCCAGATAGCGGTCACCACCAATGGTTACCGTCTGGAACGCGACGTGGCGAACTGGCGTGATGCTGGTCTTACTGGTATCAACGTTAGTGTCGATAGCCTCGACGCTCGCCAGTTTCAGGCTATTACCGGACAGGATAAATTCAACCAGGTCATGGCAGGGATCGATGCTGCATTTGAGGCCGGTTTTGAGAAGGTCAAAGTCAATACCGTGCTGATGCGTGATGTTAATCATCATCAGCTCGACACCTTTCTGAACTGGATCCAGCATCGCCCTATCCAGCTGCGTTTCATCGAACTGATGGAAACGGGCGAGGGCAGCGAGCTCTTCCGTAAGCATCACATCTCTGGTCAGGTTCTGCGTGACGAGTTACTGCGTCGCGGCTGGATCCACCAATTACGTCAACGCAGCGACGGTCCCGCGCAAGTCTTTTGTCATCCGGATTACGCCGGAGAGATTGGCCTTATCATGCCGTATGAAAAAGACTTCTGCGCCACTTGCAACCGCCTGCGCGTCTCCTCCATTGGTAAACTCCATCTCTGCCTGTTCGGTGAAGGCGGCGTTAACCTGCGCGATCTGCTGGAAGACGATACCCAGCAACAGGCGCTGGAAGCGCGTATTTCAGCGGCGCTGCGGGAGAAGAAACAGACCCATTTCCTGCATCAAAATAACACCGGTATTACGCAAAACTTATCGTACATTGGCGGCTAAAACGTCAAAAGGAGAGATCAGATGAGTCAGGTAAGCACTGAATTTATCCCGACCCGTATTGCTATTCTTACGGTTTCTAATCGTCGCGGTGAAGAAGACGATACCTCCGGTCACTATCTGCGCGATTCGGCGCAAGAAGCGGGCCATCACGTTGTCGATAAAGCCATTGTGAAAGAAAACCGCTACGCTATTCGCGCTCAGGTATCTGCGTGGATCGCCAGCGACGATGTACAAGTGGTGTTGATTACGGGGGGTACTGGCCTGACGGAAGGTGATCAGGCTCCCGAAGCACTGCTGCCGTTGTTCGACCGTGAAGTTGAAGGTTTTGGTGAAGTGTTCCGGATGTTGTCGTTCGAAGAGATTGGCACCTCAACGTTGCAATCTCGTGCGGTAGCGGGCGTCGCTAACAAAACGCTAATTTTCGCCATGCCCGGTTCAACCAAAGCGTGCCGTACCGCCTGGGAAAATATCATCGCACCGCAGCTGGATGCCCGTACGCGTCCGTGTAATTTCCATCCACATTTGAAGAAATAAGTATGTCGCAACTGACTCATATCAACGCCGCTGGCGAAGCGCACATGGTGGATGTTTCCGCCAAAGCGGAAACCGTGCGTGAAGCGCGCGCCGAAGCCTTTGTCACCATGCGCAGCGAGACGCTGGCGATGATCATTGATGGTCGCCACCACAAAGGCGACGTATTTGCCACTGCGCGTATTGCCGGTATTCAGGCAGCAAAACGCACATGGGATTTGATCCCGCTTTGTCATCCGCTGATGCTCAGTAAAGTTGAAGTCAATTTGCAGGCCGAGCCGGAGCACAATCGGGTGCGTATAGAAACCTTATGCCGCCTGACCGGGAAAACCGGCGTTGAAATGGAAGCGTTAACCGCGGCCTCGGTGGCGGCGCTGACCATTTATGACATGTGCAAAGCGGCGCAAAAAGATATGGTAATTGGTCCGGTACGTTTGCTGGCGAAGAGCGGCGGCAAGTCAGGTGACTTTAAGGTGGAAGCGGATGATTAAAGTTCTTTTTTTCGCCCAGGTGCGCGAGTTGGTGGGAACAGATGCAACCGAAGCGGCTGCGGATTTCCCAACCGTAGAAGCGTTACGCCAGCACCTGGCTGTACAGAGCGATCGTTGGGCGCTGGCGCTGGAAGATGGCAAATTGCTGGCTGCTGTCAACCAGACGCTGGTGAGTTTTGACCATCCGCTGACTGACGGCGACGAAGTGGCTTTCTTCCCGCCGGTAACCGGAGGTTAAGATGGCAGAAACCAAAATTGTTGTCGGCCCGCAGCCATTCAGCGTAGGAGAAGAGTATCCGTGGCTGGCTGAGCGTGACGAAGACGGTGCGGTAGTCACCTTTACCGGTAAGGTGCGCAACCATAACCTTGGCGACAGCGTCAAAGCATTAACCCTCGAACACTATCCGGGGATGACTGAAAAAGCACTGGCAGAAATTGTCGATGAAGCGCGTAACCGCTGGCCGCTGGGGCGCGTCACGGTGATTCACCGCATCGGGGAATTATGGCCGGGCGATGAAATCGTTTTTGTCGGCGTCACCAGTGCGCATCGTAGCAGTGCGTTTGAAGCCGGGCAGTTTATTATGGACTATCTCAAAACCCGCGCACCGTTCTGGAAGCGCGAAGCCACGCCGGAAGGCGACCGCTGGGTTGAAGCCCGGGAGAGCGATCAGCAGGCGGCAAAACGCTGGTAGTTTTTTGTTAGCCGGATAAGGCACCGCTGCGTCCGGCAATTTCACCACTCAGTACATGCGTTTACGCTGCGTCGATGCACAGCCTCATCATTTGCAGTATCCTTAAGATATTCCTTATATCTTCAGGAGATCGTCATGGACAGATTCCCACGTTCTGATTCAATCGTACAACCCCGGGCTGGCTTGCAAACTTATATGGCGCAAGTCTATGGCTGGATGACCGTTGGCTTGTTGCTGACCGCATTTGTTGCCTGGTATGCGGCTAATTCTGCGGCCGTGATGGAGCTATTGTTCACTAACCGTGTTTTTTTAATCGGTCTGATCATCGCGCAATTAGCACTGGTTATTGTGTTATCAGCGATGATTCAAAAGCTGAGCGCAGGTGTAACGACGATGCTCTTTATGCTTTATTCGGCGCTGACGGGTCTTACGCTTTCCAGTATTTTCATTGTCTATACTGCTGCTTCTATCGCCAGTACTTTCGTCGTTACTGCCGGGATGTTCGGCGCAATGAGCCTGTACGGTTACACCACCAAACGTGATCTAAGCGGCTTTGGCAATATGCTGTTTATGGCGTTAATCGGCATTGTGCTGGCATCGCTGGTCAACTTCTGGCTGAAAAGCGAAGCATTGATGTGGGCAGTTACCTATATCGGCGTGATTGTCTTTGTCGGATTGACGGCGTATGACACTCAGAAATTGAAAAATATGGGTGAGCAGATTGATACCCGCGACACGTCAAATCTGCGCAAATATTCCATTCTTGGCGCGTTAACCTTATATCTGGACTTCATCAACCTGTTCCTGATGTTGTTGAGGATCTTCGGCAACCGCCGTTAATTCTTTTTCACCATCAATATCCCGGCCATGTGTCGGGATTTTTTTCGGATTTTATAAAGACTATTCCGCTCATTTACATGAGAACTGAATCGCCGCAAATGCCAGACTATGTCCACTACGCAATTTCAGGGGCAGATAACGCAATTGAACAGACGATCCACTGCTACTCAATTACAGCAAAAAAGCGCTTCGCTCAGCAAAATGCTGTTCCTAATTTGGTGGTTAACAGCTGCTGGAGTATGGGCTACGGCAGGCTGTGCCTGGATATTTCAGCACTTGCATTGGGTTGCTTCACTAGAATCTCCAGGCGCGTTTGTCTTCGCTTTATCTGCGCTGATAATAATTGGTTTCTGGTTAAACGATGCCCTGAAAAGGCTCGAGGCATCAGGCGCATGTCTGGTCTATCTGCTAATAATCCTACTTAATGGCTTTCTCTTCTCCAGACTTTTTACCTTTTCGAGCATAGCGAGGGTAATGGGAATTACGGGAGGGATGTTTGCCGCTATGGCGCTAATATGCTGTTGTATTAATAGGGTTATCCCACCAGTAAGACAGTTATGTTTATATATCTTCTGTGGTTTGAGTATTGCTTTTGTTGTTAACCTGATTCTTACCAGCAGTTTTTCCGTATGGTTAGCGAGTATTTTGACTGTCGTTATCTGGGGCGTTACGGCTGCCTGTGAAGCAACAACACTGGAAGATTTGATCCGTGTTGCCGACAACTCTGAATTTTCAGGTGTTCTTCGCTGTATTGTTGTAGGGGCAATAACACTCTATTTCAGTATCCTAAGCGTCCTTTTTAGACTTGCTGTAACGGTTCTTGACTTTATTAATGGTTTAGTGTGGTAGCGTGAATTGATGAGTTTTTTGCGTTAATTGCAATAGATATTGATATTCAACTTAAGGATATAAAAATAATGAAATCGTACTCATCAAAAAACATAACTAATGATTTTCAGTACGAGGCCAGGATATTAAATGCCATATGGCTCATTACCGCTGTCGGTTTGGCGGCAACCGCAGGACTGGCCTGGATAGCTAATTATCTCGAAATTACGGCAACCAAATATGATTCACCACCAATGTATGTTGTCATAGGATTATTATTACTTTGTATGTATGGCTTAAGTAAAGATATCAACAAGATAAATGCCGCCATCGCAGGCGTAATGTATCTGTTTTTAATCTCTTTGGTGGCGATTGTCGTTGCTATTTTAGCTCCTGTATCTGCCATTATCCTTGTGTTCAGCACTGCGGGCGCGATGTTTTTAATCAGTATGCTGGCCAGTTTATTATTTAATGTTGATCCTGGTTCTCACCGTTTCATCATTATGATGACGTTGACAGGGTTGGCCCTAGTGATCATCGTGAATACCGCATTAATGAGTGAACGGCCTGTTTGGGTAATAAGTTGCTTAATGATTGTCTTATGGTCAGGCATTATCTCGCATGGACGAAATAAGCTCCTTGAACTGACAGGAAAAAGCCATAGTGAAGAATTATGGAGTCCGGTTCGTTGTGCTTTTATAGGTGCATTAACACTCTATTACTATTTTATCGGCTTCTTTGGGATTCTTGCCGCTATAGCTATAACGCTTGTCTGGCAAAGGCATACGCGGTTTTTTCATTAGCCGTAAAAAATAGATAAGTTTCTCTTTTTGGAAAATGCGTGTTAATCGTTTTTATATAACCTCATGAATAAAATCCTGAAGAAATGTAATGAGGCTGATCCATTATGCTTAGCTGGTACTGACTGGAATTGTAAACTATTAACTTAGTCCGGTTTTGTAGGGTGGATAAGGCGTTCACGCCGCATCCGCCATGAATAAATAGCACTTTGCTAACAATCTGCACAAACCAAAAGAACTTAACTGAACTTCACATTGCCGCTTCATTTTTCGCCCGTAGCTTCTTCGCCTGGCTTTCCAGCAACAGGTAACAGATCAGCGCTAGCAGCAGTGGGATAAAGTAATACAGAACACGGTAAGCGAGCAGGGCGGCGATAATCGTTCCTTTTGATGTATGTTCCCCTGCCAGTAGCGCAATAAGCACTGCTTCCAGCACCCCAATTCCTGCTGGAATATGCACAATTACGCCGGCAATACTGCTTACCAGCAACACGCCCAGTACAAAGAAATAGTTCACGTTTTGACCCAGCAACAGCCAGATAATCGCTCCCATTACCATCCAGTTAACGCTGGAAATCAGCATCTGGGCGAGGGCGAATTTCCATGAAGGCAGCACCAGCTTTTGCCCTTTGATGGTCATATGGCGGTGCTTCGCGAAAGCGCAAAACCACAAATAAACCGCGATAATCATCAGTAAGCCAATGCCGAGAATGCGCAGCGTGGTTTGATCGACATACCAGTGGTCCGGCAGCTCCACCACGCCTGCGGTAAAGATAATCCCGGCCAGCAAAATATAGCCCAGCCAGTTGGTGGTAATACTGAGCGAGAAAATCCGCGTAATAGTGCTGCCCGGTAACCCTAGCCGGGAGTACAAACGATAGCGCATACCAATGCCGCCGACCCAGGTACTGAGCGTCAGATTGAAGGCGTAGCAGATAAACGACACCAGCATCACCTGGCGCTTCGCCAGTTTGTGACCGCAGTAGAAACGGGCGAGCAGGTCGTAGCAGCCATATATCAGATAGCTGACGACCACCAGCCCAATCGCACTGAGCAACGCAACGCGATTGTAATCGCGGATGACCTTCCAGACCTCTTCCCAGTCTACCTTTTTGGCGTAGATCACCAGCAACACAATCACTGCGATAAAAAATAGCCAGGTGAGGATCTTCTTTGCTAAGCGCCAGCGTGGGTGTGATTTACTCATCAGGGTTTTACCCCCGTGTTTTCAGTTTCTACCCGATCCTGCGTTTCCATTGTCGGTTGTGCGGGGGGATCAACCTGCGCCAGCCGCGGCGTGTGCGCCGGAAGCCAGCCCACCAGCGCCGGGAAGTGGCGTAAAAAATGGAATGCCAGCACGCTTTTGGTCAGGTTCCACCAGGTGCGTTTCGGCAGCATGGTTTCATCCACTTGTTGACAGTCGGCGGCGATGATGCCGTTCAGATTATCGCGTAGCGTCTGGTTAAAATTACGATCGTGGATGATGACGTTTGCTTCGAGATTTAGCGACAAACTGAGCGGATCGAGATTACTGGACCCTACCGTCGCCCAGTGATCGTCCATCAATGCCACTTTACCGTGGAGCGGGCGGCGGCGGTACTCAAATACCTGAACGCCGCCTTTAACCAGATAGTTGTACAGTAAACGCGCGCCGACTCTGACAATGGGCATATCCGGTTCGCCCTGAATGATCAGTTTGATCCGCACCCCGCGCCGTGCCGCTTTACGTAAGGCGTGCAAAAATCGATAGCCAGGAAAGAAGTAGGCGTTGGCGATAATCACTTCCCGCCGCGCCTGAGTGAGCATTTTCAGATAGTGGCGTTCGATATCATCGCGATGTTCTTCGTTATCGCGCCAAACCAATAATACCTGCGCTTCTCCCGGCTGGCGGTTTTCTTCCGCTTTGTGATGACGTCGCCACCAGCGTCGGGCCGCGCTCTGTCCTGGCAGGTTTTCCAGTTCAAACTGGAGAATATCTTCGACAATCGGCCCTTCAAGGCGCACTGCGTAATCCTGTTTAGCCTCTGGACCGTAGCTGGACATATGCTCGGCGGAGTAATTCAGCCCACCAATAAAGGCGATATGTGCGTCGATCACCACAATTTTGCGATGCATCCGGCGGAATACATTAGTACGCATACCGAACAGGCGAGGGCGGGGATCGTAATAACGAAATACCACGCCAGCCGCAGTCAGTTCATTGACAAACTCATCGCTGAGATCCGGTGAACCGTAGCCATCCAGCAAGACTTCCGCTTTTACCCCGCGTTGCGCTGCTGACAGTAGCGCCGCATGCAGCTGTTTGCCGACGTCATCCTCAAACCAGATAAACGTTTCAAGGATGATGCGTTCTTGTGCCTCGCCAATCGCCTTAAACACCGCGGGATAATATTGCTCGCCGTTTTCCAGCAACTGGATCTTATTGCCTTCACGCCAGCTACATTTCATAAATGAATCTCCGCACTTAAAGGGGCATGATCAGAAAGGTGTCGCCATGTCCGCAGCGGCAACGCGGTTGGCGCGCTGGCGCTGGCATTTTTGACGTAGATCCTGTCCAGTCGTAGTAGAGGAAATTGCACCGGAAACGTGCGCGCCGGGCGTCCGTGGGCGCGGGTAAATATCTCATCCAGTCCGGCCTGCACTTTTAACGGATGATTAGCTTTTTGCCGCCAGTCGTTGAAATCACCCGCCACTAATATCGGTTCGCCGTCCGGCAGCTCATTCACCCATTCAGCGAGCATCGCAAGCTGCGCCTGACGGTGCGCTTCACGCAGGCCCAGATGTACGCACATCACATGAATCGCTTTCCCGGTCATCGGCGGCACAATACGGCAGTAGAGCACGCCGCGCTTTTCCGCACCATCGATCGAAACATCACGATTCTCATAATGTTCAATGGGATAGCGTGACAGTACCGCATTTCCGTGATGCCCTTCGGGATACACCGCATTGCGACCGTAGGCAAAATCGCTCCACATAGTGTCGGCGAGAAACTCGTAGTGCGAGGTATCGGGCCAGTTTTCCACATGCAGCGGATGAACTTCGTGCGCGCCCATCACTTCCTGCAGGCAAACAATATCGGCGCTGACGGTACGCACGGCGTCGCGAAGTTCCGGCAAAATGAAGCGTCGGTTAAACGCGGTAAAGCCTTTGTGAATATTGATGGTGAGCACCTTGAACGAAAATTGTTGTGTTTGATCGGGCATAATTTTCCTGTCTTTGCCTCTTATCTCATTGAAATAGTGTAGTCGGCGTCACAAAAAGGTGCGGTCTTACGGAATTTTCCGTAAAGTTCGGTACTCTGAGTAAGTAGAGATAAATTCTTCAGGAGAGAAGCCATGAAGTGGCAACAACGTGTTCGTGTCGCAACGGGTCTAAGTTGCTGGCAGATTATGTTGCATTTACTGGTAGTGGCGCTGCTGGTGGTGGGCTGGATGAGTAAGACTCTGGTTCACGTCGGCGTGGGATTATGCGCACTGTATTGTGTCACGGTAGTGATGATGCTGGTGTTTCAGCGCCACCCCGAGCAACGCTGGCGTGAGGTGGCAGATGTGCTGGAAGAACTGACTACGACCTGGTATTTTGGCGCAGCGCTGATTGTGCTGTGGCTGTTGTCCCGCGTACTGGAAAACAACTTTTTGCTGGCAATTGCAGGGCTGGCAATCCTTGCTGGCCCAGCAGTAGTGTCTTTGCTGGCGAAAGATAAGAAGTTACATCACCTTACGTCTAAACATCGCGTACGCCGCTGACCCTGTCGTGGCCGTTATCACCAGTAGCGGCCACAAACTATTCCACACAATATCCAGACTCGCATCCTTCAAATAAATCTGCTTGGTAATGTCCGTAAAGTGGCGAATAGGGTTAATCCACGTCAGGTTTTGCAGCCACACTGGCATGTTCTCCACTGGCGAAACGTAACCGGAAAGGAGAATGGCGGGCATCATAAAGACAAACACGCCGATAAACGCCTGCTGTTGTGTTGAACAGAGTGATGAAATCAACAGACCGAATCCCACCAGCGATAAGCCGTAAATCACCATCGTAAAGTAGAACAGCGCCAGCGATCCGGCGAAGGGGATTTGATACGCCCAGATACCAATCGCCAGCACAATGGTTGCCTGAAACGTGGCGACAATTAACGCAGGTACGGCTTTGCCGATAAATATCTGCCAGGTGGTGAGGGGAGAAACCAGTAACTGATCGAGCGTACCCTGTTCACGTTCGCGGGCGACGGAAAGTGACGTGACGATCATCACGCCGATAGTGGTGATCATGGCGATCAGCGACGGCACCACAAACCATTTGTAGTCGAGATTCGGGTTGTACCAGTTGCGTACCACCAGCTCGCTGTTGTTGGGTTTCGGTTTTCCTTCCAGCAGCTCCTGCTGATAATTTTTGACGATCTGTTGCAGGTAGTTGGCGGCAATTTGCGCACTGTTGGAGTTGCGCCCGTCGAGGATCAACTGCAACGGCGCGGTCTGGAAGGTATCCAGTTTGCGCGAGAAGTCAGCCGGGAAACGCACCAGGAGTAATGCCTTTTGTGTGTCGATGGTTGGGCGGATCTCCTGTGGGCTTTTCAGTAGCAGCACATGGGTAAAGGCGCTGGCGCGGGCAAAACGTTGGGTCAGCTCCACCGAATGCTCGCCGTTATCTTCATCGTAGATGGCGATGGTGGCGTTAGTCACTTCCAGCGTGGCGGCGAACGGGAACAGAATCACCTGAATAAGCACAGGTAAAATCAGAATCGCGCGGGTTTGCGGTTCACGCAGCAACGACTGCAACTCTTTGCGGATTAACGTCCATAAGCGATGAAACATGCTCTTCTCCCTAATCCAGCCGACGTTTGGTTTTCAGCCACGTCAGGCCGATAAACATCACCGCCGAAGCGCTCAAAAACAGCACGTTCACCACCAGCACCACCGGAATATTCCCGGCGAGGAACAGGCTTTGCAGGGTGCTGACGAAATAACGTGCGGGAATAATGTACGTCACCGCGCGGATCACCGCGGGCATACTGTCTATCTGAAAAATAAAGCCGGAAAGCATAATTGACGGCAGAAAAGCGGCGTTCAGGGCAACTTGTGCGGCGTTGAACTGGTTGCGGGTAATTGTGGAAATCAGCAGCCCCATTCCCAGAGTACTGAGCAAAAACAGGCTGGAGATAAAAAACAGAATCAGCAGCGACCCGCGATACGGCACGCCGAGAATAAACACTGACACCAGCATACACAGCAACATCGCCAGCATCCCAAGGAAGTAATAAGGGATCAGCTTACACAGCAACAGTTCCGTGCGGGTTATCTCCGTAGAGAGTAACGCCTCCATGGTGCCGCGTTCCCATTCTCGCGCCACCACCAGCGAGGTGAGAATCGCGCCGATAACCGTCATGATGATGGTTACCGCGCCGGGGATAATAAAGTGCTGGCTAATCGCCGCCGGGTTAAACCAGTAGCGAGTCTGGACGTCGATAAGTGGTTCAAAAGTCTGCCCGTTGTCCTCTGCCCGCTGCATTTGCCAGATCTGCCAGATCCCTTCGACATAACCTTGCACAAAGTTAGCGGTATTTGGCTCACTGCCGTCGGTGATCACCTGAATCGGCGCGGTAGCGTTGGCGCGCTCCATCTGTTCGGCGAAATCCACCGGAATCACCACCAGGCCACGAATTTTTCCCGCCTGCATTTTGGCGATTAATTCCTGACGGTTATCGCTGATGGTGGCGTCGATGTAGGGCGAACCGGTCATGGTATGGGTGAAATCCAGCGCCGCTTCGCTACGCTGTTCCAGCAAAATCCCAACCCGCAGCTTGCTGGAGTCGAGGTTAATGCCGTAGCCAAATATAAACAGCAGCAACAGTGGGATCACCACTGCAATCAGCCAGCTACTCGGATCGCGAACGATCTGCCGCGTCTCTTTGACGCACAGCGCCCGCACGCGACGCCAGGACAGGATCGGATTACTCATTGCTATGCTCCTTATCCCAGTCGTGGATCAACTGAATAAAGGCCTGCTCCATGGTGGGATCGGGTTGCTCGTCGTTGGCCGACTGCGCTTTCAAATCATCTGGCGTGCCGCTGGCGATTAATTTCCCACGATACACCAGGCCGATGCGGTCACAATATTCTGCTTCATCCATAAAGTGGGTGGTGACCATTACCGTGACGCCTTTCTCTACCATGCTGTTGATATGCAACCAAAATTCACGGCGGGTGAGGGGATCAACGCCGGACGTCGGTTCATCGAGAAATAGAATGTCCGGTTCATGCATCAGCGAACAGGCCAGCGCCAGACGCTGTTTAAAACCTAAGGGCAGTTCATCGGTCGCGTGGGAAGCGATACTTTTCAGGCCGAACGCCTCACTCATACGGGCGATTTTTTCGTTCTGCGCCCGCCCGCGTAAGCCATACACACCAGAAAAAAAGCGTAAATTCTGTTCGACCGTCAGGTTGCCATAGAGCGAAAACTTTTGCGCCATATAGCCGAGATGCTGGCGCGCTTTGCCAGAACTCTCTTTCAGATCCATCCCCAGCACCAGCGCCTGGCCAGAGGTCGGTACCAACAAGCCGCACATCATCTTAAAGGTGGTCGATTTCCCTGCGCCGTTTGGCCCGAGCAAACCAAAGATTTCACCGCGTTTGACGGCAAAATTCACGTGATCGGTGGCGGCAAAATCGCCAAACTTTTTGGTCAGCTCTTTCGCTTCGATCACCGTCTCGCCAGGTGTACCTTCCACCGTATGCAATATTGCGCCCAGCGGTGATTCCGAGGTTCCAGCTCCGCCCAGCAAATCAATAAACGCATCTTCAAAGCGGGGCGTGGTTTGGCTGATGTCGATTTCTGGCATCCCGTCGGCGTGGCGAATATCGTCTGGCGTGGCCTCTTTTTTGAGGATCAGACGTACCGATTTCCCCTGAATCATGCCGTCGCTCACCTGTGGCAGTTTCAAGGCGCGTTGCAACAATTTGCGGTTGCCCTCGTGTGGGCTGGTCATCAGAAAGCTACGTCCGGCCATGGTTTGTGTCAGGGCCGTCGGTTCTCCCTGATACAGCAACTCGCCTTCGTTCATCAGCAACACGTCACGGCACTGCTCGGCTTCGTCGAGATACGAGGTGCTCCAGAGAATTAACATTCCTTCGCCTGCCAGCTCATGCACCATCTGCCACAGTTCGCGGCGTGAGATAGGGTCAACGCCGACGCCGGGTTCATCGAGCAGCAACACTTTCGGTTCGCCCACCAGGGTACAGGCCAGGCCGAGTTTTTGCTTCATCCCGCCGGAAAGCTTGCCCGCGAGGCGTCCGGTAAACGGGCCAAGAGATGTAAATTCCAGCAGGCGAGCAAATGTCTGCTTCCGCTCCTCACCGGTGACGCTGCGCAAATCCGCGTACAGATTGAGGTTCTCCATCACCGTCAGATCTTCATACAGACCAAATTTCTGCGGCATATAGCCGAGCACGGCGTGCAGCGCGCCGTCGTTTTTGATTGGATCAAAGCCAATCACTGTGGCACTGCCGCTGTCGGGTTTCAGTAATCCCGCCAGCATCCGCATCAGCGTGGTTTTGCCCGCACCGTCCGGCCCCACCAGCCCCGTCACATAACCGGCGTGAATGGTACAGTCGAGTGGCGCGACAGCGGGCTTGTCCATGCCCGGAAAGCGTTTTTCCAGGCCGTTCAGCGTGATAACGGCATCATTCATGTCCTGCCTCATTACCGAATTGCACCGTCACCGGCATTCCCTGGCGTAACGCATCATCGGCGTCGGTCACCACAATACGCAAGCGATAGACGAGGTCGGTACGCAGATCCGGTGTTTCGACAGTTTTCGGGGTAAATTCAGCGGTTGGCGAAACGAAACCAATCTGCCCGTGATACGGCTTGTCCGGGCGACCATCGGTATAAAGCAGCACTTTGCGCCCCGGCTGGGCCTGGTCAAGATTACGTTCATCAACATAAGCACGCACCCACACCGGACGTGTCAGTGAGACGGTAAAGACTGTGCCACCTTCATTGAGCACCGTGCCAGGCTCTACCGCGCGGGTTAACAGCGTGCCATCAGACGGTGCTACCAACGTTGAGTCCTGTAAATTCAGCTCCGCCTGCGCCAGTTGCGCCTGTGCCTGTTCGAGGCTGGCTTTCGCCTGGGCGATGTCCTGTTCACGATTACCGGAGCGATACTGACGCAATTTATCCTGTGCTGATTTCAGCGTTGCCTGCGCCTGGTCGCGCGAGGAGCGGGCATTTTCCAGGTCGTTTGCCGAAATAGTGCGACTTTTCCACAACCCTTGCTGGCGGTTGTAGAAGTTCTGCGCATAGTCATATGCGGCCTGCGCCTGTTTTACGGCGGCGGCGGCCTGAGCGATTTCTTCATCGCGATACCCGGCAAGCATCAGGTCATACTGCGCCTGTGCCACCGAAACACCCGCTTTTGCCTGCATCAGGGCAATTTCATACGGCTTATGATCCAGTTCGCCCAGCACCTGGCCCGCTTTAATCGCATCACCTTCGTCTACGGCCAGCGACTCAACGCGACCACCGACACGGAAGCTAAGATTCACGGTGCGAATATCCACGTTGCCATATAACGTCAGGCCGTTATCCTGGCGGCTTTGATACCACCAGTAGCCTCCGGCAACCACGGCGGCAAGTACCACTACCGCCAGTCCGATCACGACAGGTTTTTTCATCACTACAAACTCCTTTGCGATAATCCTTGCAAAATCAGGTCGATATGACAGGTCACCGTCTGGTTGATCAGTTCGGTCTTTTCTTCATCGAACGCGGTCCAGCCGGTACGTAACAAAATAGTTTCTTTGCCAAGACGAAACGCCAGAATCTCACCAATCAACGCATGGGTATGAAGGATCATGCGGGTGTCGTTGGCGTCGCAGCCGGTCCAGGCGGCAATCAGGCGTGTAAGGTGGCTGTGTAGCGGGCTAATCACCTGTTCATGCACCAGGTGGTAGGCTGCCGTAGGAGAGAGTTGCTCACGGGAGATAAACTTGCTGAGGTTGACGGTGTCATCCTGGGTGAGCAGCTTAATCATGTTCCTGCAGGCACGAAGGATCAGTTCACGAATAGCTGCGCGATCCGGCTGTGGTTGCGCGAACAAACGTTCGGCTTCTTCAGCGTGCGGACGGAACTGCTCGCCAATGAAATCGGCAATCCATTGGGCGCAGGCGAGATATAGATCTTCTTTCGAACCGAAGTAATAGGTGATGGCAGCGATATTCTGCCCGGCCTGGGCGGCTATCTCGCGGGTGGTGGCGTTCATTCCATATTCACCAAACTGCGCCAGTGCGGCAGCAATCAGGTGTTTTTTCGCCTGTTCACCCTTGATTGTCATGGCAGGATTATTCATCGCACAGTCCATTCTTAATCAAATGATTGATTAAGATTATGACTCCATATGGGAGTTGTCCAGTATGACCAGGAATTTTAGCAACGCCAGTCACAGGGATAATTTATGCGCTGCGTCACAAAAACTGCTACACTCCGCTCCCTCATGACATTGTGGTTTTTGTCATTTTCCTTTTCAGTATCTCCCTGAAAACTACACCGGTAACGGTCGGGGCGGTTCGGAGTAGTTATGTCTTTCGATTCTTTGGGTTTAAGCCCTGATATCTTGCGCGCCGTTGCTGAGCAAGGTTACCGTGAACCCACCCCTATTCAGCAGCAGGCGATCCCTGCGGTGCTGGAAGGCCGCGACCTGATGGCCAGTGCCCAGACCGGTACTGGCAAAACAGCGGGCTTTACGCTGCCGCTGTTGCAACACCTGATCACTCGCCAGCCGCACGCCAAAGGGCGTCGTCCGGTCCGTGCGCTCATTCTTACCCCAACCCGTGAACTGGCAGCACAGATTGGCGAAAACGTCCGTGATTACAGCAAATACCTGAACATTCGTTCGCTGGTGGTATTTGGCGGTGTGAGCATTAACCCGCAGATGATGAAGCTGCGCGGTGGCGTTGATGTGCTGGTGGCAACGCCGGGGCGTTTGCTGGACCTGGAACATCAGAATGCAGTGAAGCTGGATCAGGTTGAAATTCTCGTCCTCGATGAAGCTGACCGCATGCTCGACATGGGCTTTATCCACGATATCCGTCGTGTGTTGACTAAGCTGCCAGCGAAGCGCCAGAACCTGTTGTTCTCCGCCACTTTCTCAGACGATATTAAAAACCTGGCGGAAAAACTGCTGCACAACCCGCTGGAAATCGAAGTGGCACGCCGCAATACCGCGTCTGATCAGGTGACCCAGCATGTTCACTTTGTTGATAAAAAACGCAAACGCGAATTGCTGTCGCACATGATTGGGAAAGGGAACTGGCAGCAGGTGCTGGTGTTTACCCGTACCAAACACGGCGCTAACCATCTGGCGGAACAGCTTAATAAAGATGGCATCCGTAGTGCGGCGATCCACGGTAATAAATCGCAAGGTGCGCGTACCCGTGCGCTGGCTGATTTTAAATCGGGCGATATTCGTGTACTGGTGGCAACTGACATCGCTGCGCGCGGTCTGGATATCGAAGAGTTGCCGCACGTCGTCAACTATGAACTGCCAAACGTACCGGAAGATTACGTCCACCGTATCGGGCGTACCGGTCGTGCAGCGGCAACTGGTGAAGCGTTATCGCTGGTGTGTGTGGATGAACACAAACTTCTGCGTGATATCGAAAAACTGCTGAAAAAAGAGATTCCACGCATTGCGATTCCGGGTTATGAGCCGGACCCGTCAATCAAAGCCGAACCGATACAGAACGGTCGCCAGCAACGTGGCGGCGGCGGTCGTGGACAAGGTGGTGGTCGCGGTCAACAGCAACCACGCCGTGGAGAAGGTGGCTCAAAATCTGCAAGCGCAAAACCTGCAGAAAAACCATCTCGTCGTCTCGGCGATGCCAAACCGGCAGGCGAGCAACAACGCCGTCGCCGTCCGCGTAAACCTGCCGCTGCGCAGTAATACCATGTAAGGGCAAAAGAGTATCACAGGCTTTTGCCCTTTATTCAGGTAACACGGTCAGACATGCATGTCATGTCTGATTTTATTGTTTTTAATAAATTTGCTTTATGATCTATCTAGTGTATTTAAAATGGCAATGAAATTATTTCTTCTTGCAATCTGAATTATTGTTAATAACATTGGTTGATATTCATAAACAAATTCTGGGAAAGTCTGGAATAAACATGCTATTGCATAAAGTGTTTGTTCATCATCTGGAAAAGTATTATGAGATATGTGATTCAGTATTAGCTTGATTCTGTCCCTGATTTTATTATTTTCATTGTCTATAGTGTATCCGACTATCTCCCTAAGCAAAATAAAGTGTGCAGTCGTTTCATTACCATATATCTTTAGCAGTTCCAATAAACTGTCAAATTCTGACGCCTGAATATTTTTGGCACATAACTTTAACACTTTATCGAGTAACTCCAGATGCCCCGGTTCATAAACTGTTTTTTGTAGAATATTAAGTAATGTTGGCAATGATGAATATGCATAAGGAATATCTGTATTCAATAACAATTTCAAAGATTGAGCGGCAATTTTAGGTTGATATAAATGCCGGGATTCAATTCTGCTAATTAAAAAAGCAGTTGTATTCTTTTTAGTTTCATTGTCGGTAATCTCTATCATCTCAAACAGTCTGCTAAAATATCCTCTCAGATCGTATTGTGTAACAATAGAAATACAATCCGTGAATAAGTCATTATATTCAGTTATTAAATTTGGATAGCTATCAAAAAGTGTATAACACATCTCCATATAATTATGCAATTTTAATATTTGTGAAGAGGATTTAATTGTCGCATCGCTAATGCTAGTTGTTTTTATCGATTCAATAGCGAAAATCAGTGGGCTGATACATTTCGATAAATCATCATGTTGTAACTTCAACACTAAAACTATATCTTTTATCCATTTTATTTTTAAGTCAATGTCTGTTTGTTTTGAGATGATGTTAATCAGTGTGTGTTGGACGCAGCGATGTCTGATTAAACTATGTTGATTTAAATATCCTCTGTGAACAGAGTTATGTGCAATATCCAGTATGGCATCAAAGAGCAAACTATCAGGATTTGAATTTGTGGAGGTAAAGATGTTCGTTATAAGATAATTTAATATCAATATTTTATTTCCGTCGTTATTTATATGGCGTAGTGGTGCCAATAACTTGTTATAGAAAACTTTCTTTTCCTCAGTGTTGTATTTGCTATTTTTGTCATTAATATGATTAAGAATTTTAACCAAAAGGATGATTATTTTGTTCTTATAATCGAGTAAATCTGGCTGAACATGATACGTCGAGAGGTACCCCCGGGTATCAAAAATAGAAGATGCATCGGGGCTATCAAAAATCATTAAATCTTCCGGACTATTTATATCGAAAAGTTTGATATTTTTTATAAATAATTGTGAAAAAAACAAAATACTTTCTTTATGAAATACGTCAGAATTATCATATAAAATATTAATTATTGGTAAGGCTATTTGCTCATTAGAAATTTTTTGCGGTTCTAAATGATAAGGGTTGTTTAATACCTTATTATTATATAAGGTTGATGTTAAATGCTGAATGAACATCTGCTTTTGTTCATGGTTCTTTGTTTTTTTAATAACATCTAACAGTTTTTTGGCATTATTATCAAACCAGAAAACCATATCTGTAATGGATAAGTTGTCAGGGAAATAGTTGGAATTGCCTGGTGTGTTAGGTTTAAATAATGGCCACTGCTCAAACAAATTACGCATAAAACTCCTTTAATACGTCAAATTGAAATTGATAAAAATAATAAGTAATCATTATGTGCAAGCTATAGATAATGAAATAATTTAAATTAACTATCAAAAATCGCTCATTTCTGCTTATTGATAGAAAGATTGATCGCCAGTCTGTTTAGAGCCGTGCAGCAGCAAAATTTCATAACCAGGTTATCCTGAGTTTGTTGTGCGAAAAGTTAAAAATGAGCGATTTCTGTAAGATTCCCTATTTTGCCAGGCTTATGATCCGCAGATCATTCATGTGCAAAGGAGCGGTGTATGGATTGTTCAAAATGCAATGGTTATGCGACGATGTTATTAAATATGGTGCAGGGTTCTGACCCGGTTAATTTACTGGAATTACATGGTTTCCTTGAACACTTCGCATATTATGTTTCATTTGGCAAATTTAATGCTGGCCACCAGCGCTATAATGCATTTAAAAAATTCGTCAGTGAGATTTCGGAGATCAGCGCAAATGATATCAATATGACGATTAAAACCGGGCAATCCAGACATGAAAATGTGATCTCTATAAATATGAATAATGCAATTCATCGTGATGAGAAAGGGATCACCGTCAGAATAGATAATATTAATGGAAAGAAAAATAACTCTAATTCATCAGATGTTTTTATTCCTTATGTAAATACATTTTCTGACCTCAAAAATAAAATACTCAGGATGAAAATTGAACTGACTGAAGGTAGTGGTTTTTCTAAAAGTCTTTTTGACAGTCAGATTGAGACGCATATTCTGAGGGATATTAATTCGCTTAACGTTGGTGAGAAATTGAATGATGATAATCTTGCATATCATTCTATATTCACTAACGAATTCTCTGTTATTATTCCGCCATCCTATTATGATGCGACCTCTGCAGTAAACGCTAATAATATTGTGAGAGAAAAACTATATGAAAGTGATAGTAAAGTTAAAGATATCGTCGATGATATGTCTAATCATGACGTGGAGAGCGAAAAAGATATATTTGTAATCGGGGGGATGATAGAAAAACTAGAATCTCTGGCAGACGAATCTTTCAATGATAATACTGATAACATAAAAACAGTAAAAGATTTGCTAACGCAATTAACTGATGGCATGGAACTCTTCACGCTGCGGGACATGGTAGCATTCCCATCGTCCATAATAGCAAAACTATTAAAATCCCCACTTAATATCGATCATGAACTTGTTATGCGCGTACTGGATACGTATCTGTGCTACTTCAGAAATAAAAATCTGAGTAACGATGCGGAAATAATAAATTTTTTCTATGCTCTCTTTTTAAAGAGACCAGAGTTGATGGTTTCTGAAAATTATAGATTTATTCAATTTGTTGATTTGCTTTTTGAAAACAGAAGTGTTGAAGAGAAAAACTTAGCATTTGACCTTTATCACAATTATCAGGTATTACCTGAAATAAAACAATTCGTTACTGAAGAAATAAAGTTGAATTTCAATCAGCTGCAAGGATTGTTAGATAAAGATAATAAATGTTATATCCTGTTATCATCCGATAACTCTGGGCGAGTAATGCGCTTATCGCACCAGGCGTTAATCCCAATGCTTGAGCCAGAAGTTAAGAAAAAGACCATCTGGAATAATTACTCTATTTATCCATCTTTGCAGGATACCCATGAAGTTGTCAGAGATGATCCAGAAACGATTTGTACGTGTGCATTTCCTTTATTTGCAAAAGGATGGGAATATGCGCAGAAAAATAAGAAACACCAATTGATTCTCAATGCTCTTGGATTGAAAGGTTATATTCGTGATGTATTTATGTCAGCAATAATGCGAAAAACAGACTTTGTGCCAGAATCGGATAATCAATCGACAGAATTTAAATCATTATTTTCCTCTTTGATGACCGATTCAGACCAATGGCAACAGCATACTTTGAAAGAAAAACATTACACTAATCTATTAACGATGCTGGATCTCAAAGAGGCCAGTGAAAGTGATAAATCTAAAATATTTTTCTGTCTGTCCGCCGTATTTGCAAATATTTCTCACAGTAATGTCTTTAACGGTATTCCTGATGCGTCAAAAATTTTAAAACGTTATGCATTTGCTTTATTGGCTAAAGCTCACTCTTTAGATGAAAATATGATAAGCAGTCAAACTTTTAATACATACAAAGCGGTATTGCTTGATTTCAATAATCTGTCTAATGAAGAGGCCAACCAGCTGCGTATAAGTTCGTTATATCGTGATATGGTCCGCTACGCACAATATCGTTTTTCTAAAGTTTTATCCGAGTGGACGCCAGACGCATGGCTGTAAAGATCCCAACAGGATAATGGCATTGATGGCCCTGGCTCAGGCCAGGGCGGGCAATACCGGTTCCTGCGAAGCGATGACGGCGGCAAGTGTAACCACGAAATGAGGTATCACTTGCTGTTTTCTGCCCTGAAGACTGGCGCTCACCGTGCCGTCGAACTTTCAATCAAATATATTGTGTGAGGGCGTGTTTGCGAGCCGCTTTCCAGAAACAGAAAAACCATTACCGCTGAAAACCGAAAAATGCCACAATATTGGCTGTTTATACAGTATTTCAGGTTTTCTCATGGCATTAACCGCCGCGCTTAAAGCGCAAATTGCCGCCTGGTATAAGGCGCTTCAGGAACAGATCCCCGACTTTATTCCCCGTGCGCCGCAGCGGCAGATGATTGCGGACGTCGCCAAAACGCTGGCCGGAGAAGAAGGGCGGCATCTGGCGATTGAAGCACCCACCGGCGTTGGGAAAACGCTCTCCTATTTAATCCCCGGCATAGCCATTGCTCGCGAAGAGCAAAAAACGCTGGTGGTGAGTACCGCTAACGTGGCCTTGCAGGATCAGATCTACAGCAAAGATTTACCGTTGCTGAAAAAGATCATTCCCGATCTTAAATTTACCGCCGCTTTCGGGCGTGGGCGCTACGTTTGCCCGCGTAATCTGACGGCGCTCGCCAGCACTGAACCCACGCAACAGGATCTGCTGGCGTTTCTTGACGACGAACTGACGCCGAACAATCAGGAAGAGCAAAAACGTTGTGCGAAGTTGAAGGGCGATCTCGACACTTATAAATGGGATGGTCTGCGCGATCATACGGATATCGCCATTGATGACGATCTCTGGCGTCGTTTGAGTACCGACAAAGCCAGCTGCCTCAACCGCAACTGTTATTACTATCGCGAATGCCCGTTTTTTGTCGCTCGTCGGGAAATTCAGGAAGCCGAAGTTGTCGTGGCAAACCATGCGCTGGTGATGGCGGCGATGGAAAGCGAAGCCGTATTGCCTGACCCGAAAAATTTACTGCTGGTGCTGGATGAAGGTCATCACCTGCCTGATGTGGCACGGGATGCGCTGGAGATGAGCGCCGAAATTACCGCGCCGTGGTATCGGCTGCAGCTGGACTTGTTTACGAAGCTTGTTGCTACCTGTATGGAGCAGTTTCGCCCGAAGACCATCCCACCGCTGGCGATCCCCGAGCGTTTGAATGCGCATTGTGAAGAGTTGTATGAGCTTATCGCCTCGTTAAACAACATTCTCAATCTCTACATGCCTGCCGGGCAGGAGGCAGAACACCGTTTTGCGATGGGCGAACTGCCTGATGAAGTGCTGGAGATCTGCCAGCGGCTGGCAAAACTCACCGAGATGCTGCGTGGTCTGGCGGAGTTATTTCTTAACGATTTAAGTGAGAAAACCGGCAGCCATGACATTGTACGCCTGCATCGGTTGATTTTGCAGATGAACCGCGCGTTGGGGATGTTCGAGGCGCAAAGCAAACTCTGGCGGCTGGCTTCTCTGGCGCAATCTTCCGGTGCGCCGGTGACCAAATGGGCGACGCGGGAGGAACGCGAAGGGCAGCTACATCTGTGGTTTCACTGTGTGGGTATTCGTGTTAGCGACCAACTGGAAAGGCTGCTGTGGCGCAGTATTCCGCACATTATTGTTACCTCCGCAACCTTGCGTTCGCTGAACAGTTTTTCGCGTTTGCAGGAGATGAGCGGGCTGAAAGAGAAAGCGGGTGACCGCTTTGTGGCGCTGGATTCGCCCTTTAACCACTGCGAACAGGGCAAAATTGTTATTCCCCGGATGCGCTTTGAGCCTTCCATCGACAACGAAGAGCAGCACATTGCCGAGATGGCGGCCTTTTTCCGTAAGCAGGTGGAGAGCAAAAAACATCTCGGTATGTTGGTACTGTTTGCCAGCGGACGGGCGATGCAGCGCTTTCTCGACTATGTGACGGATTTACGCCTGATGTTGCTGGTGCAGGGCGATCAGCCGCGTTATCGCTTAGTTGAACTGCACCGCAAACGCGTTGCCAACGGTGAGCGTAGTGTGCTGGTGGGCTTACAGTCCTTTGCCGAAGGGCTTGATTTGAAAGGTGATCTGCTCAGCCAGGTGCATATCCACAAAATCGCTTTTCCGCCCATCGACAGCCCGGTGGTGATCACCGAAGGGGAATGGCTGAAAAGCCTCAACCGCTATCCGTTTGAGGTGCAAAGCCTGCCGAGCGCCTCGTTTAACCTGATTCAGCAGGTTGGGCGACTGATTCGAAGCCACGGTTGCTGGGGCGAAGTGGTGATTTACGATAAACGCTTGCTCACCAAAAACTACGGCAAGCGGCTACTGGATGCATTACCGGTATTTCCGATAGAGCAACCGGAAGTCCCTGAAGGTATAGTTAAAAAGAAAGAAAAAACGAAATCCCCACGCCGTCGGCGGCGTTAATGATGTGAGTCAGGTAAGGAGTCGTAAATGGACTATCGCAAAATCATTAAAGAGATCGGGCGCGGGAAAAACCACGCGCGCGATTTAGACCGGGATACTGCGCGCGGTCTGTATGCCCATATGCTCAATGGTGAAGTCCCTGACCTTGAGTTGGGCGGCGTATTGATTGCGCTGCGTATCAAAGGGGAAGGGGAAGCAGAGATGCTCGGCTTTTACGAAGCCATGCAAAATCACACCATCAAGCTGACGCCGCCTGCAGACAAGCCGATGCCGATTGTCATCCCCAGTTACAACGGCGCGCGTAAACAGGCCAACCTGACGCCGTTGTTGGCGATTCTGCTGCACAAACTCGGTTTTCCTGTGGTGGTTCACGGGGTTAGCGAAGATCCAACTCGCGTGCTGACAGAAACCATTTTCGAACTGATGGGTATTACGCCAACGTTGCACGGCGGGCAGGCGCAGGCGAAGCTCGACGAACATCAACCGGTGTTTATGCCAGTCGGCGCGTTTTGCCCGCCGCTGGAAAAACAACTGGCGATGCGCTGGCGGATGGGCGTGCGTAACAGTGCACATACCCTGGCGAAACTGGCGACGCCATTTGCCGAAGGTGAGGCGCTGCGTCTTTCCAGCGTTTCGCATCCGGAATACATTGGACGCGTCGCGAAGTTCTTTAGCGATATCGGCGGGCGGGCGCTACTAATGCATGGTACTGAAGGTGAAGTGTATGCTAATCCGCAGCGCTGCCCGCAGATCAATCTCATTAACCGCGAAGGGATGCGGGTGCTGTATGAAAAACAGGACCCTGCTGGTAGCGAGTTACTGCCACAAGCAAAAGATCCGGAAACCACGGCGCAGTGGATTGAGCGTTGCCTGGCTGGCAGCGAACCGATTCCCGAATCGCTGAAAATCCAGATGGCTTGCTGCCTGGTGGCTACGGGGGAAGCGGCAACTATCAGCGATGGCCTGGCGCGCGTTAATCAGGCATTTTAATTTTTATCTCAGCCGGATGAGCCACGTCATCCGGCTTTTACCCCACCGCAATATGAAATTCCTGCATCTTTATTGACCTTCCCGCGCCCGGCGTGCAGCATAAAAAAACAACAAACACATAACATAAACAGGAGTTAACCATGGAAAGTGGTCATCGCTTTGATGCTCAGACGTTGCACAGTTTTATTCAGGCTGTATTTCGTCAGATGGGTAGCGAGGAACAAGAAGCGAAATTAGTTGCCGATCATTTAATCGCGGCAAACCTGGCAGGGCATGATTCACATGGTATTGGCATGATCCCAAGCTATGTGCGCTCCTGGAGTCAGGGGCACCTGCAAATTAACCATCATGCCAAAATCGTTAAAGAGGCGGGGGCGGCGGTCACGCTCGATGGCGATCGCGCATTTGGTCAGGTCGCGGCACATGAAGCGATGGCGCTGGGGATTGAGAAAGCGCATCAGCACGGTATTGCTGCCGTGGCGCTACATAACTCGCATCATATCGGCCGTATCGGTTACTGGGCGGAGCAGTGTGCAGCGGCGGGGTTTGTCTCTATCCACTTTGTTAGCGTGGTCGGTATTCCAATGGTCGCGCCGTTCCACGGTCGCGACAGCCGCTTTGGCACCAACCCGTTCTGTGTGGTTTTCCCACGTAAAGATAATTTCCCGCTGTTGCTCGATTACGCCACCAGCGCCATCGCATTTGGTAAAACTCGCGTCGCCTGGCATAAAGGCGTCCCCGTGCCGCCAGGCTGTCTGATTGACGTTAACGGCGTACCGACGACAAATCCGGCGGTAATGCAGGAGTCGCCGTTGGGTTCGTTGTTGACCTTTGCCGAACATAAAGGCTACGCCCTCGCGGCGATGTGTGAAATTCTTGGCGGGGCGCTTTCCGGCGGTAAAACGACGCATCAGGAAACGTTACAAACCAGTCCCGATGCCATTATTAACTGCATGACCACTATCATCATCAACCCGGAACTGTTCGGCGCGCCGGATTGTAGTGCGCAGACCGAAGCCTTTGCCGAGTGGGTGAAAGCCTCGCCGCATGATGACGATAAGCCGATTTTGCTACCGGGCGAGTGGGAAGTGAACACGCGTCGCGAACGGCAGGAGTTGGGGATTCCACTGGATGCGGGAAGCTGGCAGGCCATTTGCGATGCGGCACGGCAGATTGGTATGCCGGAAGAGGTGTTGCAGGCTTTCTGTCAGCAGTTAGCCAGCTAAAAAAAAGCCCGTCCAGTGACGGACGGGCAAACAAGGGTAACATAGGATCAATGAGGGTTAGAGCATATGCGTCTGTCGGCAAACAGACAGGGAAATACTTGTGCTGGACGTAGCGTCAACGCCTTATCCGTCCAACGGTTCGGATTTTGTAGGCCTGATAAGATGCTGTAGCGTCGCATCAGGCACCTGTTGCCGGATGCGGCGTGAACGCCTTATCCGGCCTACGAATTACTTATAGATAACCGCAGTTCCGCTTAATTTATTGTTGTTGGTGGCAGAAGTGATGCTGTATCCGCTGGCACCAGCAGCCGCAGCTTTCTCAGCCAGTTTCGCTTCCAGGGCATCGAGGGTGGATGCACCATCGGCAGAAACCACGCCGATTTTATTCATGTTCTGTGCCTGGGATGCCGTTACCGGTTCCGCCGCGAACACGCCAAAGGACAGAGTTGAAAGAGCCATAGCAGCAACAACAGTATTGATAGTTTTCATAATTAATCTCTCGCAGGTGATTTTTGTATAAGTGACGTTGTTTCGTCGATGTGATGAGTATCACGTTTTTTTACGAGAGATAAAATCGAAGAGAATTGACCGCCTTGTTCAAATAAATTGATTGATATCTAACATACTGATAATCCATTTATTTGTTGAACTTATGGACTTGTTTTATGCAGCGTGGCAGTCACGACAGCGTTAAAGGCACGGAATGCCACGCAAAATACAAATTATACTCGCTATACATCCCGCCAGTTGTAGTTAACGTAACTGGCTGTCTTTCGAACCTCTGCGATTATATCCTGTATAAGCTGGTTTTTGTAAATCTTTCTCCTGTTGGCAGTGAATGCATAAGCGCACGCCAGGAATGGCTTCCCGACGGGCCTGCGGGATGGGGGCGCCGCACTCTTCACATTCATACAGGCTCTCGCCACGCGGAATTTCACCCCGAGCGCGGGCAATCGCATCTTCAATTGTACTGTTGATCTGTTCGTTGACGGCGTCATCGTTAGCCCAACCGGATGCCATATCGTCCTCCCCATATCAATGCTTGTACAGTTAAGTGTAGCTAATATAGGGACGAACTCGGGCAGTTCAAGCGTCAGATCTCCGACCATTCCCGCAGCAGATTATGATAAAGATTGAGCAGCGACAGGATCTCTTCACTTTCGCCATGGCGGCTTTTCAGCGACTGAATATTGGTGTCCAGTTCGAACAGCATGGCGCGCTTTTTATCATCGCGGATCATCGACTGGATCCACATAAATGATGCCACCCGTACGCCACGGGTTACGGGGGTCACGCAGTGCAGGCTGCTGGAGGGATACAACACCAGATCGCCTGCCGGGAGTTTTACCCGATGTTGTCCGAAGGTGTCATTAACGACCAGTTCGCCGCCGTCGTAGCTTTCTGGATCGCTTAAAAACAGCGTGGCAGAAAGGTCAGTGCGCATCCAGCCGTTTTGTGGGTGACTGCGTACTGCGCCATCCACATGAAAACCGTAAGTTTCATTGTTCTGATAACGATTAAACAGCGGCGTGGAAAGGGTACGCGGCAAGGCAGCGGCAAAGAACAATGCATGTTGGTTAACCGCGTTCAGCACCTCATTTTGCAGGGCGGCGTATAACGCACTGCGGGTGTCGACCTGTTGATTGTTCTTAACTTGCGCGCCTTGTGCGCCGGTGGTGACGCGTCCATCCACCCATTCGGCTTGTTCCAGTTGTTCGCGAAACCGGGCGACGTCCTGTGGCGATAACACGCCGGGAATGTGGTACATCATACAAGTTCTCCAAAAAGTGGGGCCTGCGCCCCACATCTGAATCAGAAATGCATATTGGCGGTAAGCAGGAACGTTCTTGGTTCACCTGGGTGATAACGGTAGCCGCTCTTGTTGATTGAGGCGACGTAATCGGTATCAAACAGGTTGTAGACGTTTAGCTGGAAGTCGAGATTGCGATTAACCCGATACCCCAGTTTAGCGTCGGCGACCCAATAACCTTCGGTAAACGCTGGCGTTCCCACCGCGCCGTCAGAACCTTTATGCATACTGCCGATATAGCGTGCGCCCGCACCAACGGAAATATCATCGGTTGCCTGATACTGGCTCCATAAGGTAAAGGCGTGCTCCGGGGTATACGGCAGCGATGAGGAACCATCCTGGGCAACATCTTTGCCGTTTTTGATGGTTGCTTTTTGCTGGGTATAGCCGCCAATCACCTGCCACGCGGGAGTGATATTCCCGGCCACGGATATCTCATAGCCTTCGACGCGTTTCTTACCGTATTGCGAGTAAGTTCCGTCATCATTTTGCTCAACTTCATTTTCGATATCAGTACGGAACAGCGCGGCGGTGAGCAACAGGCGTTTATCCAGAACCTGCCATTTGGTGCCAATCTCGCTGGTGTTGGCTTTTTGCGGTTTAAAATCGGTGCGGTTGGCACTGTTACCGCTGCCAGACTGCGCAAGGGCGAAGTTGTTGCCGCCCGGCGGCTGCTGGGAAACGGCATAGTTAATATAGACATTGCCGTTTTCCGTCAGGTGATACAGCGCCCCGGCTTTCCAGTTCACCAGATTGCCCGACTTGGCGGTATCGACGGTGGTGACCGGAGAACCTTTTGCCACGCCAGCAGGGCAGGTAACGGCACCGCGTCCGCTGCCGCCGCAGGCGGTGGCACTGTCATATTCAGTATGATAATTATCCAGACGGATCCCGCCGTTCAGCTCAAAATCACGGGTGATTTGCAGCGTATCGAAGGCATAAATTGCGAAGGTATCCGTCTGACCATTGGCGTTTGCGCCGTTACGCGTCAGGCCGCCAGGATGAATGCTGCTGTCAGGATGATAAATATTCACCGCAGGTAACGTGACCGGATTAACGCCATAGTTAGTCTGCGTTTCACGGGTAAATTCCACGCCAGTACTGACATCATGACCGATAGAACCGGTATAGAACGTCGAGGTCAGGTTGGTCTGGTTGGTGAGAATTTTATTACTCACATCCTTGGTATTCGCCGTACGTGACCACGTCCAGCTATTCACATCGCTGGTGGGCTGGGTAATATTCGATGCCCCGCCCATAATCGCCGTCATCAGGTAATCCTGCTTTACGCGCGACCAACGGGTGGTATTGCGAATGGTGGTGTTATCGTTGATGTCGTGCTCAAAACGCATGGTAGCGGTGTCGGTGGTCGAATCGTCGTAATCGGAATCCGTGCCGTAAAAGTTATGCGTATCAACTTTTCCGGAATGATTCAGGGTCGCCGTTCCTGCAGATGGGGCAGAATAGCCCGGCAAACCGATGGTTGGAATGCCGCCGTCTGGCGTGTTGTGCTGGGTGACATGCAGATAATTAAGATACAAACGATTCGCTGTGCCAAGGCCAAAAGCTACAGAAGGGGCGACGCCGTAACGCTCATTTTTAACTTTGTCGCGTCCGGCATCGTGCGTTTTTTCACCCATCACATTCAGGCGCAGCGCGGTGGTATCACCAATGACCTGATTGACGTCCAGCGTGCCGCGGCGGAACCAGGCGCTGCCAATACTCGCGGAGGCGTCAATGCCCGAATCATTGCGCGGCTGCTTGCTGATCATATTGATCGAGCCCGTCGGTGCGCTGCGCCCGTAGTCGGTGCCGGACGGCCCTTTAATTACTTCGACCTGCTCTGTATTGAAAGTGTCGCGCGAGACGCTGCCGATATCGCGAATCCCATCAATATAAATACTGTTAGAAGTATCGGCACCGCGCATATAAATGGCGTCGCCAGTGGTGGAGTTACCGTTCTCACCAGCAAAAAACGCACCCACGCCGGGGACGTTTTTGAGCGCATCGGTAAGGTTGGTTGCACCCTGATCTTTAATCACTTGTTCAGAAATCACCGTCATCGTGCGGGTAGTATCTGCTACCGGACGCGAGAATTTCGGATCGGCAGATTGTTGTGGCGCGTAAAGCGAAGGCGTTGATGCTTCGACAACCAGCGTGTCATCCGCGTTAGCTTGCCCTTCGGCAGCGAGTGCCTGTGCCACAGGCGTGATGCCAATACAAAGACCGGCAAAGAACGTGAGCGAATGAAATTGTCTGGCAGGGAAATTGCGATTGTTTTCCATTTTGCAGGTAACTTTTTCTTATATGTTGAAATTTTCACTGTCACGAGAAAGCCTCTCTGCGGATGCGATGCCACTGTTAATCCCGTGATAGCGTTCGTGCAAGTGATAATAATTTTGATAAGCATTATCACTTGGCGCGATTTTCTATCACCCATTGCGCGAAAAAGAAATACATTTATTTACATTGCGTTCATATTTGATGTTTTTTGATTACAAAACAGGCGAAAACTGCATCCAGAGGCGAATGCAGTTACGTTGGTGGGGTTATTTGTAGATGGTTGCAGTACCGAACATCTGGTCATTTCCGCCCGCGGAATTAATGACATAACCTTTCGCGCCTTGTTCACGCGCTTTTTCTGCCAGTTTATCCTCCAGATCGCTTAGGTTTGATGCGCCAGTTGCCGAAACGGTACCGGCGGGCCGTAGCTGACCGCTGTCCAGGTTACTCATCGGTTGCGCGGCATAAGCCGTGAGAGAGATTCCGCTCAGGACGGTGGCAATCAGTAGTGTGAGGCACTTTTTCATAATGACATCCTCATAAATACAACGGGTAGTGCCTGATAAGTGTAGGTCGCCTGGACGATGAAAATGACGCAAAAAATTGACAGAGATGTGCTTGTTTTTTGAACGATATATTTTTACAAAATAAGACAAATCAATGACATGCATGATGCTGATTTTTATGATGAATTGCCGTAAACCATAGCCATGTTAAGGTTTTGGGGAATGATAAACGCAGCCAGATATTTACCCTGTCGCGTTATGCGGGTATCTTACGCCGCTGCTTAAAGGAGAATGCTATGTCCGCCCAGAAACCGGGGTTGCATCCGCGCAACCGTCATCACAGCCGCTACGATCTTGCCACGCTTTGTCAGGTCAATTCTGAACTCAGGCAATTCCTCACGCTTACACCTGCCGGGGAGCAAAGCGTAGACTTTGCCAATCCGCTGGCGGTGAAGGCGCTCAATAAGGCGTTGCTGGCCCATTTTTACGCCGTAGCGAACTGGGATATCCCGGACGGTTTTCTCTGCCCGCCAGTACCGGGCCGGGCGGATTATATTCATCACCTTGCCGATTTACTGGCTGAAGCAAGCGGAACAATTCCAGCTAATGCCAGCATTCTGGATATCGGCGTTGGTGCGAACTGTATTTATCCGCTGATTGGCGTACATGAATATGGCTGGCGTTTTACCGGTAGTGACACCAGCAGCCAGGCGTTAAGCAGTGCGCAGGCGATCATCAGTGCTAATCCGGGGCTTAACCGCGCCATTCGTCTGCGTCGGCAGAAAGAGAGCGGGGCGATTTTTAACGGTATTATCCACAAAAACGAGCAATACGACGCGACCTTGTGTAACCCGCCATTCCACGATTCCGCCGCTGCGGCACGGGCGGGTAGTGAGCGTAAACGGCGTAACCTGGGGCTGAACAAAGACGATGCACTGAACTTTGGTGGTCAGCAACAGGAGCTGTGGTGTGAAGGCGGTGAAGTGGCTTTTATCAAAAAGATGATTGAAGAGAGCAAAGGCTTCGCGAAGCAGGTGATGTGGTTTACCTCGCTGGTATCTCGTGGCGAAAACTTACCGCCGTTGTATCGTGCTCTGACGGACGTGGGCGCGGTGAAAGTGGTTAAAAAAGAGATGGCCCAGGGGCAAAAGCAGAGTCGCTTTATTGCCTGGACCTTTATGAACGACGAGCAGCGCCGCCGTTTTGTCAATCGCCAGCGTTAAAGCGTTGGTTCCCCCGGCGGCAACGGTTCAGCCGGGGTCGCGCCCGGAGCAGGCAGCACCTGATAAGTCTGTACCGGAGCGCGAACACCCGCCAGGTCGAAATGCTTTTTCACCTGGCTGTCGAGGGCAAAGCGGACCGTCCATTGTTTGAGTGGCAGCGTGGTGAACGAAACACGCAGTGTAAATGCGGTATTGCTTAAGCCGACAATCCCGGCAAAGTTCGGTTCACCGATAATCAACCCGCGAATTTCTTCGTTTTCCATTAATTCCGCTACCGCATCTTTCAGTGCCTGATTGGCTTTATCAGCATCTTCATGGCGATCAACATCATAATTTGCCACTACCGAACCAATGCCGCGGACAAAGTTAGCAAAGGTGGTAATCGAAGACCACGGAATGATGTGATACGCCCCGGTATCCTGGCGTACGCCCACGGAGCGAATCGACATCCGTTCCACAGTGCCGGTCAGCGGCCCGATAGTCACCAAATCTCCAGTGTTCATGCCGTTTTCAAACTGAATAAATACCCCGGTGATAATATCTTTCACCAGCGTTTGCGAACCAAAAGAGATAGCCAGCCCCAATGCACCAGCACCTGCCAGCAATGGCGCGATATTAACGCCGATTTCTGACAACACAATCATGATGGTGATGGTACTGATAATCACCGCCAGCGCGTTGCGAAACAGCGTCAGCAGAGTACGCGTGCGGGCGCTCGGTAGCGGGCGGCCATGAATATCCGAAGCCAGTCGGTTTTCGATCAAACTGGCGAGCACCGTCCAGCCAACCGCCGAGAAGAAAAGGATGAGTGCGATACGGATCAGGATATCTACGGTTCTCTGCCCCGCGCCGTTTTGCAGCCAGTTCCAGAAATCGAACAATCCCCATGCGCTCAACAGCAACATCACCGCCACGCAGACGGTCAGAATACGCGCCGTTTTCAGTGCCGCCGAAAGCCAGCCGTTCAGCCGTTTTTGCAGTTCCGGATAATTACGCTGAGTATGTGGCGAGAGAGTGATGGTTTTCGCCAGCCAGCGGGAAAACATACCGGAAACAAACGCGGCGATACCAATAATCGCCAGGCTGCGCACCGTTGCACCCATCATAAATTTCAGGCTGTTGCCCGGATCGAACAACGAAAAGAAAAACAGCACGATAAAATAGGCGCTTGCCAGCCAGTGCCACACCAGCGCAAAGGCGCGGATAAACAGGCTGAAAAAGGCCAGCGAATGCTCCGCGAAGTTGAGCAAATGCTGGGTAATCTCTTTTTTATTACGAAAGATCAGGTACAACGCCCAGACCGTCATGCACAGCATAATGATGACGTTCGCTAGCGCACCGATTTGCACATTCACCTGATTAGAGATAATCGGCACAGCCACAATCAGACCATAGCCAATCAGGCTGCTTAACCAGCTCAGGCGACGACTCCAGTAACGGGCGCTTTCGTCCTGAATCGTGAACGGGCGCAGCTCCGCCACGTTGGGGCAAAAAATCAGGCGTAGTACGGCTTTGAAAAATTCAATCAGGGCAAAGGCGTTGAGAAACAAACTTTGTTGGAAAGCGATGGTGCGACTGCCCGCATTCAGGTTGTCGCTTAAGACCTGGCCGACAAATAATGTCAGTGCCAGTAACAGCAGGTCGATAATAAACGCCCCGATAATCATCGCCGGAAGCTGCAACCAGTTACTGCGCTCACGATTTTTTTGCCGTGCCCACTGGCCCATTTTGCGATACAGCGGCAGCGCGCACAGGCGAATCAGCCAGTAAAAACCAAACACTAATACCGCTAACATTGAAAAATGGGTCAGCGCATTGCTGAAGGTTTGTGGATTAAACGGCTTATGCGGGGAGCCGGTGATATTGCGATAAAGTTGTCCGAAGCGGGCGGAAAGGGCTTCACCATAATGGCGGCTGACTTCGGTGACCTTTTGCAGCACGGTTTGCTCTTCAACCAGCGTCGGCGGCACGATCTTCGGTACGGGTTCCGCAGGAGGCGTAGCGGCGACGGTGCGCAACTGGTCGATCAACTCTTTACGCGAGGTGTCATTATCCAGCACATCCGCCAGTGCGCCATAGGCCGCTTTTTTTTGTTCGATATCCGGTTCCGGGGCCGGTTCAGTCGTTGAGTCCGTTGTCGTTGTGGTTGTAACGCCGGGTATGGATACCGCGTGGGCAGGTGCGCCCAGCAGGCAGAAGAGGATGAACAGGATCCACCGCATGACTCCTCCAGTGAGAAAACAGAGCAAAAAGATAAGTATAGATGCTGGGGGAGGGGCGATTTTAAATGAGAGGAATCTGGTGTGCCTCCCTTTCGGGGGAAAGGGAGGCTGAGAAGTTAAGAGACGTGCTGCAAAAATTCCTGCAAGCGCTGGCTCGGTGGGTTCTTGATCAACACCTGCGGATCGCCATCTTCCGCAATCCGGCCTTTGTCGATAAAGATCAGGCGCGAAGCGACTTTCTCGGCAAAACCGATTTCGTGTGTCACGATCACCATCGTCATCCCTTCTTCAGCCAGATCCTGCATAACCTTCAGCACTTCATGGCGCAGTTCCGGGTCAAGAGCGGAAGTCGGTTCATCAAACAGCATCATTTTCGGCTTCACCGCCAGCGCGCGGGCGATCGCCACACGCTGCTGTTGACCACCAGAAAGTTCGGAAGGGTAGTGATGTGCACGTTCTGCCAGACCGACTTTCGCAAGCAGCTCACGCGCCAGTTTTTCCGCCTCTTCTTTGTTCGCGCCACGCACGCGTAGCGGACCAAACATCACGTTTTCCAGCGCCGTCAGATGCGGGAAGAGGTAAAACTGCTGGAACACCATACCCGCTTCCTGGCGAATCAGGCGCTCGTCAACTTTCGGATCGTTAACCTTCAAGCCATCGACAATCAGATCGCCGGAGGTGATTTCTTCCAGTTTGTTGATGCAACGCAGCAGGGTAGATTTACCGGAACCGGACGGCCCGATAATCACCACGACTTCGCCCTGGGCAATGTTCAAATCGATATTGTGCAGCACCTGGGTTGGACCAAAATGCTTGGAGACGTTTTTAAATTCAATCACAGGATTTTCATCCTTCTTTCCAGACGACGCAGAATAAAGCTCAGCACCAGGGTAATAATCAGATAGAACACCGCCACGGCGCTCCAGATCTCAAGGGCGCGGAAGTTACCGGCAATAATTTCTTGCCCCTGACGGGTCAGTTCCGCCACGCCGATAACAATAAACAGCGAGGTGTCTTTAATGCTGATGATCCACTGGTTACCCAGCGGCGGCAGCATACGACGCAGTGCCAGCGGTAAAATGACGTAGCGAATGGTTTCCCAACGTGAAAGACCGAGCGCCAGTCCTGCTTCACGAAAACCTTTGTGAATAGACAGCACCGCACCACGCGTGATTTCTGCAATGTACGCGCCGGAGTTGATCATGATGGTGACCACCGCCGCAGTAAACGGGTCGATGCGTAAGTCGTTAAACGCCATCGGCAGGGCAAAGTAGATAAACATCACCTGGACGACGATAGGTGTGCCGCGGATCACTTCAATAAAGACCAGCGCGACGTGGTTGGCTATCCAACCACCGAAGGTGCGTGCAAAACCTGCCAGCAATCCGATCACCAGGCCGCCAGCCAGACCGAGGACCGAAATCCACAGGGTCATTTTGGCACCTTCAATCAGAAGCGGAATGGCAGGCCAGATGGCACTCCAGTCAAACTGCATATGTTGTTCCTGTTACCGTGGTGTAAATAATCAAATTCAGGGTAATTAATGGCCCCGGAGCGGGTTTGCGCCCCTCACCCTAATCCTCTCCCCAGAGGGGAGAGGGGACTGCCAGTGCGCTTTACAGGCGTAGCGTTATTATTTTGGTTCAGTACCGAACCATTTTTTGTAGATTTCGTTGTAAGTTCCGTTCTCGCGCAGGGTTTTCAATGCGCCGTTGACTTTGTCACGCAGCTCATCGCTACCTTTCGGGAACGCGATACCGTATTGCTGTGCTTCCAGAGAGTCACCTACCGCTTTGAACTGACCGTTACCGGCAGTTTTGATGAAGTAAAGAATGTTTGGCGTATCGTGCAGAACGGCATCTGCGCGGTTGGTGCCCAGTTCCATATAGGCGTTATCAATGTTCGGGAACTGACGCAGATCTTTAGTTTTGATGTTTGCTTTCGCGTAATCAACGGAGCCAGTGCCGCTCTTCACAGCAACCACTTTCCCGTCGAGATCTTTCACGCTTTTCACATCGTTATTGTTAGCTTTCACCATCACTAACAGGCCGCTTTTGTAGTAGCCGTCAGAGAAATCGATCGCTTTTTTACGCTCGTCGGTAATGGTGATGCCCGCTAGCGCCAGATCGACGTTTTTGGTTTGCAGTGCCGGAATGATCCCACTGAAATCCATCGGCTTCAGTTCGTAATCCAGCTTCAGCTCTTTAGCGATGGCAGCCCACAGATCAACGTCAAAGCCCACGTATTTATCGCCCTGTTTAAATTCAAACGGAACGAAGGCGGTATCCGTCGCGACAACTAATTTTTTATCCGCGGCATGAGAAGAAACCGCAAAAGCCAGGGTCAGTGCAGCCAGTGAAACTTTTAATACAGACTTCATAGCATTTCCTTTTTTCTATCCACGGGACGATCCCCTGCGTGACATTCACATATATGAAAAAATCGTGCCAGTTTTGCAACTCATTGATTTATCGAGATGCGGTAAAAACGTGATGCACGATTTATAGGGCAATACCCTGAAGATGCACCATTCTGGGGCACCAAACTGGTGCGCTAAAATTGTGCACTCAACACAGTGATTATTTAGCGTAAAACCTGATGAAAAAACAATCTTTATGTAACGATTGTGTGATGATGTGGATACAAAAAATTTACTTTGATGGTCATGGACAGCGGATGGATGCACTAAATAAGTGCGTTGAGGCGGATTGCAAAACAAAACGGCCTCCTGTCAGGAAGCCGCTTTTATCGGGTACTAAAGTTCTCCACCATCAGCGATGGATTTATTCGATGTTAGACTCGATAAACCACAGGAATTTATCCAGGTCGCGAGACGCGGCGGTCAGGATATCTGCGGTGTCGTCATCTTTCGCTTCACCAATCGCTTTGCGTACGTCATTAGCGACGATTGCGTAACGGTCAGCCAGTTCTTTCAGGTGATCCTGAACGTTGTGGATGTCCAGCGGGTAACTTTTCAGCGGGGTTTTGCTGTTGATAACTTGAGTGGTCCCCAGAGCTACACCGCCCAGCTGCACTGCACGTTCTGCCATGGTATCCAGATGATCGATCAGTGCGGTGCGGAAGCCATCCAGCATTTCATGTACGGCAATGAAGTTAGCGCCGCGCATGTTCCAGTGCGCTTGTTTGGTAATCAAAGAAAGATCAATAAACTGGATAACCTGGCGATTCAGCAACTCTACTGTTGCTTTTTTCTCGCTGTCAGAGACATCGTTGCGGGTATAAAGCAGATTGGTCGCTTTTGATTTAACTAATTTAGCGGTACTCATAATTTCATATCCTCTTGATGTTATGTCCCAGTAATTAACGAGACTAAGTATAGCACCGGCTATGTGTTCCGCTATTCTGGCTGTTCCTATCACACTAATAGTGGTAACAAGCGTGAAAAACAAAACTAATAAAAATTCAATGAGTTAGATATATTGATAAGAACAATTCTTATTTATTGGCTCGCCAGGAATTTTCGGAATAAATATGCTTTTGCATAATTCGATATATAAAGACGGTGTGGAGGAAAAGTAGCGAGAAATTCTGCATGGTTATGCATAACCATGCAGAAATGTAAATTTAATTAATGTCTAATTCTTTTATTTTGCTCTCTTTGCGTACTGTCAGCGTAGAACCCATTGAAGCGGCGATGATAGCGCCGAGCGCCAGCAGCTGTATGGGTGTCAGTGTTTCTCCGAGGAAAATCATCCCGGAAACGGCAGCCAGCGCCGGTTCCATGCTCATCAGCGTACCAAATGTCCGCGTTGGCAAACGAGTGAGGGCAATCATTTCCAGCGAATAAGGCAGAGCGGTCGAGAGAATAGCGACCGCCAGACCCAATGGAATAACCGACCAGTGCCAGAGTGCTTCACCAGCCTGAAGCGCTCCAATTGGCACGAAAATTAACGCTGCAATCAACGAACCAATTGCCACCGTCGCAGGGCCATGTTCCGCTCCTGCGCGTTGCCCACTTAAAATGTAAATAGCCCAACAAGCCCCGGCCCCCAGTGCCAGCGCACAGCCGGTTAAATCGACATGGGAAACGTCTTGCCCCAGCGGTAGCAGGAACCACAGACCAAGAACCGCCAGCACAACCCAGACGAAATCTACCGGGCGACGAGAAGAGAACAGCGCCACCGCCAGTGGTCCGGTGAACTCCAGCGCCACCGCAATACCCAGCGGTACTGTCTGAATAGAAAGATAAAAAAGATAATTCATCCCACCCAGCGAAACGCCGTAAAACAACAGCGGTAACCGCTGCTCTTTGGCAAAGCGCAGTCGCCATGGCTTAAAGAACGCGATGAGGATCAGCGTTCCTAATGCCAGACGCAGCGCAGTGACACCCGGTGCGCCCACCAGAGGAAAAAGTGACTTAGCTAACGAGGCTCCACCCTGAATAGACGCCATGGCAACGAGCAATATGACTATTGGTAACCAGACCGGCATTTTACGTAATGAACCAGGCATCCTTTCTCCCACAAATATCTAAACCTAAGTAAAGCGTGGAGTGTACTGGATATACCCAATGCTGGTTGAGCATTTGTTGAAAAAATTTTCCCCCGTTTTGACTAAAATGCGCCAGGATTGATGGAATCATTAGTCTGGTGATTAGGAATAATCTGGATGAATGACAGGGAATACATGCGTAATACTTACGCAGTTCTCTGAAAAAGTGATTTAAATTTAGATGGATAGCGGTGTATGGAAACGTTCTGTTACATGAAATGGCCCGTTAGACATCATAAATCGCGAAGAGTTTCCCATTAATTTTTGATATATTTAAAACTTAGGACTTATTTGAATCACATTTGAGGTGGTTATGAAAAAAATTGCATGTCTTTCAGCACTGGCCGCAGTTCTGGCTTTCACCGCAGGTACTTCCGTAGCTGCGACTTCTACCGTAACTGGCGGTTACGCACAGAGCGACGCTCAGGGCCAAATGAACAAAATGGGCGGTTTCAACCTGAAATACCGCTATGAAGAAGACAACAGCCCGCTGGGTGTGATCGGTTCTTTCACTTACACCGAGAAAAGCCGTACTGCAAGCTCTGGTGACTACAACAAAAACCAGTACTACGGCATCACTGCTGGTCCGGCTTACCGCATTAACGACTGGGCAAGCATCTACGGTGTAGTGGGTGTGGGTTATGGTAAATTCCAGACCACTGAATACCCGACCTACAAACACGACACCAGCGACTACGGTTTCTCCTACGGTGCTGGTCTGCAGTTCAACCCGATGGAAAACGTTGCTCTGGACTTCTCTTACGAGCAGAGCCGTATTCGTAGCGTTGACGTAGGCACCTGGATTGCCGGTGTTGGTTACCGCTTCTAATCACTTCGGTGATATAAAAAATCCGCCTCTCGGGGCGGATTTTTTGTTTTAAGGTTTCGGGTCGAAAATATCGGTTCCGAGATGGTTGTAATCCACCTTCTGTAACTGGAAGTTGGTGATGTATATCGGCCCGGCTTTCTTCTCAGAGATAAACGGGTATTTGATGTTAATTTCCTTCGCTTTAATTCCCGTCCACTGGGAGAAAAAGCCTAAGAAGTCATTGGCAGAGCGGCGGGCTTTAATCACCCGATGCGCTTTATCGTCGCTCGAAATGACCATAAAAGGCACCTGGAAATTCTGCTGATATTTATCATCATGGGCAAGGTATTGCACGTCTTTGCCGCGCTCTTTAAAGGCCAGACCGTGGTCAGAAAAGTAAACCAGCGAGAAGCTGCTGCCGCTGTTGCGTAACTGATCGTACAGCTTACGCAGTAAATCGTCCGTTTGCGTCATGGTATAGAGATAGCACGACGTTTCTTTCGATTGCACAAAGGTTTCGTATTTGCCTTGTGTCCGGTCGCAGGCCTGCGGATGTGAGCCCATCAGATGTAAAACAATCAGCTGTGGTTGCGAGTGTTCTTGCGCCAGCACCTGCGCGGTCATATCCAGTAACGCTTCGTCTTTCGTGTTTTTATCTGCTTCAAAATTACCGTCTTTCAGGAAATACACTTCATCTGCCCGTTTGGCGATGCTGGCGATGGCGGTATCGTATTCGCCGATTTGGCCCTGATTGGAAAACCACCACGTCTGAAAGCCCGCGCGATTTGCCAGGGTGACAAAGTTATCCTGAAACTGTGGTTTGCCATCGACTACGCGATTGAGTGTTAAGCCAAGCGATTTCTGCGTGGAGCCACTGGCAGCAATGTAGTCAGCAAAAAGCAAACCGTTAACGCTGCTGGCAAACGGGGTATTATCCCAGTGACCGCCAAAGGCACCGAGGGCATCGCGACGCGCACTTTCACCGATCACCACCACATAGGTCTGATATTTCGGCTTAACGGCAGTGACCGTCCAGGTATCTTTCATTCCGGAAAGTTTTGCCATCCGTTCTTGCTCTTCAATCACCTCGTTATTATTGACGATGACATCCTTAGCAAAACGAAATACCGGATAGCCAGTATCTTTCAGTTTAAATACGCCGCCCCAGGCCAGGTTTTGCATGGGAGCAACAAAAAATGTCGCCACACTGAATACCAGACACAGGCTGTCGAAGGTATTCCAGCGCGCTTTTTCACTCTCTTTTTTCCGCCTGATTGCTATTACGCCGAGTGCAAAAATAAATAAGCCGACCAGGTAGCTATACCACGGAAAAATCGTCAGGATTTCGGTCGACTCTTCCATATTGGTGGAGTGCAATGCCAGCAAGGTATTGAAGTTAGGCGCGCCGTAGGCCTGAGCAAAAGGGAAATAACAAGCTGCCACCAGCGAACTGACACCGACCAGAACTTTTTGTACGCGAGGCAATGTTCGCCATAGCAAAAGCAAAATAGCCGTAAATGCGGCGGTGTATAGCAAACTGAAGGGGTAACCTAAGCCGAGGTTAATTAATAGCGACTGTAAAAAGTAGAACGCAGTCCACGGGCTAAATACCCGGCTACGGGTAACAAGCGATTCTTTGAGGGTTAAATTCATATGCCACTATCGTAACAAACGCCATGTGCTTACCCTGGCGTCAAGGGTCAATACCTGCAAGAGTGCGTGAAGAGGGGAAAAGGGTCCGCATCCGCGAGCCGCAATATACGCAGGGCTGCAAGAAGATAGAGCGAGCAGCCGTTCAGGTCAACTACTGACGAACAAATCTTTTGCGAAGGGGATTGCAAATCCGACAAAAAGTGGGGTTTTTCAGAGCAAAACGCGTTGTGCCTGCATAAAAGCAGGAGTGAAGCGGCGTACCGCGACGCCGCTATTTATCGGAAGGTTTATCTTGCTGCGGTTTGTTGTTGACCATATCGCACAACATAGAGAGCAGCATTAACCGTACTTTAAAGGGAGAATGACTAAACACGCGCATACACCTCTTGAACTCATTCATAAGACCTCCTGACTTGCTAATCCCGTCGATCCTTGAGGGATGATTGCATTACATACAGATATAGCACAGGCTATATTATATAGCTATTGCTAAAACGTTAATTTTTTGTACCTTCGCAACTCTGGTTTACAATGTGCGCACGAAATGAGAACGCTATGTATGCGTCACCATAATGAGGAAGCACAATGAGTCGTCGCGCAGGTACGCCAACAGCAAAAAAAGTGACGCAGTTAGTGAATGTGGAAGAGCACGTTGAAGGGTTCCGCCAGGTCAGAGAGGCACACCGGCGCGAGCTTATTGATGATTACGTTGAGCTGATTTCTGACTTGATCAGGGAAGTGGGGGAAGCTCGTCAGGTGGACATGGCTGCTCGTCTGGGCGTTTCGCAACCGACGGTGGCTAAAATGCTCAAACGACTGGCAACCATGGGGCTGATTGAAATGATCCCCTGGCGTGGCGTGTTTTTAACGGCAGAAGGAGAGAAACTGGCGCAGGAAAGCCGCGAGCGACATCAGATAGTCGAAAATTTCTTGTTAGTGTTGGGTGTCAGCCCGGAAATCGCTCGTCGCGACGCGGAAGGCATGGAGCACCATGTTAGTGAAGAGACGCTGGATGCCTTTCGTTTGTTTACCCAGAAACACGGTGCCAAATGAGCCTGCCTTTTTTACGCACGCTGCAAGGCGATCGCTTTTTTCAGTTATTAATTCTTGTTGGCATCGGATTAAGTTTTTTCGTTCCCTTTGCACCGAAATCCTGGCTTGCTGCTATCGACTGGCACACTATCATCACCCTCAGTGGCCTGATGCTGCTGACCAAAGGTGTGGAGTTAAGCGGTTATTTTGATGTGCTGGGGCGCAAAATGGTGCGCCGCTTTGCTACTGAGCGTCGGCTGGCAATGTTTATGGTGCTGGCGGCGGCGTTGCTTTCAACATTTCTGACCAACGATGTCGCGCTGTTTATTGTTGTTCCGCTGACAATCACACTAAAAAGACTGTGTGAGATCCCGGTTAATCGACTGATTATTTTTGAGGCGCTGGCAGTCAATGCGGGTTCGCTACTGACGCCGATTGGCAACCCGCAAAATATTCTTATCTGGGGTCGTTCTGGTCTTTCGTTTGCCGGGTTTATTGCCCAAATGGCACCGCTGGCTGGCGCAATGATGCTGACACTCCTGCTACTGTGCTGGTGTTGTTTCCCTGGAAAGGCGCTGCAATATCATACGGGGGCGCAAACACCTGAGTGGAAACCGCGGCTGGTGTGGAGTTGTCTGGGGCTGTATATCGTCTTTCTGACGGCGCTGGAGTTAAAACAAGCGCTGTGGGGACTGGTGATTGTAGCGGCGGGCTTTGCGCTGCTGGCTCGTCGCGTGGTGCTCAGTGTGGACTGGACGCTGCTGCTGGTATTTATGGCGATGTTTATCGACGTCCATTTACTGACCCAACTGCCAGCTTTGCAGGGGGTGTTAAGTAACGTGAGTCATTTATCCGAACCCGGATTATGGTTAACGGCAATTGGTTTATCGCAGGTGATCAGTAATGTGCCGAGCACGATTTTGCTCCTCAATTATGTGCCACCGTCTTTATTACTGGCATGGGCGGTAAACGTCGGTGGCTTTGGTTTATTACCCGGATCGCTGGCAAATTTGATTGCATTACGGATGGCGAACGATCGCCGTATCTGGTGGCGTTTTCATCTTTATTCGATACCGATGCTGTTGTGGGCGGCGCTGGTGGGATACGTTTTGTTAGTTATGTTCCCGGCCAGCTAGGTGCTGGCAAATAAAAAAGGCGGATTATGAGTCCGCCTTTTAATTTAAGTTTTGAAGATTAATTCAGACGAACCGGCATCCCGGAACGATTTTTGATAGCTTCATCCAGCACGACCTGATCCACATCAGGCTGACCAGTTACTGTCTGCACGCTCTTGGTCAGGGTAATTGGCACAATTTCCTGACCTTCAAACTGGGCTTCGGTGGTAGACAGCGGGTTATGGACTTCAATATAACGGCTGCCGTCAGGCTCGGTGGTCGCTTTTACCGGCTCATCAATGAACTGTACGCGAGTACCGACCGGCACTTTCTCGAACAGGAATTTGATGTCTTCGTTACGCAGACGCACACAACCATGACTTACACGCAGGCCGATACCGAAGTTGGCGTTGGTGCCATGGATAGCGTACAGGCGACCGATGTAGAGTGCATACAGCCCCATCGGGTTATCCGGACCTGCCGGAACGACAGCCGGAAGCGGTTCGCCCGCAGCGCGGTACTCTGCGTGCATTTTGGCGGTCGGCGTCCAGGTAGGGCCTGCTTTTTTACGCTCAACTTTGGTGGTCCAGTTGATAGGCGTGTCTTTGCCTAACTGACCAATGCCGATGGGCAGCACGATAACGGTGTTGCTGCCTTTCGGATAGTAATAGAGACGCATCTCTGCGCTGTTAATGACAATGCCTTCATGAACGGTATCCGGCAGGATCAGCTGCTGCGGAATGTTCAGTACAGTACCGCCTTTCGGCAGGAAGGTATCCACACCCGGGTTAGCTTCCATCATGTTGGAAAGACCCATCTGGTACTCGGCGGCAAAATACTCCAGCGGCTGAGTGTTACCTTCAGGAATGGTGATCACCTGATTCTGACCAACCAGGCGACTCCCGTCGGTTGGCAGAGGATAAGTTACCGCAGAGGCGGTACTGCAAAAGCCGACAACAGCGAAGGCCGCTGCGAATAATGTTTTCAATTTCATATTCATGTTAAGCGAGATTTTGTGCCTGGCAGGCCATTGGGTTGAGAATATTAGAGTATTGGAAGCGCATTATAAGTTCATTCCAGCTCACAGTGAAATCAGATGTGTACGAAATCACATTTTTTGCCTTTGGGAAGAGTGTAGACCTTAAGCGGGGGACGGGATCTTCTTTCAGACTTATGGCATAATACGCGGTTTGTCATATCTCTTTTCAGGATACGCCTGTGTTAGTTTCCAGTAACGTCACCATGCAGTTCGGCAGTAAGCCGTTGTTTGAAAACATTTCCGTCAAATTTGGCGGCGGCAACCGTTACGGCCTGATTGGCGCGAACGGTAGTGGTAAATCCACCTTTATGAAGATCCTCGGCGGCGACTTAGAGCCGACGCTGGGTAACGTTTCCCTCGATCCCAACGAGCGCATTGGTAAATTGCGTCAGGATCAGTTTGCCTTTGAAGAGTTCACCGTGCTGGATACGGTGATCATGGGGCATAAAGAGTTGTGGGAAGTGAAGCAGGAGCGCGACCGTATCTATGCTTTGCCGGAAATGAGTGAAGAAGACGGCTATAAAGTGGCCGATCTGGAAGTGAAATACGGCGAAATGGACGGTTACTCTGCGGAAGCTCGCGCCGGTGAACTGTTGCTTGGCGTGGGAATTCCAGTGGAACAGCACTACGGCCCGATGAGTGAAGTTGCTCCTGGCTGGAAGCTGCGTGTGCTGCTGGCGCAGGCGCTGTTTGCTGATCCGGACATTCTCCTGCTCGACGAACCGACCAACAACCTCGACATCGACACCATTCGTTGGCTGGAACAGGTGCTGAACGAGCGTGACAGCACCATGATCATCATCTCGCACGACCGTCACTTCCTTAACATGGTTTGTACCCACATGGCGGATCTGGATTACGGTGAACTGCGCGTTTATCCGGGCAACTACGATGAGTACATGACGGCGGCGACTCAGGCGCGTGAACGTCTGCTGGCTGATAATGCCAAGAAGAAAGCGCAGATTGCCGAGCTGCAATCTTTCGTTAGCCGCTTTAGCGCCAACGCCTCGAAATCTCGCCAGGCAACTTCGCGCGCACGCCAGATTGATAAAATCAAACTTGAAGAGGTGAAAGCCTCCAGCCGTCAGAACCCGTTCATCCGTTTTGAACAGGATAAGAAACTGTTCCGTAACGCGCTGGAAGTGGAAGGTCTGACCAAGGGGTTTGATAACGGTCCCCTGTTTAAAAATCTCAACCTGCTGCTGGAAGTGGGTGAAAAACTGGCGGTACTGGGTACCAACGGCGTCGGTAAATCAACGCTGCTGAAAACGCTGGTGGGCGATCTGCAACCGGACAGCGGCACCGTAAAATGGTCTGAAAACGCGCGCATTGGTTACTATGCTCAGGACCACGAATATGAGTTCGAAAATGATCTGACCGTATTCGAATGGATGAGTCAGTGGAAGCAGGAAGGCGATGACGAGCAGGCGGTACGCAGCATTCTCGGTCGTTTGCTGTTCAGCCAGGACGACATCAAAAAGCCAGCGAAAGTGCTTTCCGGTGGAGAAAAAGGGCGGATGCTGTTTGGTAAGTTAATGATGCAGAAGCCGAATATTCTGATCATGGACGAACCGACCAACCACCTGGATATGGAATCCATTGAGTCGCTGAACATGGCGCTGGAACTGTATCAGGGTACGCTGATCTTTGTTTCTCACGACCGTGAGTTTGTAAGCTCGCTGGCGACTCGCATTCTGGAAATCACCCCGGAACGCGTGATCGACTTTAGCGGTAATTACGAAGATTACCTGCGTAGTAAAGGGATCGAGTAAGTTATTATCAGTAGCCCTGATAGGGTCAGGGCTACTGAAACTGATGACAAATGCAAAATTGCCTGATGCGCTACGCTTATCAGGCCTGACAGTGTACCACAATATATTGAATTTTCAGGACTTTGTAGACCGGATAAGGCGTTAACGCCGCATCCGTCATGAACAAAGCGCACTTTGTCAGCAATCAGAGCAACACCGAACCTGCTTTCTTAACCTCACATCAATTCACTTCTACTAATCCATCACCTCTCAAACATCCATGCCCAGCGCGCGCTTACCGTGAATGTTCAGATCATCCAGCGTAAATCGGCCATCCCAGTTTGCTTCATAATCTTCTCGAGGGAAATCGCCCGGTGATGCCCCTTTTTCCAGTGCTTTCCTGACGTTATGCGCATAAGCCCGGTTTTTCTCACACATCGGCGCGGCAGGGATATACATCACGTTCCCCCAGCCTTGTTGATTATTTACCGGTGCGACGGAGTGGATCACGTCGCAGTGCCACCAGACGGAATCCCCCGCTGTAATAGCTGGAATGGAAGTGAGTGCTTTAATCAGTAGTGGATGCCATTTCTCTGAAATGGGCAGAACTTTGCCAGGAGCGACCCCACACAACTCATCGTCCGGTACGTCATCCAGCAGTGGGCGCAATAAAACATACGCCATCGCTTCCGGGATTGGCACCACATGCAATAATCCCTGTCCTGGTAACATATCGGAAAGCGCCGTCCAGCCTTGAAAAGTGCGGAACACCGAACATTTTGTGGTGTTATCCACCGTGTACTCTTCAACATCAGTACGGTATGCAGCATCCCACGGATCGTAATCGTCGACATTACCGTTGAAAACATGGGCAAAAACACGCTGATAAGCGGGTAATAACCAACGTTCCAGCGCCCCAGAATCAGTGTGTGCACCCAGACCTTTAGACGTCGTGCCTGGTGGGCGGCGGCGGATCCTGTCCGGATAGATCACGCTAATATCGGGATCAAACCACTGCCTGCCGTTGCTTTCAGACTTCCACAGGCGGTTAAGGAAAGATTGCACCGCCGCCATATTGTCACTTTGTCGCGCCTGCATTTGTGCCTGCGACCAGTAAATAGGGTAGATTTCAGGACGAGATGCCTCCAGCGATCCAAAGAAGCTGTCGCCGGGACCTTTATAAACATCATCAAAATGATTGGCATCAAGATAGTCAAGCATTGCGCGATCCCATGCCAGTGCCTGTTCGCGGGGGAAATGGCCTTTAATTACTGCACAGCCGCGACGTTTAATTTCATTGCGCGTGGTTTCACTCACTGTACCTGCTGCAACGTCGCTATATGGGACTTCCGGCCAAACCGGTAATCCTTGCCCTTTGAGGGCGTCTATTTCTGCTACACGTGCTTCGATTTTTGCAGAGAGTTTATCGAAGACCTGTTGTAAATCGCCGATCTGTTGTCGCAGCTCCGCTTTCATCTTACGGATAGCCGTTTTCGCATCTGTTGGCAGTGTCTCATAGGTAAAAGTCATATCAACCTCACAACTTTCGTTCGAAAGTAAAAATAGTTATGATTGATACTTTAAGTTAAAAATAAGTTAACGCAAGATGAAAATCTTGAGTAAGTGCACAAAGTGAGCAAAAAAGAGAGATGCCGGAACGATTGCTCCGGCCGGGAAAAGGTTACTTATTGAAAGGAGCGGTGTTATCCAGCACCGCCTGAATCACATTCAGCGCGCCTTCATGATTATTATCATCGGTAGCGTAACGGGAGATTTGTTTAATGTTTTCCGCAGCATTGCCCATCGCAAAGGAATAACGCGCCATTTTCAGCATCTCCGCATCGTTACCGCTGTCGCCAATCGCTACCACATTTTGCGGTGACAGATCCCAGCGTTTCAGTAACCGCGAAATACCATTCGCTTTATGCAGGCCAGGAATAATCAGGTCGATAAAGCCAAAACCACTGGTAACCGGCTTCATAATGCCGTCGAGCGCAACGTGCAGTTTGTCGACGACCAAGGGGATCTGCTCATCTGGCAGGTTGAGCGAAAATTTAAACAGCACATCGTCAATCTCCTGATAATCTTTTACAGGTTTCAGGCGATGGTAGTGTTTTGCCATCAGTGCGACGAATGCTTTGGGGGCATTTTCGCTGACATATGCACTTTGCAGACCGCAGGCGACAAAATTGAGTTGCTTATCTTTTAGCAATTCGCCAATAACAATCCGCGATTCATGTCGGGTTAATTCGCCGTGGAACAACTGCTTGCCATGTTCGTAAACCAATGCGCCGTTTTCTGCGACAAAAGAGATCTCATCCTTTAGCTCAGGAAAGAACGAAATAAGCTGGTAATACTGATTACCGCTGGCGACAACAAACTCAATGCCACGCTTTTTAAGTTACTGATATTGCACCATAAAACGCTCATTGTTGTACGTTTTGGCGTCGCTCAGAAAAGTACCGTCCATGTCTGTGACGATAACTTTTACGCTCATAGATGTGCTCCTGACAATGAATGCAAACCGCCACAGTGTAATGACAATGTGACGCGGAGCACAAATTTATTTCGGATTAAAATAATATAGATGGGATGAGTATTTTCGCCCGGCAACAACCGTTACCGGGCGAAGGAGATTACAGCATATGTTCAGTACGGGCGATGATATCGTCCTGTGCGTCTGGAGAGAGCGCAGTGAAGAAGGCGGAATAACCCGCTACGCGTACCACCAGATCGCGGTATTGATCCGGATGTTTTTTCGCTTCCAGCAGCGTTTCGCGGGAAACGATGTTGTACTGAATATGCCAGCCTTTATGCACCTCAAAGAAGGTACGTAGCAGGATCATCAGTTTCTGCTTGTCAGATTCGTTCTCCAGCGTTGCCGGATTCAGTTTCTGGTTGAGCAACACGCCGCCGAGAATCGCTGCCGTAGGCAGTTTACCCACCGAGCCAATGACCGCAGTAGGGCCAAGATGATCAGTACCGGAAGCCGGGCTTGCGCCTTCTGCCAGCGGGGTGTGGGCTTTACGCCCGTCCGGCGTTGCCATAGTTTGCGCGCCAAACGGTACGTTAGCGGAGATAGACGACGTACCCGCGTAATAGTTGCCGCCAACCGGACCACGACCGTAGCGCGGGTTATGGTACTGTTTCAGTTCGTCGATATAGGTCTGATAAGCGCGAGCCAGCAGCGTATCGACAGTATCGTCGTCGTTGCCGTACTTCGGCGCGCCGTTAATCAGCCGCTGACGCAGCTGCTCGTGAGTCAGGCCGTCGAAGTCATCCGCCAGTGCGGCAGCCAGTTGTTGCTGACCAATCGCGCCCTGTTCAAACACCAGTTTCTTCACTGCCGCCAGGCTGTTGCCGAGGTTAGCAATGCCGACCTGCAGGCCAGAAACCCAGTCATACTTCGCGCCGCCTTGTTTAATGCTTTTCGCTCGCTCAATACAGTCATCCACCAGCGCCGAGCAGAGAATATCGTGCACGTTCTCTTCCAGCATGGTGTCGACGACATATTCGATTTCGATTGATTTGCGAGTGTAATAACGGATTTGCGTATCCCACGCGTCCATCACTTCATCGAAGTTGTTGAAGTTACCCGCTGACAACGCTTTTTCTTGTGGCAGGAACACTTTGCCGCTGGTGGCATCACGACCGCCTTCCAGCGCCGCCAGCATCACGCGGGCGAAGTTGATAAAGCTCATCCCGGTGCAGCGATAGCCCCATTTGCCACCGACGGCGGTTTCGATACAGCCAATCGCCGCGTAGTCGTAAGCGTCCTGCGGTTCAATACCGAGTTTAATAAATTCCGGGATCACGATTTCGTCGTTGTTGAACGCCGGCATCCCGAAGCCGCAGCGGATCACCTGTACGCAGGCATCGAGGAAATCGTTACTCATTCCCGCGTGGTAGCGCACGCTGAGGTTAGGCTGAGTGGAACGCAGGCGGCCGCAAGATTCGAGGATTGCGTAAGAGAGTGGATTCACTGCGTCCATCGGCTGACCATCAACCAGATTTTGCCCGCCAATGGTGACGTTCTGATACAGCGGACTTCCCGCAGAGGCTTTTGAGTGCGAGCCGGAGCGGATCTTGTTCACTTCCAGCAGTTTCAGCCAGCAGCTATGCAGCATCTCGATGGCGTGTTCACGATCCAGTGTCTGGTTCAGTTCAACGTCGCGGCGATAGTACGGGTAGAGATACTGGTCCATACGACCAAACGATACTGAGTGACCGTTAGATTCGATCTGCAAAATCAACTGGATGAAGTAGCACAGTTGCAGCGCCTGCCAGAAAGTCTGCGGCGGCTGGTGGGCGATAAGGTCGCAGTTTTCGGCCATCGCCAGCAGTTCATCGCGACGGCTTTCGCGGGGTTCGGTAGCGGCCATTTCACGCGCCAGGGCAGCGAAACGTTCAATATGTTCACTGACCGCCACCAACACGATATCAATCGCTTTCAGGAATTGCTCGCCGTGCAGATCTTCCAGCACGGTCAGGTTAATACGCATGCGGCGCTCCGCCACTTTCTCGCGCAGACCATCAAGCCCTTTTTCCAGCAACAGTGGGAAATTGACCGCCAGGTGCGCATCGCCGGAGGTCATATTACCTTCCGCTTTAATGATACCGGTCGCCAGCAGGCCTTTTTGCTCATCGGTAAACATGCCATAGCAGCGATCCTGTACCGTCTGACCGCGCCACCAAGGGCACACTTCATGCAGAACGCGTTTGTTCTCTTCGCTCACCGCAAAACCTGCACCCGGACGATCCGCCAGATCATCAATCTCTTTTTCGATCCAGGAGACGGTATATTCCGGGAAGATCGGCGCGGCGCGAACTTCGCTTGCCTGGTTGCCGATGATCAACTCATCGTGCTTGATCCAAATAGTGCGATTCGCCAGGTGATGGGCCAGCGCCAGAGCGCGACGTACCGGGATCGGCTTATCGAGATGTTGTTGATACATCTCGGTATAGTGCTGCGCGCGCTCGGTACAGACCGGCGGTTTCACAATATTCACCAGCGCATTTTTGTGCGCTTTAATGCGGTCGCTGAGCGTGTCCAGTTTCAGTGTGGTCATGGTTGTTATCCTCGTAAGGTCGCGGTTAACCCTTTCTGGCAGGCATACTGCAGGGCAAAGTCGAGCAGTTCTGGCGCATCAAGCGGTTTTTCCGGGGCGTCATAGGGCAGATTAAGTAAGTGATATTTGTTGATGCCCAGCGTGTGGTAGGGCAGGAAATGAATTTCGCCGACGTGCAGCTCGTCGGCGGCAAAATCGGTAATGGCTTTCACAGAGGTTTCATCGGCATTAAAGCCCTGAATCAACGGCACGCGGATGATGATTTTTTTCCCCGCCGCTGCGAGTTTTTTCAGGTTATCCAGCACTCTGGCGGCGTTACCGTCGGTCCACTGTTTAAACGGCACGTCGGCAACGTGTTTTAAATCGGCAAGAAACAGATCGATATAGGGCAGAGAAGGGGCGATGTATTTCCACGGCACATGCAGACAGGTTTCTACCGCAGTATGAATACCGGCTTCGTGGCTGGTTTGCAGTAGCCCCATCGCCATTTCCGGCTGCATAAACGGCTCACCACCAGAAAGCGTTAAGCCGCCGCCGCTGCGATCGTAAAACGGTTTGTCGCGCAGAACGGTCGCCATGATCTCCTCAACGCTTTTCACTTCACCACACACGGTTAACGCCTGTGTCGGGCAGCAGTCGGTTAACGCCGTCAGATGCTCCGGGGTTAACTTTTCCCGATGAATAAGCAAACCATTCAGCGCGCGCTCAATCGCTTCCGGCGCGGCCTTAGCGCACAGCTCGCAGCCTTCCAGGCACAGACGTGCGTCATACAGCAGATCCTGCGTGCGGGCGCGGCTTTCCGGATTCTGACACCAGCGGCAGCCCAGTGAACAGCCTTTAAGAAAAACGACCGTGCGGATACCGGGGCCGTCATGGGTCGAGTAGCGCTGAATATTGAAAATCATAGTTGCCTCTCTGTTTCGTTCAAACATTAAAATACTTTCGAATGAAAGTTAGATTGATGTGCGTCAACTGTTCAGAGAGTTTTCCCGTGATAGTCTACATTCAGACAAAAAGTACATTTTGAGGATGGTATGGAACTGTATCTGGATACTTCAGACGTTGTTGCGGTGAAGGCGCTGTCACGTATTTTTCCGCTGGCGGGTGTGACCACTAACCCAAGTATTATCGCCGCGGGTAAAAAACCGCTGGAGGTGGTACTTCCGGAGCTTCACGAAGCGATGGGCGGTCAGGGGCGTCTGTTTGCCCAGGTAATGGCTACCACTGCCGAAGGGATGGTGAATGATGCATGTCAACTGCGTTCTATCATTGCGGATATCGTGGTGAAAATCCCGGTGACCGCTGAGGGCCTGGCAGCCATTAAAATGTTAAAAGCGGAAGGGATTCCGACGCTGGGAACCGCGGTATATGGCGCGGCACAAGGGCTGCTGTCGGCGCTGGCAGGTGCGGAGTACGTTGCGCCTTACGTCAACCGAATTGATGCTCAGGGCGGTAGCGGTATTCAAACTGTGACCGATTTGCACCAGTTATTGAAAATGCATGCGCCGCAGGCGAAAGTGTTAGCCGCGAGTTTCAAAACCCCGCGTCAGGCGCTGGATTGCTTACTGGCAGGATGTGAATCAATCACGCTGCCACTGGATGTGGCGCAGCAGATGATTAGCTATCCGGCAGTTGATGCCGCCGTGGCGAAGTTTGAGCAGGACTGGCAGGGAGCTTTTGGCAGAACGTCGATTTAACAGGACGTTCTGCATCCTCATCAATTGCTGATGAGTGGTGGAGTGCACCAACGCTTGCCGCGCCTGGAAATCTGCGCCCGAACCGTAGGCCAGATAAGGCGTTCACGCCGCATCTGGCGTCTGGAGCAAATGCCTGATGCGACGCTTGTCGCGACTTATCAGGCCTGGGGCTGGCAATTACTGCCCGCACACCTCACACCCCGGATTACGCATCAGTTTCATTTCGCGAAACTGGCTAGTCATCGCATCGTACATCACGATTTTTCCGTTGGCAGGTTTGCCATAACCTGCCAGCAGTTTGATCGCTTCCATTGCCTGCAACGAACCAATCACCCCGATCAACGGTGCCATCACGCCTGCTTCTACGCAGGTTAGCGCGTTCTCGCCAAACAAACGGCTAAGGCAGCGGTAGCACGGTTCGCCGTCCTGATAAGTGAAGACCGTGATTTGCCCTTCCATACGAATTGCCGCCCCGGAAACCAGCGGCACCTTTGCGGCAAAACAGCCAGCGTTCAATTGATTACGTACCGCAACGTTATCCGTACAGTCGAGCACCAGATTGTGTTCAGCGATCAATGCAGCAAGCTCCACGTCATCAAGCAACGCATTTACCGGCGTAATCGCGATATGTGGATTGATCCGCGCCAGTGCGTCTCGGGCGGATTCCACCTTCGGTTGCCCGACCGTGGCATCACTATGTAGTGTCTGGCGTTGCAGATTTGAGAGCGAAACCGTGTCGAAGTCGAGCAGCGTCAGGTTGCCGACACCGGCGCTTGCCAGATATTGCGAGGCTGCGCAGCCGAGACCGCCAAGCCCGACGACCAGCACGCGAGAATCTTTTAACGCTTCCTGACCGTCAAAATCAAAACCACGCAGAATGATTTGCCGGTTGTAGCGCAGCATCTCCTGATCGCTGAGTTCCGCCATTACAGGCCTCCGAACAACGCGTTAAATGGTTCTACTTCCACCCATTCGCCCACTTCCACATTGCCGCGCTCGCGCTCCAGTACGATAAAGCAGTTGCCGAGGCTAAAGGAGCTAAATATATGTGAACCCTGATGTCCGGTGGTCGTCACTTCCAGTTCGCCATCGGCGTTGCGTTGCAGCACGCCGCGCTGGAAATCAAGGCGTCCTGGCGATTTCTTCAGAGGCGATGCCGTGCGCACACGCTGGCGCGCGGGCAGGCCGCTGGCGGTATTGCCGCTTAGTTTTGCCAGCAAAGGCTGTACCAGTTGATAGAAGGTCAGCGTTGCTGAAACCGGGTTGCCCGGCAGGCCGCAGAACCAGCTATTGCTGAGTTTACCGAACGCGAACGGTTTACCCGGTTTAATCGCCAGCTTCCAGAAGGCGATCTCCCCCAGCTCTTCAAGAATGGTTTTGGTGTAATCCGCTTCACCCACTGAAACACCGCCGGAACTGATCACCACATCTGCCTGGCTATCGGCTTCAATAAAAGCGGCGCGCAGGGCATGGGGATCGTCGCGGATAATCCCTAAGTTGATTACCTCGCATCCCAGCTGTTCTAACATCAGGTGTACGGCGAGACGGTTGGTATCGTAGATTTGGCCGTCGCCCAGCGGCTGGCCTGGCAACTGGAGTTCATCACCGGTAGAAAACAGCGCTACACGCACTTTACGAATCACCGGAACTTCGGCAATCCCCAGTGAAGCAATTACTGGCAGCTCTGCGGTAGTCAGGCGTGTTCCCGCTGGGAAAACAACCGCACCCGCAGAGATATCTTCACCGCGACGGCGAATATTTTGCCCGCTACGCACTTCAGCAGTAAAACGCACGCCAGCGTCAGTCTGTTCGGTCTGTTCCTGCATCACCACCGCTTCGCAGCCTTCCGGCACCGGCGCACCGGTCATAATACGAATGCAGGTACCCGCAGGCCATTCACCATGGTACGGCTGACCGGCAAAGGATTTACCGGCAACGGGCAGCGGTTGCCCGGAGGCGATATCGGCTAAACGCACCGCGTAGCCGTCCATAGCGGAGTTATCAAACCCCGGGACATCCAGTGGCGAAACGACATCGCTCGCCAGAATACGACCAAAACACTGTACCAGTGGCAGCGTTTCCTGGGCGGTCAGTGGGGTAACGCGAGAAAGCATCTCATTAAGCGCGGTGTCGAGCGACATCAATCCGGTGGTAAATTCCATGAAAACACTCCTGCGGAGGCAAAATCGAATTTGCCTATTATGTCAGAAAAACGCCACAGACTGTATGCCACCTCGGGCGTAGCGCTGGCTCCTGCCTTTACATGCCATATCCATCTTTCTATATTCAAAAATTGAATGAGTAATTCATAAAAATTCTGATATTTATAGCAAAAGTGGCGAGCCACCCTTAATGGACGAATACTATGGGCAAAGCAGTCATTGCAATTCATGGTGGCGCAGGTGCAATTAGCCGCGCGCAGATGAGTCTGCAACAGGAATTACGCTACATTGAGGCGTTGTCTGCCATTGTTGAAACCGGGCAGAAAATGCTGGAAGCGGGCGAAAGTGCGCTGGATGTGGTGACGGAAACGGTGCGTCTACTGGAAGAGTGTCCACTGTTTAACGCCGGAATTGGCGCAGTCTTTACGCGAGATGAAACCCATGAACTCGACGCCTGTGTGATGGATGGTAACACCCTGAAAGCCGGTGCGGTGGCGGGCGTGAGTCATCTGCGTAATCCGGTTCTTGCTGCCCGCCTGGTGATGGATCAAAGCCCGCATGTGATGATGATTGGCGAAGGGGCAGAAAATTTTGCATTTGCTCATGGCATGGAGCGCGTCTCGCCGGAGATTTTCTCCACGCCTTTGCGTTATGAACAACTCCTGGCAGCGCGCGAGGAAGGGGCAACGGTTCTCGACCATAGCGGTGCGCCACTGGATGAAAAACAGAAAATGGGCACCGTGGGTGCCGTGGCGTTGGATTTAAACGGCAATCTGGCGGCAGCCACGTCCACGGGCGGAATGACCAATAAATTACCCGGACGAGTTGGCGATAGTCCCTTAGTGGGCGCCGGATGCTACGCCAATAACGCCAGTGTGGCGGTTTCATGTACCGGCACGGGCGAAGTCTTCATCCGCGCGCTGGCGGCATATGACATCGCCGCGTTAATGGATTACGGCGGATTAAGTCTCGCGGAAGCCTGCGAGCGGGTAGTAATGGAAAAACTCCCTGCGCTTGGCGGTAGCGGTGGCTTAATCGCTATCGACCATGAAGGTAACGTCGCGCTACCGTTTAACACCGAAGGAATGTATCGCGCCTGGGGCTACGCAGGCGATACGCCAACCACCGGTATCTACCGTGAAAAAGGGGACACCGTTGCCACACAGTGATGAACTTGATGCCGGTGATGTGCTGGCGGTTGAAAATCTGAATATTGCCTTTATGCAGGAGCAGCAGAAAATAGCTGCGGTCCGCAATCTCTCTTTTAGCCTGCAACGCGGTGAGACGCTGGCAATTGTTGGCGAATCCGGCTCTGGTAAGTCAGTGACTGCGCTGGCACTGATGCGCCTGTTGGAACAGGCGGGCGGTTTAGTGCAGTGCGATCAAATGCTGTTGCGGCGGCGCAGTCGTGAGGTGATTGAACTTAGCGAACAGAGCGCTGCACAAATGCGCCATGTGCGCGGTGCGGATATGGCGATGATATTTCAGGAGCCGATGACATCGCTGAACCCGGTATTTACCGTGGGTGAACAGATTGCCGAATCAATTCGTCTGCATCAAAACGCCAGTCGTGAAGAAGCAATGGTCGAGGCGAAGCGGATGCTGGATCAGGTACGCATTCCGGAGGCACAAACCATTCTTTCACGTTATCCGCATCAACTCTCTGGCGGGATGCGCCAGCGAGTGATGATTGCGATGGCACTGTCATGCCGCCCGGCGGTGCTGATTGCCGATGAGCCAACCACCGCGCTGGATGTCACTATTCAGGCGCAGATCCTGCAATTAATCAAAGTATTGCAAAAAGAGATGTCGATGGGCGTTATCTTTATCACTCACGATATGGGTGTGGTGGCAGAGATTGCCGATCGGGTACTGGTGATGTATCAGGGCGAGGCGGTGGAAACGGGTAGCGTCGAACAGATTTTTAATGCACCGCAACATCCTTATACCCGTGCGCTGTTAGCTGCTGTTCCGCAACTTGGTGCGATGAAAGGGTTAGATTATCCACGACGTTTCCCATTGATATCGCTTGAACATCCAGCGAAACAGGAGCCACCCATCGAGCAGAAAACGGTGGTGGATGGCGAACCTGTTTTACGGGTGCGTAATCTGGTTACCCGTTTCCCTTTGCGCAGCGGTTTGTTGAATCGCGTAACGCGGGAAGTGCATGCCGTTGAGAAAGTCAGTTTTGATCTCTGGCCTGGCGAAACGCTATCGCTGGTGGGTGAGTCTGGCAGCGGTAAATCCACTACCGGGCGGGCGTTGCTGCGCCTGGTCGAATCGCAGGGCGGCGAAATTATCTTTAACGGTCAGCGAATCGATACCCTTTCACCCGGCAAACTTCAGGCATTGCGTCGCGATATTCAGTTTATTTTTCAGGACCCTTACGCTTCGCTGGACCCACGTCAGACCATCGGTGATTCGATTATCGAACCGTTGCGCGTACACGGTTTATTGCAAGGTAAAGAAGCGGCTGCACGCGTTGCGTGGTTGCTGGAGCGCGTGGGTCTGTTACCTGAACATGCGTGGCGTTACCCGCATGAGTTTTCCGGCGGCCAGCGACAGCGCATCTGCATTGCTCGCGCGTTGGCATTGAATCCAAAAGTGATCATTGCCGACGAAGCCGTCTCGGCGCTGGATGTATCTATTCGCGGGCAGATTATCAACTTGTTGCTCGATCTCCAGCGTGATTTCGGCATTGCGTATCTGTTTATCTCCCACGATATGGCCGTTGTAGAGCGGATTAGTCATCGTGTGGCGGTGATGTATCTCGGGCAAATTGTTGAAATTGGTCCACGGCGCGCGGTCTTTGAAAATCCGCAGCATCCTTATACGCGTAAATTACTGGCGGCAGTTCCGGTCGCTGAACCGTCCCGACAACGACCGCAGCGTGTACTGCTGTCGGACGATCTTCCCAGCAATATTCATCTGCGTGGCGAAGAGGTTGCAGTCGTCTCGTTGCAATGCGTCGGGCCGGGGCATTACGTCGCACAACCACAATCAGAATACGCATTCATGCGTAGATAACATTCAGGCGGAGAATAAAATGGCAAGAGCTGTACACCGTAGTGGGTTAGTGGCGCTGGGCATTGCGACAGCGTTGATGGCATCTTGTGCATTCGCTGCCAAAGATGTGGTGGTGGCGGTAGGATCGAACTTCACCACGCTCGATCCATATGACGCGAATGACACGTTATCTCAGGCCGTAGCGAAATCGTTTTACCAGGGGCTGTTCGGTCTCGATAAAGAGATGAAACTGAAAAACGTGCTGGCGGAGAGTTATACCGTTTCCGATGACGGCCTCACTTACACCGTGAAATTGCGGGAAGGAATTAAATTCCAGGATGGCACCGACTTTAACGCAGCGGCGGTAAAAGCGAATCTCGACCGGGCCAGCGATCCGGCGAATCATCTTAAACGCTATAACCTGTATAAGAATATTGCGAAAACGGAAGCGCTCGATCTGACAACGGTAAAGATTACCCTCAAACAGCCGTTCTCCGCGTTTATTAACATTCTTGCCCATCCGGCGACCGCGATGATTTCACCGGCAGCGCTGGAAAAATATGGCAAGGAGATTGGTTTTCATCCGGTTGGCACCGGGCCGTATGAACTGGATACCTGGAATCAGACCGATTTTGTGAAGGTGAAAAAATTCGCGGGGTACTGGCAGCCAGGATTGCCCAAACTGGACAGCATAACCTGGCGTCCGGTGGCGGATAACAACACCCGTGCGGCAATGCTGCAAACCGGTGAAGCGCAATTTGCTTTTCCCATCCCTTATGAACAAGCGGCGCTACTGGAGAAAAACAAAAATATCGAGCTGATGGCTAGTCCGTCAATTATGCAGCGTTATATCAGTATGAACGTGACGCAAAAGCCGTTCGATAACCCGAAGGTCCGTGAGGCGCTGAATTACGCCATTAACCGCCCGGCGCTGGTGAAAGTAGCCTTCGCGGGCTATGCAACGCCAGCTACTGGTGTGGTACCGCCGAGTATCGCCTACGCGCAAAGTTATAAACCGTGGCCTTACGATCCAGTGAAAGCGCGCGAATTACTGAAAGAGGCGGGATATCCCAACGGTTTCAGCACCACGCTGTGGTCGTCACATAACCACAGCACCGCGCAGAAAGTGCTGCAATTTACCCAGCAGCAGTTAGCGCAGGTCGGGATTAAAGCCCAGGTGACTGCGATGGATGCCGGACAGCGGGCGGCAGAAGTTGAAGGTAAAGGGCAAAAAGAGAGCGGCGTGCGGATGTTCTACACTGGCTGGTCGGCTTCAACCGGCGAAGCTGACTGGGCACTATCGCCGCTGTTTGCCTCGCAGAACTGGCCACCGACGCTGTTTAATACCGCGTTTTACAGCAATAAACAGGTGGATGACTTCCTGGCTCAGGCACTGAAAACTAATGATCCGGCAGAAAAGACCCGTTTATATAAGGCGGTGCAGGATATCATCTGGCAAGAGTCGCCGTGGATCCCGCTGGTGGTAGAAAAACTGGTGTCGGCACACAGTAAAAACCTGACCGGTTTTTGGATCATGCCAGACACCGGTTTCAGCTTTGAAGACGCGGATTTGCAATAAGCAACGCAGGGAGTGGAATGCTTAATTACGTTATCAAACGCTTACTGGGGTTGATTCCGACGCTGTTTATCGTCTCGGTGCTGGTATTTTTGTTTGTTCATATGCTCCCCGGCGATCCAGCGCGATTGATTGCCGGACCCGAAGCTGATGCGCAGGTTATAGAACTGGTGCGTCAGCAACTGGGGTTGGATCAGCCACTGTATCACCAGTTCTGGCACTATATCACCAATGCCGTACAGGGCGATTTTGGCCTGTCGATGGTGTCGCGTCGTCCCGTTGCCAATGAGATTGCCAGCCGCTTCATGCCTACTCTATGGTTGACTATTACCAGTATGACCTGGACGGTGCTGTTCGGCATGGGGGCTGGTATTATCGCCGCTGTCTGGCGTAACCGTTGGCCGGATCGATTAAGTATGACTATCGCGGTATCAGGGATTTCATTCCCGGCATTTGCGTTAGGAATACTGTTGATTCAGGTTTTCTCAGTTGAACTTGGCTGGTTACCCACCGTAGGTGCAGACAGTTGGCAGCACTACATTTTACCCTCCCTGACGCTCGGCGCGGCAGTGGCAGCCGTGATGGCGCGCTTTACCCGCGCATCGTTTGTCGACGTTTTAAGCGAAGATTATATGCGTACCGCGAGGGCGAAAGGGGTGAGCGAAACCTGGGTCATCCTCAAACACGGGTTACGCAATGCGATGATCCCGGTAGTGACCATGATGGGCTTACAGTTTGGCTTTTTACTCGGTGGTTCCATTGTGGTGGAGAAAGTCTTCAACTGGCCCGGACTTGGACGCTTACTCGTCGACTCCGTAGAAATGCGCGATTACCCGGTGATTCAGGCGGAAATTCTGCTTTTCTCGCTGGAATTTATTCTTATCAACTTAGTGGTGGATGTGCTTTATGCCGCCATTAACCCGGCTATCAGGTACAAGTAAGGATGCGAATATTTAACTGGCGACGTCAGGCGGTGTTAAACGCCATGCCATTGGTTAAACCTGACCAGGTACGCACACCGTGGCATGAATTCTGGCGACGATTTCGCCATCAGCATATGGCGATGGCCGCCGCATTATTCGTCATTTTATTGATTGTGGTGGCCATTTTTGCACGCTGGATCGCCCCCTATGACGCCGAAAATTTTTTCGATTATGACAATCTGAATAACGGACCTTCTTTGCAGCACTGGTTTGGCGTCGATTCACTGGGACGCGACATTTTCAGCCGTGTCCTGGTTGGTGCGCAAATCTCGCTGGCGGCGGGCGTGTTTGCCGTGTTTATCGGTGCGGCGATCGGGACGTTGCTGGGCTTGCTGGCGGGATATTATGAAGGCTGGTGGGATCGGCTGATCATGCGCATTTGCGATGTGCTGTTTGCCTTCCCGGGTATTTTGCTGGCCATCGCTGTTGTTGCGGTGTTGGGAAGCGGCATCGCTAACGTGATTATCGCCGTTGCCATTTTTTCCATCCCCGCGTTTGCCCGACTGGTGCGCGGCAATACGCTGGTGTTGAAACAGCAAACCTTTATTGAGTCAGCACGCAGTATTGGTGCCAGCGATATGACCATTTTATTGCGTCATATTCTGCCTGGGACCGTCTCTTCTATCGTGGTGTTTTTCACCATGCGCATCGGCACCTCGATTATCTCTGCCGCCAGCCTGTCATTTCTCGGCCTCGGTGCGCAGCCGCCGACACCAGAGTGGGGAGCAATGCTCAATGAGGCACGAGCGGATATGGTTATCGCGCCGCATGTCGCTGTTTTTCCGGCCCTGGCTATTTTTCTGACCGTACTGGCGTTCAATTTGTTGGGTGATGGTTTACGCGATGCGCTGGATCCGAAAATTAAAGGATAGTTACGTTTGAATATTGCTTGAAAGGGTAATCACCTCACAGGAAATTATTGCCCTAAGCAAGTGTTGTAACTTTCTGCTGATTTTGTAGAATCGGGTAATTTGGTTAAAAAGCCGCAGCAAGGGACTGTTTTTGCAGCGGCACGGCGTTCAGATAGTTATTTTGTTAAATGTATTAACATGCTGAGTTTATACGAAAAGATAAAAATAAGGTTGATAATTTTATTTTTATTGGCAGCGCTGTCATTTATTGGTCTTTTTTTCATCATTAACTATCAACTGGTATCGGAACGCGCGGTAAAACGTGCCGATAGCCGCTTTGAACTTATTCAGAAAAACGTTGGCTATTTCTTTAAAGATATTGAACGTTCGGCCCTGACATTAAAGGACTCACTGTATTTATTAAAAAATACAGAGGAGATTCAACGCGCTGTGATCCTTAAAATGGAAATGATGCCATTTTTAGACTCGGTGGGACTGGTACTTGATGATAATAAATATTATCTCTTTTCGCGGAGGGCAAATGATAAAATCGCTGTTTATCATCAGGAACAAGTAAATGGACCGCTTGTCGACGAGTCAGGGCGGGTTATTTTTGCCGATTTTAACCCATCGAAACGACCGTGGTCTGTGGCTTCAGATGACTCTAACAACAGCTGGAATCCGGCATACAATTGCTTTGATCGTCCGGGTAAAAAATGTATCTCTTTTACGCTACGCATCAACGGCAAAGATCACGATTTGTTAGTGGTGGATAAAATTCATGTCGATTTAAACTGGCGATATCTGAACGAGTATCTTGATCAAATCAGCGCTAATGATGAAGTTCTATTTTTGAAACAAGGCCATGAGATCATTGCCAAGAATCAACTCGCTCGTGAAAAACTGATTATTTATAATAGCGAAGGCAATTATAATATTATTGATTCTGTCGATACTGAATATATCGAAAAAACATCAGCGGTGCCAAACAACGCATTATTCGAAATCTATTTTTATTATCCTGGCGGTAATTTATTGAACGCATCAGATAAACTTTTTTATCTGCCGTTTGCTTTCATTATTATCGTATTGCTGGTGGTTTATTTAATGACCACTCGTGTGTTCCGTCGGCAATTTTCTGAAATGACCGAGCTGGTTAATACGCTGGCATTTTTGCCCGACTCAACGGATCAAATCGAGGCTCTGAAAATTCGCGAAGGCGATGCGAAAGAGATTATCAGCATCAAAAATTCGATCGCGGAAATGAAAGATGCCGAAATTGAACGGTCAAATAAATTGCTCTCACTGATCTCTTACGATCAGGAAAGCGGTTTTATTAAAAATATGGCGATTATTGAGTCAAACAATAATCAGTATCTGGCTGTGGGGATCATCAAACTGTGTGGTCTGGAAGCCGTGGAAGCGGTGTTTGGTGTTGATGAACGCAATAAAATCGTCAGGAAATTGTGTCAGCGAATTGCCGAGAAATATGCGCAATGCTGCGATATCGTGACATTCAATGCCGATCTCTATTTACTTCTGTGCCGGGAAAATGTACAGACATTTACCCGTAAAATAGCGATGATAAACGATTTTGACAGCAGCTTTGGCTACCGCAATCTGCGCATCCATAAGTCTGCCATTTGTGAACCGTTGAAGGGAGAAAACGCCTGGAGTTACGCAGAAAAACTGAAACTGGCGATTTCCAGTATCCGTGACCATATGTTCTCAGAGTTTATTTTCTGTGATGACGCGAAACTCAACGAAATAGAAGAGAATATCTGGATTGCGCGTAATATTCGCCATGCCATGGAAATTGGCGAACTATTCCTGGTCTATCAACCGATTGTTGATATTAACACCCGCGCCATTCTGGGCGCGGAGGCGTTGTGCCGTTGGGTGTCTGCGGAGCGGGGGATCATTTCACCGCTGAAGTTCATTACCATTGCTGAAGATATCGGGTTTATCAATGAGCTGGGTTATCAAATTATTAAAACCGCGATGGGTGAATTCAGACATTTTAGTCAGCGTGCGTCGCTGAAGGACGGTTTCTTACTGCATATTAATGTTTCGCCCTGGCAGTTAAACGAACCACACTTTCATGAGCGTTTTACCACCATCATGAAAGAAAATGGCCTGAAGGCGAACAGCCTCTGTGTTGAGATCACTGAAACTGTGATCGAGCGAATTAATGAACATTTTTATCTCAATATTGAACAACTGCGTAAACAAGGGGTACGGATATCGATTGATGACTTTGGCACCGGTTTGTCAAACCTGAAACGTTTTTATGAAATTAATCCAGACAGTATAAAAGTGGACTCGCAATTTACCGGCGATATTTTCGGTACTGCGGGGAAAATTGTGCGCATTATTTTCGATCTGGCACGCTATAACCGGATCCCGGTGATTGCGGAAGGCGTAGAGAGCGAAGACGTTGCGCGCGAATTAATCAAATTAGGATGTGTTCAGGCTCAGGGGTATCTGTACCAGAAACCCATGCCGTTCTCCGCCTGGGATAAAAGTGGAAAATTAGTAAAAGAGTAGTTTACGTATGTCCAGAATCAATAAGTTCGTACTTACAGTCAGTCTGCTGATTTTTATCATGATTTCAGCAGTTGCCTGCGGGATCTACACTCAAATGGTAAAGGAACGGGTGTATGGCCTGAAACAGTCCGTTATTGATACTGCTTTTGCGGTGGCAAATATTGCTGAATATCGGCGTAGCGTGGCAATTGATCTCATCAACACGCTAAATCCCACGGAGGAACAGCTGTTGGTTGGCTTGCGCACAGCTTACGCCGACTCGGTTTCACCCTCTTATTTGTACGATGTCGGTCCTTATCTGATTTCCAGTGACGAATGTATTCAGGTAAAGGAGTTCGAGAAAAATTATTGTGCAGATATTATGCAGGTTGTTAAGTATCGACATGTCAAAAATACAGGGTTTATCTCTTTTGACGGTAAAACCTTCGTCTATTACCTCTATCCGGTAACTCACAATCGCAGTCTGATATTTTTGCTTGGTCTGGAGCGTTTTTCTTTACTGTCAAAATCGCTGGCGATGGATAGCGAGAACCTGATGTTCTCTCTGTTTAAGAACGGTAAACCGGTGACCGGTGATGAATATAATGCTAAAAACGCCATCTTCACCGTTTCGGAAGCAATGGAGCACTTCGCCTATTTGCCGACCGGATTGTACGTATTTTCGTATAAAAAAGACGTTTATTTTCAGGTATGTATGTTGATTATTTTCTTTGCTGCATTGGTGGCAGTGATATCGGGTGCTAGCTGCCTTTATCTGGTGCGCAGAGTGATTAATCGTGGCATTGTGGAGAAAGAAGCCATTATTAATAACCATTTTGAACGCGTCCTGGACGGTGGGCTTTTCTTCTCGGCTGCCGATGTCAAAAAACTCTACAGTATGTATAACTCGGCGTTTCTGGACGACCTGACCAAAGCAATGGGCAGAAAATCCTTTGATGAAGATTTAAAAGCCCTGCCGGAAAAAGGGGGCTATCTGTGTCTTTTTGATGTCGATAAATTCAAAAACATTAACGACACCTTCGGTCATTTGCTGGGCGATGAAGTGTTGATGAAAGTGGTGAAAATCCTTAAATCACAAATCCCGGTAGATAAAGGTAAAGTCTACCGCTTCGGCGGTGACGAATTTGCGGTGATTTATACTGGCGGAACGCTGGAGGAGTTGCTATCGATTCTAAAAGAAATCGTCCATTTCCAGGTGGGGAGTATTAACTTGAGCACCAGTATCGGCGTAGCGCATTCAAATGAATGTACCACCGTTGAACGTTTGAAAATGCTGGCGGATGAGCGACTGTATAAGAGTAAGAAAAACGGCAGGGCGCAGATTAGCTGGCAGTAATCATTATTAGCAGGCAGGGCAAATGATGTTGCCCTGCCTGAATTAATTAAACCCGGCTACCCCACAAATCGTACTCATCGGCGTGCTCGACTTTCACACGCAGGATATCACCCGGCTTAACGTTGGTTTCACCATTGAGATAAACCGCGCCGTCGATTTCCGGTGCATCTGCCATGCTGCGACCAATCGCGCCTTCTTCGTCCACTTCGTCGATAATCACCAGAATTTCACGGCCCACTTTCTCTTGCAGGCGCTCGGCGGAAATCTGCTGCTGTAGCTGCATGAAACGGTTCCAGCGTTCTTCTTTCACTTCTTCCGGAACCTGGTCAGGCAGGGCATTGGCATCTGCGCCTTCAACCGGGCTGTATTTAAAGCAGCCAACGCGATCCAGACGTGCTTCTTTCAGGAAATCGAGTAGCATCTGGAAATCTTCTTCCGTCTCGCCAGGGAAGCCGACAATAAAGGTTGAGCGCAGGGTCAGTTCCGGGCAGATTTCGCGCCACTGTTTGATGCGCGCCAGTTGGCGATCTACAGAACCCGGACGCTTCATCAGTTTGAGAATGCGCGGGCTTGCGTGTTGCAACGGGATATCCAGATACGGCAGGATTTTGCCTTCCGCCATCAGTGGGATGACGTCGTCCACGTGTGGATAAGGGTAAACGTAGTGCAGACGTGTCCAGATCCCCAGTTTCGATAACTGTTCACACAGGCTGACCATGCTGGTTTTTACCGGCTCGCCGTTGTGGAAGCCAGTACGATGTTTAACATCGACGCCATAGGCGGAAGTATCCTGCGAGATCACCAGAATCTCTTTAACGCCCGCATCAACCAGTCGTTTCGCTTCACTTAACACTTCGCCAATCGGACGGCTCACCAGATCGCCGCGCATAGACGGAATAATGCAGAAGGTGCAGCGGTGGTTACAGCCTTCAGAAATTTTCAGATAGGCATAATGACGCGGCGTCAGTTTCACACCTTGTTCTGGCACCAGGCTCAGGAATGGGTTGTGTTTCGGTTTTGGTACGTAGTGATGAACGTGCTCAAGAACCTGCTCATAGCTATGAGGCCCGGTGATTTCCAGCACTTTCGGGTGGACTTCGCGGATCTGATCTTCTTTCGCCCCCAGGCAACCGGTCACAATTACCTTGCCGTTTTCATTCAACGCTTCGCCAATGGCTTCCAGTGATTCTTGTACCGCGCTGTCAATAAAGCCGCAGGTATTGACGATCACCATGTCCGCATCGTCATAGCTCGGTACCACGTCATAACCTTCGGTGCGTAGTTCGGTGAGAATACGCTCTGAATCGACAAGGTTTTTCGGACAGCCAAGGGAAACAAAGCCGATTTTCGGCTGGGGAGTTACTTTGCTCATAGCTTAAAAAATATTCAGTTACAGGAAAGGTCAGGGCAGGGATTCTACAGAGTTCTGGATAAAATTTGTATCGCAATCTCATTCGCTGGCGGAGGCGAAGGAAATGTAAATTTTGTTAATTCGGCGTGAAGAATTGATCCTGGACAGCATTTTGCTCAAAAAATAGCCATACTATTTAATTGCAACAAGGCTGGAAAGAGGAGGATCGAAGTATGTTCGTTGACAGACAGCGAATCGATCTGCTGAACCGGTTGATCGACGCACGCGTTGACCTCGCTGCATACGTGCAACTGAGGAAGGCAAAAGGATACATGTCCGTCAGCGAAAGCAATCATCTACGAGATAACTTTTTTAAACTGAATCGCGAACTGCACGATAAATCGCTGCGGTTGAATCTTCATCTGGATCAGGAAGAGTGGAGTGCTCTTCATCATGCTGAAGAAGCATTAGCGACAGCCGCAGTATGTTTGATGAGTGGGCACCATGATTGCCCGACTGTTATTACCGTCAACGCCGATAAGCTTGAAAATTGTCTGATGAGCTTAACGCTGAGTATCCAGAGCCTGCAGAAGCACGCCATGCTTGAGAAGGCCTGAAAACTAAGGGGGAGAAAGCGTCTCCCCCTTCATGTTTAAGTTTTTGTAAAAATGAATTTGTTATCTCCTCCACTGACTACGCTTTAAGCCAGAGTCAATCTGGAGGCGTTATGCAGAGACAATCCTTTTTCCTTGTGCCCCTTATCTGTCTTTCTTCTGCTCTCTGGGCAGCTCCTGCAACGGTAAATGTCGAAGTACTGCAAGACAAACTTGATCACCCCTGGGCGCTGGCCTTTTTACCCGATAATCACGGTATGTTAATCACTCTGCGCGGCGGTGAGTTGCGTCGCTGGCAAGCAGGAAAAGGATTATCTGCGCCGCTTTCCGGAGTGCCGGAAGTTTGGGCGCACGGGCAGGGCGGCTTAATGGATGTGGCTTTAGCACCTGATTTTGCCCAGTCGCGCCGCATCTGGTTAAGCTATTCCGAAGTTGGCGATGATGGCAAAGCCGGAACTGCCGTGGGGTATGGTCGTTTAAGTGATGATCTCTCAAAAGTGACCGACTTCCGCACTATTTTTCGCCAGATGCCAAAACTGTCTACCGGCAACCATTTTGGTGGGCGGCTGGTATTCGACGGTAAAGGTTATCTTTTTATTGCTCTGGGCGAAAACAATCAGCGCCCGACGGCGCAGGATCTGGATAAATTACAGGGCAAACTGGTGCGTCTTACTGACCAGGGCGAGATCCCGGATGATAATCCTTTTGCCAGGAGATCCGATGCACGCGCCGAGATCTGGTCTTATGGTATTCGTAACCCGCAAGGAATGGCGATGAATCCGTGGAGTAATGCACTGTGGCTAAATGAACATGGCCCCCGCGGTGGTGATGAAATTAATATCCCGCAAAAAGGCAAAAACTACGGCTGGCCGCTGGCAACCTGGGGAATCAATTATTCAGGCTTTAAAATACCGGAAGCGAAAGGGGAGATCGTCGCCGGGACCGAGCAACCTGTTTTTTACTGGAAAGATTCGCCCGCCGTGAGCGGCATGGCCTTCTATAACAGCGATAAATTCCCCCAGTGGCAGCAAAAATTATTTATTGGCGCGCTGAAAGATAAAGATGTCATTGTGATGAGCGTCAACGGCGACAAAGTGACAGAAGATGGCCGTATTTTAACGGACAGAGGGCAGCGAATTCGTGATGTTCGTACTGGACCCGACGGTTATTTATACGTTCTCACCGACGAGTCCAGTGGGGAATTACTTAAAGTTAGCCCACGCAATTAGCTAACGGGGATCATCACCACTTTGCGCACTGCGGGGCGTTCGGTGAGTTGCTGATACCAGCGTTGCAGATTTGGACGCGGTGTCCAGGTCAGGCCAACATTAAACAAATTGTAGATGAACGGTGCGATAGCGATATCGCCCACACCAAACTCGTCGCCAGAGAACCATTTTACTTTTGCCAGCTCAGCATCGAGCAGGGCAAACAGGGCGTCGCACTCTTTGCGACTGGCATCAATGGCGGCCTGATCGCGCTCTTCGGGGGGGGTTCTGACCAATCCCATCAGGATCCCGCGATGGGCATTGCTGAGCGTCTGGTTTGCCCAGTCCATCCATTTTTCCGCTTCTGCACGGCGTGCCGGTGAGTCGATCCACAGGCGGTTTTGCCCATACTGTGCCGCCAGATAGCGGACAATGGCGTTTGATTCCCAAAGAATGAGATCACTTTCGTCGTCACGCAACAACGGCACCAGCCCGTTAGGGTTCATCGCCAGAAAATCAGCATCGTGGTTTACCCCAAACTCACGGCCCGCGAGAATTTGCTCATAAGGTAGTTCCAGTTCTTCGAGCGTCAGCAATACTTTTTTTACGTTGGTTGAATTATTCCGACCCCACAGCGTAATCATACTTACCCCTTTTCCGACAGGCAGCCACAGGCTGAACAGGACTTTGATGGTGAAGTAAAGTTAACTTTTAAGCAACAGCTGACAAAAAAATGACGGCAGAAGCAGCGAAGCGGCAGGATATTGCATAAACTTTAAAAACTTTACCAACTTACGGTTTCTTTAAGTTTGTGTGTGCGTTATTAATCACCGAACTTATCATACGGCGATATAACGTATTTTTTTTGAATGGATACTCGGGTGGCATTTATGACGCAATACTCCTCTCTCCTTCGTGGTCTTGCAGCGGGTTCTGCATTTTTATTCCTTTTTGCCCCAACGGCATTCGCGGCGGAACAAACCGTTGAAGCGCCAAGCGTGGATGCGCGTGCATGGATTTTAATGGATTACGCCAGCGGTAAAGTGCTGGCAGAAGGCAATGCGGATGAGAAACTGGACCCCGCGAGCCTGACTAAAATCATGACCAGCTATGTGGTTGGGCAGGCGCTTAAGGCCGATAAGATTAAACTCACCGATATGGTGACGGTCGGTAAAGATGCCTGGGCGACGGGAAACCCGGCACTGCGTGGTTCGTCGGTAATGTTCCTCAAACCAGGCGATCAGGTTTCGGTGGCAGACTTGAACAAAGGCGTGATTATCCAGTCCGGTAATGACGCCTGTATTGCGCTGGCTGATTACGTTGCCGGGAGCCAGGAGTCATTTATTGGTTTGATGAATGGTTATGCCAAAAAACTGGGGCTGACCAACACGACCTTCCAGACGGTGCACGGTCTGGATGCGCCGGGGCAGTTCAGTACCGCGCGCGATATGGCATTGCTGGGTAAAGCATTGATCCACGATGTGCCAGAAGAGTACGCCATTCATAAAGAGAAAGAGTTCACCTTCAACAAAATTCGTCAGCCTAACCGTAACCGTCTGCTATGGAGCAGCAATCTGAATGTTGATGGCATGAAGACAGGAACCACGGCAGGCGCGGGATATAATCTGGTTGCTTCGGCTACCCAGGGCGATATGCGTTTGATCTCCGTAGTACTGGGTGCGAAAACTGACCGTATCCGTTTTAATGAGTCTGAGAAATTATTGACCTGGGGTTTCCGCTTCTTTGAAACCGTGACGCCAATTAAACCTGATGCCACCTTTGTGACTCAGCACGTCTGGTTTGGTGATAAGAGCGAAGTGAATCTCGGGGCAGGCGAAGCGGGATCCGTGACCATACCGCGTGGGCAGCTGAAAAACCTGAAAGCGAGTTATACGTTAACGGAACCGCAGCTTACCGCACCGCTGAAAAAAGGTCAGGTTGTCGGCACCATTGATTTCCAGCTTAACGGTAAATCCATTGAGCAGCGTCCGCTGATCGTGATGGAAAATGTGGAAGAGGGCGGATTCTTTGGTCGGATGTGGGATTTCGTGATGATGAAATTCCATCAGTGGTTCGGCAGCTGGTTCTCTTAATCTTCTGATAACCGGATGGCGCGAAACGTCATCCGGTTATTCGTTGTTAATACATCAACTTAATACGCTGCGTCTGCGCGTACTTCACATACTCATCTTCCGGGCAACAATCGCTCACTACAATATCAAAGCGTTTCAGGTCACCCATGCGTGCCGGACGCACCTTGCCAAATTTACTGTGGTCGACAACCAGCACATGCTTTTGCGCCATCGACATGGCCCAGTGTTTTACCGGCAACTCTTCAAGATTAAAACAGGTAGCGCCCTTACTGACATGCACCCCCGCCGCGGAATAAAAAGCGATATCCGGGCAAAAATTATTCAGCGTTTGCTGAAAATCGATGGGTTTGAAAATGGCGTTGCTGGCGTGAAATTCACCACCGCAAAGAAACGCGCGGCAATGAGGTTTCTCTTTCAGTGCCAGAAAGGTATTTAGCGAATAACAAACGGCGGTGAAAGGGATTTCATTATCAATCGCTTCAATAATCCACGGTGTGGTGGTGCCACAGTCAAAAAAGAGGGTCTGATCGGGTTCTACCAGCGTCGCAGCCAGTTTTGCCGCCCGGCGTTTTTCTTCCACCAGGCGGGATTTTTGATCGCTTAACAGGTAATGGCTGGCGCTGCGCGGTTCCAGAACAATATAGCCGCCGAGCAAAACGACGGGCGCACTGTGGTTGTTCAGATCGCGACGAATCGTCATCTCCGAAACCCCAAGCAGGGCGGCGGCGTCTTTAAGATGTAACTTATCGCTGCGTTTTAATTCTTGCAGCAGCTGCCCGATACGCTCTTCGCGACGTGTTTCCATAATCCCTCTGAATAGTTATTGAAGCGAGCCGCTCAATACTACACTTTTTAGCAGAGATCAGTCACGCACCCAGCCTTTGCGGATCGGTAATGCAAAACAGAAACGATACCACGATTGCAGACGTTGATAGAGTTTATGCCCCATCGCTTGCCAGATAATCTGAGCGCTAAGGCAGCCAATCATACCTGCCAGCAATCCACCGAGCATATCCAGCGGCCAGTGCACGCCAAGATAAACGCGCGACCAGGCAATGACAACAGCCAGTACCATTAAAAGGGAACCGGACCACAGGCGATGCCAGCATAAAAATGCCAGTGCAAAGGTGAAAATTACCGTACCATGATCGCTCGGGAATGAGTCATCCGCCGCATGATGCAGGAAGTTATAGCCGATATTCTCGACAAAGGGTCGGTCGTGCGGAAAAAGATGCCCCATCGTCCAGGACACAAACAGGCTGACCGCCAGCGCGATAGCGATTTTTATCACCAGTTGCCGTTGTGCTGTAAGCCCCCACAACCAAAGTACTGCGGCCAGCAGCGGCACCACGGTAATCAAATCTTTAGCAATAAAAATCGCCAACGAGATCATCCACGGAGCCGAGTCTGGCGTCGCGTTAATAAGAGAGAATAGAGAGAGATTCAAATTTTCCAGCATAACTTCCCGACGCAAAGTGATTAAAAGGGAGCCAATACAGGCAAGTCGTTGAGAATAAAGTGCAGGTTAAACTGGGTAAAGCGGCATCGTCTTATTTCCCTCAAGCGGCCCTGTTTACGGTGGCTGATTGTAACGAGCATAGGTTAAATAAAACTTAAAGAAAGCGTAGCTATACTCGCAATAATGTAAGAATGTGCTTAACCGAAGTTTCAGCTACAAAATTCGCTTTCTCGTTAGCTGCGCTTTTATTAAACTTTGCGCGATTATTATTGGCGAAGAAATTGCATGCAAAATAGATTAGCTTCCGGTGCCAGGCTTGGACGTCAGGCGTTACTTTTCCCTCTCTGTCTGGTGCTTTACGAATTTTCAACCTATATCGGCAACGATATGATTCAACCCGGTATGTTGGCCGTGGTGGAACAATATCAGGCGGGCATTGATTGGGTTCCTACTTCGATGACCGCGTATCTGGCGGGCGGGATGTTTTTACAGTGGCTGCTGGGACCACTGTCGGATCGTATTGGTCGCCGTCCGGTGATGCTGGCGGGAGTAGTGTGGTTTATCATCACTTGTCTGGCGATATTACTGGCGCAAAACATTGAACAATTCACGCTGTTGCGCTTCTTGCAGGGCATAAGCCTCTGTTTCATTGGCGCTGTGGGTTACGCCGCAATTCAGGAGTCCTTCGAAGAGGCGGTTTGTATCAAGATCACCGCGCTGATGGCGAACGTGGCGCTGATTGCTCCGCTACTTGGTCCGCTGGTGGGCGCGGCGTGGATCCATGTGCTGCCCTGGGAAGGGATGTTCGTCTTGTTTGCCTCATTGGCAGCGATCTCCTTTTTCGGTCTGCAACGAGCCATGCCTGAAACCGCCACGCGTATAGGCGAGAAACTGTCGCTGCAAGAACTCGGTCGTGACTATAAGCTGGTGCTGAAGAACGGTCGCTTTGTGGCAGGGGCACTGGCGCTGGGTTTTGTTAGCCTGCCGTTGCTGGCGTGGATCGCCCAGTCGCCGATTATCATCATTACCGGCGAGCAGTTGAGTAGCTATGAATATGGCTTGCTGCAAGTGCCTATTTTCGGGGCATTAATTGCGGGTAACTTGCTGCTAGCGCGTCTGACCTCGCGCCGCACCGTACGTTCGTTGATTATTATGGGCGGCTGGCCGATTATGATTGGCCTGTTGGTCGCTGCTGCGGCAACGGTTATCTCATCGCACGCGTATTTGTGGATGACCGCCGGGTTAAGTATTTATGCTTTCGGTATTGGCCTGGCGAATGCGGGATTGGTGCGATTGACCCTGTTTGCCAGCGATATGAGTAAAGGTACGGTTTCTGCGGCGATGGGAATGTTGCAAATGCTTATTTTTACCGTCGGTATTGAAATCAGCAAACATGCCTGGCTGAATGGGGGCAACGGCCTGTTTAATCTCTTCAACCTTGCCAACGGGATTTTGTGGCTGCTGCTGATGGTTATCTTTTTAAAAGATAAACAGATGGGTAATTCGCACGAAGGGTAAAAAAATGCCTGGTTGCGCAAAGCAATCAGGCATTTTCAAATTAATGGTGATGGTCATCAATCTGGTGTTCGATAACCATCCCTTCACCTACGCTGGCAAGATGGCGAACATACGGATGCGGGCGGTAAGCCGGAGCTGGCGCAGGAGCCACATAGACGGTTTGCGGCACAGTCGCGACGCTGACTGCTTGTGGAACGCTGACTGAATCAGGGACCACAACCACTTTGTATCCACTCGGCACATCGACGGTGACACTTTGCGCCATCGCCACACCAGTAAAGCCCATTAAAAGCGCGCCCAACAGTAGACAATTTTTCATAATCATTTTGCCTGAAATAATGCAGCGGGTTAATTTCTGCGAATTATGCAGCCTTCATTCAGGCTTTGTGTTGCCGGGCGTGCTACCGTTTTTATTGATCAAAAGGCGCTTCGTGTTTAAGAACTTTATCGATCACATCCAGTACACCTTCATGATTATTGGAGCCTGCCCGGTATTTTGCCGCTGCGACGACCGCGCTGCCGGCATTTTCCATCGCAAAACTAAAGCCTGCCTGACGCAGCATCTCAATATCGTTACCACCATCGCCGAAGACCACCACTTCGCTGTCGTCTATTCCCCATAATTTCTGAAGTTGGCGCAGGCCATTCGCTTTATGTACGCCGGGGATAATCAGATCGATGCTGCCGTTGCCGGTGTGGACCGGCACCATAATATCGCCGATGGTCTCATGTAATGCTTTTTGCACTTGTGGAATCAGTTCATCGGAAAGATTCAGGCCAAACTTAAAGAAGATATCTTCTAAATTATCAAAGTTATCGACGTATTCCAGACGGTGATAATACATTTCCGCCACCGTTTTCATGGCATCGTCATATTTTTTGAGGGTATAGGCGCTATTTTTTCCGCAGGCAATAATTTCCACTTCTGGGCGCGTCAGTAAATGTTCCACCACAGTAGCAAACGCATCCTTCGACAGCTCGCCATTAAAAACATCTTTGCCTTCGCTTACAACCCAACCGCCGTTTTCAGCCACAAAGGCAATTTCATTAGCAATTTCAGGGAAGAAAGAGATCAACTGATAATATTGATTCCCGCTGGCGACCACAAAGCGAATGCCTTGTGCTTTCATCTGCTGATACTGAGCCATAAACCGCTCACGGTTATAGGTTTTTTGATCGCTTAAGAAAGTACCATCCATGTCTACCGCAATTAATTTAATGCTCATCAACTATTCTCCATCGCCGTCTGCGTTTTGGTATTGGGTTTGGCGACGGCTTTCGCGACAATAGCCGCAAGAATAACCAGCGCCAGTACAACCAGCATTGCACTACGTAATCCATAATGTTCGCCGAGATAGCCCAGCAGCGGCGGCCCGACGAGGAAAGCCAGATAACCGGTCGTTGCTACCACGCTGACGCGGGTCGGTGCATCGGGGCCGGTATCGCTGGCGGCAGAAATGGTCAGCGGGAAGCCCAGCGAGGCACCCAGTCCCCAAAGTACAACAGACACCCCAGCGACCCAGGCGCTATCGACAAAAATAATCAGCCCAATACCCAACGCTCCCATCAGTGCACTGGCCCGAACCACGGCAACGCGACTATAACGGTCGATGAACCAACCGCCGGTAAAGCGTCCAACAGTCATCCCCAGGGTAAAACCGGCATAAATCAGCGAGCCGGAAGTAGGGCTAAAACCGTGACCGTCAACCATTAATAAGGGTAACCAGTCGTTGGCAGAACCTTCGGCAAAGGCCATCGCCAGAACCACGACACCAATCAGCAGCAACTGGATATCGCGATAAAAAGGTACGCCTTTTTCACCATGCTGGGTGCCATCGGCAGCATTTTTGCCCGTACCGTCAGGGATTGCCTGAATGGCGATATAAATAGGCGCGATGCCTACCAGCGCCGCCAATAAAATGTGCACCGTTGCCGGAACGCCAAAGGCCGTCAGTGCCATCCCGACACCAGCGCCTGCCAGCGTGCCCAGGCTATAAAAACCGTGCATCATCGGCAAAACCGTCTTATTCATTTCTCGCTCAACGGCGGCACCTTCAACGTTTATCGCCACTTCTGCAGAACCAAAACTTGCCCCAAAGACGCCGAGACCAACGGCAAAGAGCAGGGGCGATGTCAGCCAGAGTGCCAGACTTAATATCATCATCCCGATCAATGCGCAGGACATCGTGACCAGGATGACATTACGCGTCCCAAAGCGTTTCACTAACCACGCCGAGCAGAGAATACCGCTCATTGAACCGATCGACAGACCAAAGAGGACTCCGCCCATTTCAGCGATCGAAACAGAAAGAATATCGCGGATAGCAGGTGTACGAGTTGCCCAGGACGCCATTAACAGGCCCGGCAAAAAGAAGAACATAAACAGCGCCCAGGTTCGGCGTTTCAATGCATTACGTGAAGAATTTACGGTCATAGATCACGTCAAAATAAGAAGAGGGAAGACAACATTAGCAAGGTTGTGTACATTTGTACACAATTGCAGAGAGAGGAAATGACATGCGTCGCGCTAACGATCCGCAACGGCGAGAAAAAATCATCCAGGCCACACTGGAGGCGGTGAAACTTTACGGAATACATGCCGTTACGCACCGCAAAATCGCTACCCTTGCCGGGGTACCATTAGGATCGATGACCTACTATTTTTCAGGGATTGATGAGTTGTTGCTGGAGGCGTTCAGCAGTTTTACCGAGATCATGTCCCGGCAATATCAGGCATTTTTTAGCGATGTTAGTGATGCTCCGGGCGCATGCCAGGCTATCACCGATATGATCTACAGCTCACAGGTTGCAACGCCGGATAACATGGAGCTGATGTACCAGCTCTACGCGCTGGCTAGCCGAAAACCGCTATTAAAAACGGTAATGCAAAACTGGATGCAGCGCAGTCAGCAAACGCTCGAACAATGGTTTGAACCCGGAACCGCCCGCGCGCTTGATGCGTTTATTGAGGGGATGACGCTGCATTTTGTCACCGACCGTAAGCCGCTATCGCGCGAGGAGATTTTGAGGATGGTTGAGAGGGTTGCCGGGTAGTAGATAAATTTTAGATAACAAAAAACCCACCAACCTTGAACCAAAATGGCGGGGTTGATGGGCTCCACAAAATGGGGACATCAAAGAAAAGCAGTGGCACTAATTAAGACTGATGCCCTGCGGAAAAGTTCTGCGGTTGTGCAAAAAAATTTCATTTTCAGGGCAACTTCAGTTTTATCCTAATCCTGGCCATACCATGACGATGATTGTCCCTGCCAGCGTCAGCAGGACGTTGGCGATTGCGTAAGTGCCCGCATAGCCCAGCGCCGGGATATTACTGCGAGCTGTATCACTGATGATCTCCATTGCCGGCGCGCAGGTGCGTGCGCCCATCATTGCGCCGAACAACAGTGCGCGGTTCATTCGCAATACATAAGCACCGAACAGGAAGCAGATAACCACTGGCACCAGACTGACAATCAATCCGGCAATCAACATCTGACCGCCAATTGCGCCCAAGCCGTTATTAATACCGCTACCAGCGCTTAGTCCAACACCTGCCATAAATACCATCAAGCCGAACTCTTTCACCATACTTAACGCACCCTGCGGAATGTAACCGAATGTCGGATGGTTAGCACGCATAAAGCCCAGCATAATTCCGGCGAATAGCAAACCGGCAGCGTTCCCCATGCCGAAGCTGAATGTGCTGAACTGGAAGGTGATCATCCCGATCATCAGCCCAATAACAAAGAAGGCGCAGAATGCCAGCAAGTCAGTGACCTGGCTGTGAATCGAGATAAAGCCGATGCGATCGGCGATGGTTTTTACGCGACGGGCATCGCCGCTGACTTGTAAAACGTCACCTTTGTTAAGCACGACGTTGTCATCAATCGGCATCTCAATCTGGCTACGAATGACGCGGTTAAGGAAGCAACCGTGATCGGTCAACTTCAGTTGTGCGAGACGTTTGCCAACAGCGTTATGGTTTTTAACGACCACTTCTTCAGTGACGATACGCATGTCGAGGAGGTCGCGATCAAAAACTTCTTTGCCATTACGGAAACTGGGATCGAGTCGGGCGTGGGCGTCGGGATAGCCTACCAACGCTATTTCATCGCCCATTTGCAGCACGGCATCACCGTCTGGATTTGCCAGAATCCCGTTACGCCGAATACGTTCAATGTAACAGCCAGTTTGTCGATAAATACCCAGTTCACGCAGATTTTTGCCGTCGGTCCAGGCTACCAGCTCCGGGCCGACGCGGTAGGCGCGGATCACCGGCAAATAAACCTTACGGTTGGCATCTGTGTCCAGGCCACGTTCGCGGGCGATTTGCTGGGCGCTGGTCTGTAAGTCCTGATGCTGCAATTTCGGCAAGTAACGCGCACCAACAATCAAACTCACCAGACCAATTAAATAGGTTAAGGCATACCCGAGGCTCAGATTATCCAGTGCCAGTGAGAGCTGCCTGCTTTCCATGCCGGAATGACGCAGTGTATCGCCAGCACCGACCAGAACCGGTGTCGAGGTCATAGAGCCTGCTAACATACCGGCCGTCAGGCCAATATCCCAGCCAAACAGCTTACCTAACCCTAAGGCGATCACCAGCGCACTGCCAACCATCACCAGTGCTAACATTAGGTAATTTTTCCCATCGCGAAAAAAAATGGAAAAAAAGTTCGGTCCAGCTTCGACCCCGACGCAGAAAATAAACAGCATAAAGCCAAGATTAAGCGCGTCGGTGTTAATGCTGAAATGTTGTTGGCCTAATAACAGCGATACGACTAAAACGCCAATGGAATTACCCAGTTGGATCGAACCAAGCCGTAATTTTCCGAGACATAGCCCAAGCGCGAGGACCACAAATAATAACAGAATGTAATTCCCATTTAACAATTCGGCGACGTTTATATTCACGGAGGCTAACTTCTTGTTTACTAGTAAGCTGTTGAAAGAAATGGTAATTTACGATAATGTTTTTTACCAGAATTCAGGGCGCAGATTCATTCAGCGCACCTAAACGATAGTAAAGTAACAATATATTTTACTAGTGTAATCACATTAGGTATCAACGGCTATATGAATTGCGTTGGCCTATATTAGCATGGAATGCGAAGCGGCTTTATCTTACTGAACGCCACACTGGCGAAAAATGTGTTCGATAGACGCAGTGTCAGGAGGAACGAGTGAAACATAAACAACGTTGGGCGGGGGCAATCTGCTGTTTTGTCCTCTTCATTGTGGTGTGCCTTTTTCTGGCGACGCACATGAAAGGCGCTTTTCGGGCTGCCGGGCATCCTGAAATTGGCTTGCTGTTTTTCATTCTTCCTGGAGCGGTTGCCAGCTTCTTTTCACAGCGTAGAGAAGTCCTGAAACCTCTATTTGGCGCAATGCTGGCGGCACCCTGTTCGATGCTCATAATGCGGCTGTTTTTTTCACCAACGCGCTCATTCTGGCAAGAGCTGGCATGGTTATTAAGTGCGGTGTTCTGGTGTGCGTTGGGGGCATTGTGTTTCTTATTTATCAGCAGTTTGTTTAAATCACAGCACAGAAAAAATCAATGAAGCCCTCAACACGAGGGCTTATCAGACGATCAGACGTCCAGATTCTCTTTCACCCATGCAGCAAAATCGGTATAGCCGCCGATATGTTGCTGATCGACAAAAATTTGCGGCACGGTTTCTACGGGTTTACCTGCCTTTTGTTGTAGATCTTCTTTAGTGATCCCTTCCGCACGAATATCTATATACTGATACTGAAAATCATCGCGTTCATTGCTCAACTTCTCAGCCAGATCTTTTGCGCGCACACAGTAAGGGCAACCCGGACGACCAAAAATAACGGTTTGCATTGTTTCTCTCCTCATAGACTTATGCCTGTAATGATCACGCTAAAATGTATTCGCTGAAAGTAGGTTTAACCTGTTGCATTAATTGCTAAAAGCTATAACTGTTAAACACAGTACAGTGAAAAGTTTTAGACTGAAGGCTCACTTTGCAGAGGGAAGCGTATGCGCGCGATCGGTAAATTGCCTAAAAGCGTGTTGATACTGGAATTTATCGGAATGATGTTGCTGGCGGTGGCGCTGCTGTCGGTAAGCGGCTCCCTGTCGCTGCCTGAGCCATTTTCTCGGCCAGAGGTGCAGATTCTGATGATTTTTCTCGGTGTTTTGCTCATGCTTCCCGCTGCGGTGGTGGTTATTCTTCAGGTGGCAAAACGTCTTGCCCCACAGCTGATGAACCGTCCACCGCAATATTCACGTTCAGAAAGAGAAAAAGATAATGACGCCAACCATTGAACTTATTTGTGGCCATCGCTCCATTCGCCATTTCACTGATGAACCCATTTCCGAAGCGCAGCGTGAGGCGATTATTAACAGCGCCCGTGCGACGTCCAGTTCCAGTTTTTTGCAGTGCAGTAGCATTATTCGCATTACCGACAAAGCGTTACGTGATGAACTGGTGACGCTGACCGGCGGGCAAAAACACGTAGCGAAAGCGGCGGAGTTTTGGGTGTTCTGTGCCGACTTTAACCGCCATTTACAGATCTGTCCGGATGCACAACTTGGCCTGGCGGAACAACTGTTGCTCGGTGTCGTTGATACGGCAATGATGGCGCAGAATGCGTTAACCGCAGCGGAATCGCTGGGATTGGGCGGGGTATATATCGGCGGCCTGCGCAATAATATTGAAGCGGTGACGGAACTGCTGAAATTACCGCAGCATGTTCTGCCGCTGTTTGGGCTGTGCCTTGGCTGGCCTGCGGATAATCCGGATCTTAAGCCGCGTTTACCGGCTTCCATTTTGGTGCATGAAAACAGCTATCAACCGCTGGATAAAGACGCACTGGCGCAGTATGACGAGCAGCTGGCGGAATATTACCTCACCCGTGGCAGCAATAATCGCCGGGATACCTGGAGCGATCATATCCGCCGAACAATCATTAAAGAAAGCCGCCCATTTATACTGGATTATTTGCACAAACAGGGTTGGGCTACGCGCTAAAACCGCCACGCCGATGTATGATACGCGGGCTTTTGACCAGGTCTGACAGAGAGGTGCAGGGTGAAAATTGCCATATTGTCCCGGGATGGAACGCTCTATTCGTGTAAGCGGCTGCGTGAAGCCGCTATACAGCGTGGTCACCTGGTTGAAATTCTTGATCCGCTTTCTTGCTACATGAACATAAATCCTGCGGCGTCTTCTATTCACTACAAAGGCCGCAAGTTACCCCATTTTGACGCAGTGATCCCGCGTATTGGCACCGCCATTACCTTTTATGGGACGGCGGCACTGCGCCAGTTCGAGATGCTGGGGAGCTATCCGCTCAATGAGTCGGTCGCCATTGCCCGGGCGCGTGACAAATTGCGTTCCATGCAACTGCTGGCGCGTCAGGGCATCGACCTGCCTGTCACGGGCATTGCGCATTCGCCGGATGATACCAGCGATTTAATCGACATGGTCGGTGGTGCGCCGCTGGTGGTTAAGCTGGTTGAAGGTACGCAGGGAATTGGTGTCGTGCTGGCGGAGACGCGTCAGGCGGCGGAAAGCGTGATTGACGCTTTCCGCGGTCTGAACGCGCATATTTTGGTGCAGGAATATATCAAAGAGGCGCAAGGGTGCGATATCCGCTGTCTGGTTGTTGGCGATGAAGTGGTCGCTGCGATTGAACGGCGGGCGAAAGAGGGCGATTTTCGTTCCAATTTGCATCGTGGAGGCGCGGCAAGCGTCGCCAGTATCACACCACAGGAGCGTGAAATCGCGATAAAAGCCGCGCGAACGATGGCGCTGGACGTTGCTGGTGTGGATATTCTGCGTGCTAATCGCGGGCCATTGGTGATGGAGGTGAATGCGTCGCCGGGGCTGGAAGGAATAGAAAAAACCACCGGTATCGACATCGCGAGTAAAATGATCCGTTGGATCGAACGCCACGCCACGACAGAATATTGCCTGAAAACGGGTGGTTAGTCGCAATCACATTACTGATCATGGTTTTGCCTGCGCTTTTTGCGTAAGCTGTGCCGGTCTTTTTATCGGAAGAGGTTGTACAAAATTATGACATCGCTGGTCGTTCCTGGTCTGGATACGTTGCGTCAATGGCTCGATGACCTGGGGATGAGTTTTTTTGAATGTGATAACTGTCAGGCTCTGCATCTGCCCCATATGCAGAATTTCGACGGTGTCTTTGATGCCAAAATCGATCTGATCGATAACACGATCCTGTTTTCTGCCATGGCGGAAGTCCGACCTTCAGCCGTATTGCCGCTGGCGGCGGATTTATCAGCCATCAATGCCAGTTCGCTGACCGTGAAAGCATTTCTTGATATGCAGGATGATAATCTGCCAAAGCTGGTGGTTTGCCAGTCTTTATCCGTTATGCAGGGCGTAACCTATGAGCAGTTTGCATGGTTCGTGCGTCAGAGCGAAGAGCAGATTTCGATGGTCATTCTTGAAGCTAATGCCCATCAACTGCTGTTACCGACTGACGATGAAGGGCAAAACAACGTTACCGAAAACTATTTCCTCCACTGATAACTCCTTTCGAGTACGCAGTCGCTGCCGCAGTGACTGCGTGCTGCAAAATTATCTGCTGTTTTTAACCTTTTCTTAAAGATTATTTCACTTCCCTTGTGCCGATTTGGCTTTATCACATAGAGCAAATACGCATAAAAATTTGTTAAATACCGTTTTTTAATCCGAGCTATAGTCTCAAACCCTGGCTAAAGTTATTCTTGCGATGCTTTTATATAGCGAGCAGTGCTGGCCGGGAGAGAGTTCTCTTTTCTTACACCGAGCCGATAAAAAATATGCGCGAATATTGCATATCTTTCAGTGTGACAACTTTTGTTCGTTTGTTAACGAACTTTCAGAAGGAAAGAGATATGACCGCCTTAAATAAAAAATGGCTATCGGGTCTGGTTGCGGGTGCTCTGATGGCCGTCTCTGTCGGCACGCTCGCGGCTGAACAAAAAACACTCCACATTTATAACTGGTCTGATTATATCGCCCCGGACACGGTGGCCAATTTTGAAAAAGAAACCGGTATTAAAGTCGTCTACGATGTTTTCGACTCTAACGAAGTACTGGAAGGCAAATTAATGGCAGGGAGCACCGGCTTTGACCTGGTGGTTCCATCTGCCAGCTTTCTGGAGCGCCAGTTGACTGCGGGAGTTTTCCAGCCGCTGGATAAAAGCAAATTGCCGGAGTGGAAGAATCTCGACCCGGAACTGCTGAAGTTGGTCGCCAAACACGATCCCGACAATAAATTTGCTATGCCCTATATGTGGGCGACGACCGGGATTGGTTATAACGTCGATAAAGTTAAAGCGGTGCTGGGCGAAAACGCGCCCGTCGATAGCTGGGACTTGATCCTCAAACCTGAAAATCTGGAAAAACTGAAAAGCTGCGGCGTCTCTTTCCTTGATGCACCGGAAGAAGTGTTTGCTACCGTGCTGAATTATCTCGGTAAAGATCCCAACAGCACTAAAGCAGATGATTACACCGGACCGGCAACCGATCTGCTGTTAAAGTTGCGCCCGAACATTCGTTATTTCCATTCATCTCAATACATTAACGACCTGGCAAACGGCGATATCTGCGTCGCTATTGGCTGGGCGGGCGATGTCTGGCAGGCGTCAAACCGCGCGAAGGAAGCAAAGAATGGCGTGAATGTCTCGTTCTCGATTCCGAAAGAAGGGGCGATGGCATTCTTTGATGTATTTGCCATGCCTGCGGATGCCAAAAATAAAGACGAAGCTTATCAGTTCCTGAATTACCTGCTGCGTCCGGATGTCGTAGCGCATATCTCTGACCATGTGTTCTATGCCAACGCGAACAAAGAAGCTACGTCGCTGGTAAGCGCGGAAGTGCGTGATAACCCCGGTATTTACCCGCCTGCGGATGTCCGTGCGAAGCTGTTCACTCTGAAAGTGCAGGATCCGAAAATCGACCGTGTGCGCACCCGCGCGTGGACCAAAGTGAAGAGCGGAAAATAATCCGCAGCCGTAGATGCCGGACGGGCGCACCACACCCGCCGGCAATTCGCACCATCAGGGTGCGCTTGCACACATTCAATGCCGGAGAGCAGCCGTGAATGACGCTATCCCTCGCCCCCAGGCGAAAACCCGTAAGGCGCTGACGCCGCTATTAGAAATCCGTAATCTGACTAAATCTTACGATGGTCAGCATGCGGTCGATGATGTCAGCCTGACCATCTATAAAGGCGAAATCTTCGCGCTGCTGGGCGCATCCGGCTGTGGCAAGTCCACGCTACTGCGTATGCTGGCAGGTTTCGAACAACCTTCTGCCGGGCAGATTATGCTTGATGGCGTCGATTTGTCACAGGTGCCGCCTTATCTGCGTCCCATCAATATGATGTTTCAATCTTACGCGCTGTTTCCGCATATGACCGTGGAGCAGAACATCGCCTTTGGCCTGAAACAGGACAAACTGCCGAAAGCAGAAATTGCCAGCCGGGTCAACGAGATGCTCGACCTGGTACATATGCAGGAGTTCGCCAAACGCAAACCGCACCAGCTTTCCGGCGGTCAGCGACAGCGTGTGGCGCTGGCCCGAAGCCTCGCCAAACGTCCGAAACTATTACTGCTCGACGAGCCGATGGGCGCGCTGGATAAAAAACTGCGTGACCGGATGCAGCTTGAAGTGGTGGATATTCTGGAGCGCGTTGGTGTGACTTGTGTGATGGTCACCCACGATCAGGAAGAGGCGATGACCATGGCGGGGCGTATTGCCATTATGAATCGTGGGAAATTTGTCCAGATTGGCGAGCCGGAAGAGATCTACGAGCATCCGACCACCCGCTATAGCGCTGAATTTATCGGTTCGGTAAACGTCTTTGAAGGTGTACTCAAAGAGCGTCAGGAAGATGGTCTGGTGCTTTATTCGCCGGGGCTGGTGCATCCACTGAAAGTTGATGTAGATGCTTCGGTGGTCGATAACGTGCCGGTGCATGTGGCGCTGCGTCCGGAAAAAATCATGCTCTGCGAGGAGCCGCCCGCCAATGGTTGTAACTTCGCGGTAGGGGAGGTGATGCACATTGCCTATCTCGGCGATCTTTCGGTCTATCACGTTCGTCTAAAAAGCGGGCAGATGATTAGCGCCCAGCTACAAAACGCCCATCGTTATCGCAAAGGGTTACCGACCTGGGGCGACGAAGTGCGTTTGTGCTGGGAAGTGGACAGTTGTGTGGTGCTGACGGTTTAAGGAGCAAAGATGAGTACACTTGAACCTGCTGCCCAGTCGAAACCGCCGGGCGGATTTAAGCTGTGGTTGTCGCAGCTGCAAATGAAGCATGGGAGAAAACTGGTCATTGCGTTGCCGTATATCTGGTTGATCTTACTGTTTCTGCTGCCATTTCTGATCGTCTTTAAAATAAGTCTGGCGGAGATGGCGCGCGCTATTCCACCTTATACCGAACTGATGGAGTGGGCTGACGGGCAACTTTCCATCACCCTCAATCTTGGTAATTTCCTGCAACTGACTGACGATCCGCTCTATTTCGATGCATATCTCCAGTCGTTACAGGTGGCGGCGATTTCGACAATTTGTTGTTTACTGATCGGCTATCCGCTGGCGTGGGCGGTGGCGCACAGTAAGCCTTCGACCCGCAATATCTTATTGCTGCTGGTGATCCTGCCGTCGTGGACCTCGTTTCTGATCCGCGTCTATGCCTGGATGGGAATATTAAAAAATAACGGCGTGCTGAATAACTTTCTGCTATGGCTGGGAGTTATCGACCAGCCGCTGACCATTCTGCATACAAACCTGGCTGTTTATATCGGCATTGTTTATGCCTATGTACCGTTTATGGTGCTGCCGATTTATACCGCGTTGATTCGTATTGATTATTCGCTGGTGGAAGCGGCACTGGATCTCGGTGCACGACCGCTGAAAACGTTCTTTACTGTGATCGTGCCGCTGACCAAAGGCGGGATTATTGCCGGATCGATGCTGGTGTTTATCCCGGCTGTGGGCGAGTTTGTGATCCCTGAACTGCTCGGTGGCCCGGACAGCATCATGATCGGGCGCGTGCTGTGGCAGGAGTTTTTCAATAACCGCGACTGGCCGGTGGCCTCGGCGGTAGCGATCATCATGTTGTTGCTGTTAATTGTGCCGATAATGTGGTTCCACAAGCATCAGCAAAAAAGCGTGGGAGAACACGGATGAATAATTTACCGGTGGTTCGTTCGCCCTGGCGAATTGTGATTTTGCTGTTGGGCTTCACCTTTCTCTACGCGCCAATGCTGATGCTGGTGATCTATTCATTCAACAGCTCGAAGCTGGTGACGGTGTGGGCCGGCTGGTCAACGCGCTGGTATGGCGAATTATTGCGCGATGACGCGATGATGAGTGCGGTTGGTTTAAGCCTGACAATAGCTGCCTGTGCGGCAACGGCGGCGGCGATCCTCGGGACGATTGCGGCAGTGGTACTGGTACGCTTTGGTCGGTTTCGCGGATCAAATGGCTTTGCCTTTATGATCACTGCGCCATTGGTAATGCCGGATGTGATCACGGGCTTGTCGCTGTTGTTGTTATTCGTCGCACTTGCACATGCCATCGGCTGGCCTGCGGAGCGAGGCATGCTCACCATCTGGCTGGCGCATGTCACTTTCTGTACGGCTTATGTGGCAGTCGTTATTTCGTCGCGTCTGCGGGAGCTGGACCGTTCCATTGAAGAAGCAGCGATGGATCTCGGTGCGACGCCGCTGAAAGTGTTTTTCGTCATTACGCTACCGATGATCATGCCCGCGATCATTTCTGGCTGGTTACTGGCTTTTACTTTGTCGCTTGATGATCTGGTTATCGCCAGCTTTGTTTCCGGGCCGGGAGCCACCACGTTACCGATGCTGGTCTTTTCCAGCGTGCGGATGGGGGTGAATCCGGAAATCAACGCCCTGGCAACATTGATCCTCGGTGCGGTCGGAATTGTCGGATTTATCGCCTGGTATCTGATGGCGCGCGCAGAAAAACAGCGGATACGCGACATCCAGCGTGCAAGACGTGGCTGAAGACACTAAAATTTGCCAACCTGGCTACATAATGCCGCGCATGTCGCGGCATTGTTTTCATGGAAGACGAAACGTTGGGATTTTTTAAGAAAACATCTTCATCTCATGCTCGCCTGAATGTGCCTGCGCTGGTGCAGGTGGCGGCGCTCGCCATTATTATGATCCGTGGCCTCGACGTGCTGATGATTTTCAATACGCTGGGCGTGCGCGGTATTGGCGAGTTCATTCATCGCAGCGTACAAACCTGGAGTTTAACACTGGTCTTTTTAAGCAGCCTGGTGCTGGTTTTCATTGAGATCTGGTGTGCGTTTTCACTGGTGAAAGGGCGTCGCTGGGCGCGCTGGCTGTATCTGTTGACACAAATCACGGCCGCCAGTTATTTGTGGGCGGCTTCGCTGGGGTATGGTTATCCGGAGCTGTTCAGCATTCCCGGTGAATCAAAACGTGAAATCTTCCATAGCCTGATGCTGCAGAAGTTGCCGGATATGCTCATCCTGTTGCTACTGTTCGTTCCCTCGACCAGTCGGCGGTTCTTCCAGTTGCAATAATGTGTATAATCGTCGCCCCTGATGATGTGAAGGTCAATGTATGCAGTGCGCACTTTACGACGCGGGTCGCTGTCGTTCCTGTCAGTGGATAACGCAGCTGATTCCAGAGCAACTCTCCGCTAAAACCGCCGATCTTAAAAATCTGCTCGCCGACTTTTCGGTTGAGGAATGGTGCGAGCCGGTGTCAGGCCCGGAGCAAGGGTTTCGTAATAAAGCCAAAATGGTGGTGAGTGGTAGCGTTGAAAAACCACTGCTCGGTATGCTGCATCGCGACGGCACACCAGAAGACCTTTGCGATTGTCCGCTTTATCCCTCCTCATTTGCGCCCGTTTTTGCGGCGTTAAAACCGTTTATCGCCCGTGCGGGGTTAACACCCTACAACGTGGCGCGTAAGCGTGGCGAACTGAAATACATTCTGCTGACTGAAAGCCAAAGTGATGGCGGCATGATGCTGCGCTTTGTACTGCGTTCTGACACTAAGCTGGCACAACTGCGTAAGGCGCTGCCGTGGTTACAGGCACAACTGCCGCAGCTGAAAGTTATTACCGTCAATATTCAGCCGGTACATATGGCGATTATGGAAGGGGAGACGGAGATTTATCTGAGCGAACAACAGGCGCTGGCTGAGCGTTTTAACGATGTGCCGCTGTGGATCCGTCCACAAAGTTTCTTCCAGACTAATCCGGTGGTCGCCAGCCAGCTGTACGCTACTGCGCGCGACTGGGTACGACAGTTGCCGGTTAAACATATGTGGGATCTGTTCTGTGGCGTGGGCGGCTTTGGTTTACACTGCGCGACGCCTGACATGCAGTTAACCGGGATCGAAATTGCGCCAGAGGCCATTGCCTGTGCGAAGCAGTCAGCCGCTGAACTGGGCTTAACGCGTTTGCAATTTCAGGCGCTGGATTCCACTCAGTTTGCCACCGCTCAGGGGGAGGTGCCGGAGCTGGTGCTGGTTAACCCGCCGCGCCGCGGCATTGGTAAACCGCTGTGTGATTATCTTTCAACGATGGCACCGCGTTTTATCATCTACTCCAGCTGTAACGCCCAAACGATGGCCAAAGATATCCGCGAACTGTCAGGTTATCGTATTGAACGGGTACAGCTTTTTGATATGTTCCCGCACACCGCGCACTATGAAGTGCTGACACTGTTGGTGAAGCAATAAAAAAGCCGCAGGTGCGGCTTCAGATTGCTGATAAGGTGCGCGTTGTTCATGTCGGATGCGGCGTGAGCGCCTTGTTCGGCCTACAAAATCGTGCTAAATCAATGCATTGCAGGGTAAATGTAGGCCTGATAAGCGTAGCGCATCAGGCAATCTTACTTTTGTCATCAGTCCCGATTACTGCGGGAACCACTGGTCATTGATTTTCTGATACGTACCATCTGCTTTAATCGCTGCCAGTGCGTTATTCAGTTTTTCCAGCAGGGCTTTATTATCCGGACGTACAGCGATGCCCAGACCGGTGCCGAAGTACTGCGGGTCGGTCACTTTCTCAGTAGCAACGCCCAGTTGCGGATTGGTTTTCAGCCATTCGTTTACCACCGCTGTGTCACCAAATACCCCATCAATACGACCATTTTTCAGGTCGATAAAGGCATTTTGATAACTGTCATAGGATACAGTTTTTACTTCCGGGTGTTGATCCTGAATATATTTCTGGTGCGTTGTACCGTTTTCCATCCCAATGCGTTTGCCTTTCAGGTCGGCAAACGTTTTGTAGGTATCTTTTTTGGCAATCACAACAGCTGAGTTTTCGTAGTAGGGCGTGGTAAATGATACCTGCTTGCTACGTTCCGGCGTGATATCCATACCGGAGATAACGGCGTCATATTTTCTGAATTTCAGTGACGGGATGAGGCTGTCGAAAGCGTGATTGGTAAAAGTACATTCTGCCTGCATCTGTTTGCATAACGCTTTTGCCAGGTCGATATCAAAGCCGACAATTTCATTATTAGCACCTATAGATTCAAAGGGAGGATAGGTCGCGGATACGCCGAAATTGATTTTCTCTGCGGCAGAAGCGCCGAATGCACAGGATGCAAGTAAAGCGGCAAGAACTAACTTTTTCATGATGGAACTCCCGTCTGTCAATCTTATGATTTTTGGCCGTGTCTGCGGCATGAGATAACAATGCCATCAAGTGAATTTATATGCAATAAATATGATTAAATAATTCATAATAAATAAAAAAAGACGGACAACTTAGTGGGTTGTCCGTCTTTATTATATTAATCTATGCACTATGTAGGCCGGATAAGGCGTGCACGCTGCACCCGGCATTAGCACGTAGATAACATTAATTCCGTCGCTCGAACGCCAGCGCTTTGCGCTCGATCAAACGCATCATCAGTGTCAGCAGGCCGTTGACGACCAGGTAAATAATTCCCGCCGCGCCGAACACCATGACATCGTAGGTGCGTCCGTACAACAACTGGCTGTAACCCATCACTTCCATCAGCGTAATGGTGTAAGCCAGAGAGGTACTTTTAAACACCAGCACAACTTCGTTGGAATAAGAAGAGAGTGAGCGTTTAAAGGCATACGGCAGCAGGATCGCCAGCGTATCTTTTTTGCTCATCCCCAGGGCACTACAGGATTGCCACTGACCTTCCGGGATCGCACGAATTGCACCGTAAAACAGCTGCGTGGTATACGCCGCACTGTTCAGTGACAACGCAATCAGCGCGCATAACCACGGTTCTGATAACAGATGCCACAGTGCCGGATATTCCTGTAACGTCGGGAACTGGCCCGGCCCGTAGTAAATCAGAAAGATCTGCACCAGCAGCGGCGTACCGGTAAACAGCGTGATATAGCCCCGCACCAGCCACACCAGTACCGGCGTTTTCAGCGTCAGGATGATGGTAAAAATTAACGCCAGAATCAGCGCCACAATCAGCGAGGCAACGGTTAGCGTCAGGCTGGTATGTAGCCCTTTCATTAGTTCGGGTAAATACTCAAGCATCAGCCAGGCCTCCGCTCAAAACGTGTCGCGCGCAGGTCAATGCGTTTGAGAATGTACTGACTCAACAGGGTAATCACCAGGTAAATCGCCGCCGCCACAATGTACCAGGTAAATGGCTCCTGGGTACGAGTGGCGATGCTTTTGGTTTGCAGCATTAAGTCATTCACACTTATCAAACTGACCAATGCGGTATCTTTTAGCAGTACCAGCCACTGGTTACCGAGGCCAGGCAACGCATGACGCCACATCTGTGGCATCACCAGGCGGAAAAAGATAGCCGATTTCGACAGCCCCAGCGCCTGACCGGATTCCCACTGGCCCACCGGTACCGCTTTCAGTGCGCCACGCAGGGTTTGCGAGGCATAGGCGGCATACAGCAGCGACAGGGCGATAACCCCACACAGGAACGGGCTAACGTCGAAGTTCTCAATGTCCATCTGCACCGGGATCTGTACGATCCCAAGATTGATGGTGAAGCCATCCGAAAGCGTCAGCAGTAACTGAGAGGAGCCAAAATAGATAAACAGCACCACCAGAATTTCTGGCAGACCACGCAGAATCGTCACCAGCGCTGAACCTGCCCACGCGACAGGACGCCATTTTGCTGACTCCCACACCGCAAAGAACATCGCCAGCGCCAGTCCGACAATCAATGCACAAACGGCAAGGCCGACGGTCATCCCGGCGGCGCTTGCTAAAGGAAAAAATTCATTCATCAGGTATTACTTCTGGAACCATTTGTTGTAGATGGTTTCGTAAGTGCCATCTTTCTTCACTTTTTCCAGCGCAGTGTTGAATTTCTGCTGCAGTTCAGTGTTGCCCTGACGTACCGCGATGCCGAGGCCAGTACCGAAGTAATCTTTATCGGTTACTTTGTCGCCGACAGCCGCCAGTTTCGGGTTATCTTTCAGCCATTCGGTTACCACTGCGGTGTCACCAAAAACGCCGTCGATACGACCGTTTTGCAGATCGAGTTTTGCGTTCTGGTAGCTATCATAAGGAACCGTGGTGATTTCCGGATGTTTATCCATAATGAATTTCTGGTGCGTCGTCCCGTTCTGAACGCCGACTTTTTTGCCTTTCAGCTGATCAACGCTGGTGTATTTACCTTGTTGACCCACAAACAGGGCAGAGTTGTCATAGTACGGCGTGGTAAACAGCACCTGCTTTTCACGCTCCGGGGTGATATCCATACCAGCCATCACCGCGTCTACGCGACGGAATTTCAGGCTTGGGATCAGGCTGTCAAACGCCTGGTTAGAGAAAGTGCAGGTCGCATCAATCTCTTTACACAATGCCTGCGCCAGGTCGACGTCAAAACCAACGATCTGGTTGTTTGCATCCATTGATTCAAACGGAGGATAGGAGGCTTCGGTGGCAAAACGAATAGTTTCGGCAGCTGTGGCGGAAAGACTAAAACCTGCAATTAACGCGGCAATCAGAACTTTTTTCATTGTTGTTATCCCGAATCTTAGTGAGAGAGATAGTTTTTAAATGCTTCGGTTTGCGGCTCGGTAAAGCAGCGCGCGTCGCCTTGTTCTACGATATGACCATTTTCCATATACACCACACGGCTGGCGGTTTTACGCGCCACTTCCACTTCGTGGGTGACGATCACCTGGGTAATATTGGTTTCTGCCAGCTCACGAATGATGCTGACGATTTGTGCCGTAATTTCCGGGTCCAGCGCGGCGGTCGGTTCATCGAACAGCAGTACCTGCGGTTCCATCATCAACGCACGCGCAATAGCAACACGCTGCTGCTGACCACCAGAAAGATGCAGCGGATAACGATCGCTATAAGGTTTTAGACGCAAACGTTCCAGCAATTTTTCTGCACGGGCCAGCGCCTGATCTTTACTCAATCCCAGTACACGACAGGGCGCTTCAATCAGGTTTTGCTGCACGGTGAGGTGCGGCCACAGGTTGTATTGTTGAAACACCATACCGACGTTACGACGCAGATCGCGAATCGCTTTGTCTGAGGGCGTTTTGGTGAAATCGAAATGGTTGCCTGCAATGTTGAGCGTACCGGAGCGCGGCATCTCAAGCAGATTGAGTACACGCAGCAGCGAGCTTTTACCCGCGCCACTGGGGCCAAGTAACACCAGCGTTTCGCCCTGTGGGCAATCCAGCGTGATATCGAACAGCGCCTGATGCGCGCCGTAAAAGCAATTAATGCCGTTTAATTGAATACTCATTGACACTCGTATACTGGCAGTCTGATAGCTATTGAGGTCGAAGATAGTACCTTTGACAGAATAATTATGCAATATTTCTGCTTTAAAAGTTAAAAGCAAAGCGCATTATTCACTAAACATAGCACAAAATAACGGGGGCGGTGGGCGGCGAGCATAAATGTCGGCATTCCTCACGAAATGCCGGACAATTTATGGGGGTTATTGGTTGATCAAGGCGTTAGCGATTCTCGATTGACTGACGGAGTGTACCTGCTGTGGCATGAACGCTACCGCCTAAGTAACGCACATCGTCGATGACCCAACACTGGCCTTCCTGAATCATTAACACTTCATCCTGCCAGCCCTGGTCACCCTGTTTGAGATCCACGCGCAAAGGAATGTTACGGGCATCACGATTAGGGATAGTAGATGCACTGGCAACGTGGGCGCTGTCTGGCAAGGTGGTTCGACTGGAGAACGGATCGCTGCTTAACAATTCACGATGACTATTATCGCGGCTGGCATCGCTAAGTAGGGTTGCCAGTTTGTCACTCAAATAGGGGCGCAGAGCGGTAATGTCATTGCTGCGATGTTGAATGCGGTAGTCATAGAATTGTTGAGCCACGCTGTCAGGTCCACCCTGGACACAGGAACCGGTGCGGGGGCCGTTATCTTTATAAGCTGGCATGACGGTGGTACAGGCACTCAGCAGCAGTGCACATGGAATAAGTAGAGATAGTGAACGGTAGCGCATAATCATTTCCTTATTGGCTTGCTTTCTGCGTCACACTATGACCAAAAACAATCAGATTATTTAATACATTGTTTTTTATACAATTCTGAAACAATCTGAAGACCCGATTAGGCTTAAGTCCATTGCTGGCTCCCCATTCAAGGTTGATCGTAGCTGACTTACTTAAATTACCCAAACAATAGACAGTGTAAACCATTTGTGAGGCTGAGCGTGTTATAAGACTGAAATGATCATTTAAGGTAAATATGATAGTTCTGAAACGCTGGTATAAATCCTGCTGTAGAAGTTAAGAGCATCTGCAGGAAGCCAGTTGCACATTTATAACGCATGATAGGTGACCAAGATTCTTTTCTATGATTGACAAAATTTTAACATATGATGATAGGCCCTAAGATTAAGATGATTGCAAAAATCACAATGTATGTTTGAAATGAGCGAAATTTGATAGTCCCAACTTTAACTTTCGATAATATTATTATTGTTACGGTTGTGAGTGAAGAATATAATCTTATTTAGCTAATGGATTTGAGTTAAGAATAATATAATTTTTTTTAATGCGCCATTAATTAATATGAATATAGAATGTGTTGTGACTTTATGTTTATAAAGCACAGGGAGTACAGTGGGTTATCGTTTTTTTTGGGTGATTTTTATATGATAAATAATGTCTCTGAACAATCGTCATCATTTCTAAGCACACAACCGAATCAAAGTGATAATCTCATGGCCTCGCTGAGGGAATTTTTTACCATATTAAAATCCAGTCATAAGGATGAGTTATCTACATGGGACACCATCTACTTGAATCTAGTATTAGCAATAAATGCTGATAGTGAAACTATTAAAAATGATATGTCGCTCGGTAACATTATTTATTCAGCAAATAATTATTTTAATTCTTTTTTTAGTAGTGCTTTCGAAACTGGTACTAAAACATACCTTGGTACATCACAAAACAATGAAGTTGAAATAAAAATTGGCAATGAAAGAATCACCATTGGGGTGCGAAATAAAGTCAGCGGAAAAATGGAAAGACAAGAATTTCTTTTTCCTCTGCATTACGAAAATAAACTGCAATGTGAATTGGAGAAGAATTTTACTATTGATTCTTATCCATTGTTATATAGGTATACCCTTGGTTGTAAGATTGCGAATGCGATCTTTGAAAAAGTATACAATAGAATTGTATTTAATAAGGAACAATATATAACAATTATAAAAGACGCATTTATTCATTTCTATGATTATAGCAGACGATATACAATGAGTGAGGATATCGACAAAGAGTCCGTTATAAATACCATTGCATTGATGAGCACCTTTTGTAACAGTGATAATACATCAGGTGAAATTTTCAGTGATGATATTGCTCTTGAAGACTCACCTGAACCTGACCTAAATGTAGAACATACAATAACACTTGGTTTTGCTAATGACGATCTTAAGTTTAATCCAATTACTTATTCGGAAGTATTAACACGATTTTACTCCTTTCAAAATATTGTATTGAATCTGTGTCCGGAAATGCATTCATCGCATTACAACGATATTTGTAGTGTAAGTGTGGATATGACAAAAGGCAAGCAATGCATGATTCACTTGATGGTCAATGAAGAGGTTTTCATGTCTCTTCCAACCCCTATCACAACTATGGCACGTGAACATGATAGTAATTTAGTCAATCTAAAAACGCTACTCAATGATGGTTGTTTTATTAAATATAGTCATTTTGATGCTGTGGGTTTAATGAAGAAAAACTTAAATCATCTGTATTTATCACATTCTCTTGTAAATGAAAGTATATTGAAGGGATGTTGTTTTGAGAACGGCAGTTTAGGTGATGTTAAGATAACAAATAGTAATTTAACGAAAAACGTATTCAGTAACTTTACGTTTAGAGCGACTAAAATTAATAATGTAAATGCTCATTCTTCAAAATTTGTCCATTGCCATTTTTACAGTGTTGATATGATAAGAGTTAATCTCTATAAATGTCTTTTTCATGAGTGTAGTATGCATGATGTCAAGATAAAACCATGGTTACCAGTAAAATGGACAAAAGAATTAATAAATGATTATTTGTATGGTTGTTTACTATCACTGTACTCTATCTGTGTAAGGGATATATTTAATATGACCGTTGGGAATAACGTAAAGGTTGCAGCGGATGCTTTCATTGAAATCCTTTACTCTCTAAAGAATAAATATTGTATTAAGCTATTAAGCGCTCAGGATCGGGCATTTATTTACGAATTTGCAAAAATGATCTTTGCTTATATTAATGATAGAAGTCTTGAGGTTACATTACTTTCATGTTTTGCGGAGACCGATCAAACAAGAATTCAGAGGTATATTCCTCAGCCTCAAGATGCGGAAAAATTTTGGAATAATTTACAATATAAGGTGACTCTTCCCATTCATTAATGTTGCAGGTACAACATAATACAGCAGGTCAGCGCTATCCCATAATGAAACCAATATCGGGTTAGGAGACGGGTAATCGTAAAGGCATATGCGCTTGTTTTTGACACAATGAGATGATTTCCTAAACTGATCAAAACCTTCTTCCCAACATGGCATATCAGCCCGATAATGCTTTGAGATCGAAGGATTAGCAAACAAGGAGATCGATCATGCAATTTTCTACAACCCCAATTCTGGAAGGCCAGACCATCGTTGAATATTGCGGTGTGGTGACAGGCGAAGCGATTTTAGGTGCCAATATTTTCCGTGATTTCTTTGCCGGTATCCGCGATATCGTTGGTGGACGTTCTGGTGCCTACGAAAAAGAGTTGCGTAAAGCGCGGGAAATAGCCTTTGAGGAACTTGGTGAGCAGGCGCGGGCGTTGGGGGCCGATGCCGTAGTCGGTATTGATATCGACTACGAAACGGTCGGGCAAAACGGCAGTATGCTGATGGTTAGCGTCAGCGGAACGGCGGTGAAAACACGTCGATGAGAAGAGTCTTCTGGCTGGTCGCCGCCGCTCTGTTACTGGCAGGGTGTGCAGGCGAAAAAGGCATTGTTGAGAAAGAGGGATATCAGCTTGATACCCGACGCCAGGCGCAGGCGGCGTATCCGCGCATTAAAGTGCTGGTGATCCACTACACCGCAGATGATTTTGATAGCTCGCTGGCGACACTGACCGATAAACAGGTCAGCTCGCATTATCTGGTCCCTGCTGTGCCACCACGATACAACGGTAAACCGCGCATCTGGCAACTGGTGCCGGAACAGGAACTGGCCTGGCATGCGGGGATTAGCGCCTGGCGCGGGGCAACACGCCTTAACGACACCTCTATTGGCATTGAGCTGGAAAACCGAGGCTGGCAAAAATCATCCGGAGTGAAATATTTTGCCCCGTTTGAACAGGCACAGATTCAGGCGCTTATTCCGCTGGCGAAAGATATTATTGCCCGTTATCACATCAAGCCGGAAAACGTAGTGGCGCATGCGGATATTGCGCCGCAGCGCAAAGACGATCCGGGGCCGTTATTCCCCTGGCAACAACTGGCGCAGCAGGGGATTGGTGCCTGGCCGGATGCGCAACGGGTGAACTTTTACCTTGCCGGGCGCGCGCCGCACACACCGGTAGATACCGCATCATTGCTGGAGCTTTTGGCGCGCTACGGTTATGACGTTAAACCTGATATGACACCGCGCGAGCAGCGGCGCGTGATTATGGCGTTCCAGATGCATTTCCGCCCGACGTTATACAACGGCGAAGCGGATGCAGAAACTCAGGCGATTGCCGAAGCGTTGCTGGAGAAATACGTTCAGGATTAGCGGGGCAGTTTCCCGTGATCGCGCAGCCAGGCAGCAGTTTTCTCGATACCTTCATCCAGGGTGAGGACTGGTTGATAACTTAACTCTTCCTGCGCACGCGTAATATCCAGCGTAAAGTCAAAATTCAACTTGGAGACGCCGTAGTGGGTCAGCGGCGGCTCTTTTGCTGACTTGCGGCCTAAACGCTCCATGCTGCGGGCGATCATATCCAGCATCGGGTAGGGGACGGAACGAATACGACAGTCAATATTCAACTCGTCGATCAGCTTCTGCACGATGCTGCGCAGTGTGCGATGCTCGCCGTTGGTAATGTTATATGCTCGCCCGGAAGGCAGCTTATCGCAGGCTTCCTGGCTTGCCAGCCACATGGCGTGCACGGCATTTTCATAGTAGGTCATATCGACCAGCGCACTGCCGCCGTGTGGTAACAGAATGCTGCCGTAGTGGTGCATCATATGCGCCAGACGGGGAATAAAGACTTTATCGTGCGGCCCGAACAGACTTTGTGGGCGTAAAATAGTAAAGCGTGTTTGTGGATTCGCCTGCGAAAGCATATTGATCACTTCTTCGCTGGCCGCCTTGCTGCGGGCAAACTCGTTAGCGAAGCGGTGAGGGCGAAAATCTTCTTTAATATCGTGATGGTGGTGATAATCGAAGTACAGGGAGGGGGAAGAGATATGAATAAAGTTACGTACTCCCCAGGCGACAGCCCATTCACCCAGACGGCGAGTGGCGCGAACGTTAGCCAGATCGAAAGCCTGTTGTGTCCCCCACGGAGAGGTAAAGCTGGAGCAGTGCCACAACGTATCAATGCCTGCGAGCATCACTTTAGCTTGTGATGAGACCAGCTCGGTCAGATCCGCTGGAACAAACTCTGCGCCCATTTTTTCCAGCAATTTACCCATTGCCTCGTTGCGACCGGTCGCACGCACGCTGATGCCTTTCTGGCATAAAAACTCTACCGCGTTTCGACCTAAGCCGCTGGTGGCGCCGGTAACCAGTACCTTCATATCAATCCACTGTTGTTGAGAAAATGACGTGCGCATTCTTCCGTGATTTCCCCCTTGATGCAATGGGAAACATGAAAGAATAACGCAGGTTTTGTCGATTAATCTGTGCTTTGTTCTGCCAGTCTGGCGATTCGTTTTGCCATTCCGCGAAAAATAAACAGATGCGCGGGGATCATCAGTAACCAGTAAAACAGCCCCGGCATACCGTGCGGATGCCAGAATGCGCGAACATCGATAGTACGATAGTCACCTTTATCTTCCAGGGTAAAACACAGTCGTCCCAGCCCCGGCGCTTTCATGCCAAATAACAGCGTAAGTTGTTTTTCCGGTTCAACGACAATCACTTTCCAGCTATCCACCGCATCTCCGGTCTGCAAATATTCACGCTCCGGGCGGCCTTTCGCCAGCTTATGACCGATCGCGCGGTCCATCAACGCCCGGGTTTGCCACAAAATATTGCCAAAGAAATAACGCTCTTTACCGCCGATTTGATTCACCACCTGCCATAAAGCCGCAAGGCTGGCGGACGTTTTAACGGTAAACCCCGCCTGTTTGGCGAAATAACCGTACTCCGGTCGCCAGCGGGCAAAGGCCTGAGCGTCGTATCCCCAGTCGCTGGAGTTGACCAGCTTTTCTTCTTCTTTCAACGTGCGACGTACCGCGTCATCGAAAGCGATCAGCCGTTGTGGGATGAGTGCACGTAGCGCGGTGTCATCCGCCAGCAGATCATGTTTCAGCCCCTGAATCAACGCTTTGGCGGTGGTGGGCGGTACGGAGGTAATCACATTAAGAAACCACACCGAAATCCAGCGGGTGGGAAAGGGGATGGGGATTAACCAGCGGCGCTTACCGCTCACCGCCATAAAATGTTCAAACTGTTGCTGATAACTGAGCACCTCTGGTCCGGCGGCTTCGAAGATGCGGTGTTTGCTGGCCGGATGATCTAACAGCGCCACCAGATAGTGCAGCAAGTTTTCCAGCGCGATGGGCGTGGTGCGTGAACGAACCCAGCGTGGCGGTGTTAACACTGGCAGGTTGTAGACCATATCGCGCATGACTTCGAACGCTGCTGAACCTGCACCAACGATAATTCCGGCGCGCAATTCGGTCACCGGGACACCCGCTTCACGAAGAATATCCGCCGTAGCCTGACGGGCGCGCAGATGGTCCGACTGCTCGTGAGGCGGGGCCTGCAATGAACTGAGAAAGATTAATTGTTTAACCGGTGCTTCGCGCAGCGCATCGCGGACGTTAAGAGCTACCTGGCGTTCCTGAGCGATAAAATCACCGCCTTCGCCCATGCTGTGCACCAGAAAATAGACGGTATCGATATTCTGCAACAGGGCCGGAAGGTTATCCGGCCAGCTGAGATCGACTTTATGACAACTGACGTTTGCCAGTTGCAGCTTTTCAAGCCTGTCGACGTGACGTGCCGCCGCCAGGGTCTGATGCCCTTGTTGGCTAAGCGCGTGCACCAGATGCTGACCAATGTAGCCACTGGCACCGAGAACTAAAATGCGTTGCGGCACGTTTCGCTCCTTAACGCGCCAGGAAAGCGCGCCAGTGGGCTGCGACTTCTGCCAGTTGTTCACGCGAGACATCAAGATGGGTTACCAGGCGGACAATCGGCGAGGCGTTAATCAGTACGTTTCTCGCTTTCATGTATTCGCCTAACGCGGCAGCATTTTCTTGTCCGACGCGAACAAACAGCATATTGGTGTCCTGACGCATCACATCCGCGCCTGCTTCACGCAACTGCTCCGCCATCCAGGCTGCGTTGTCGTGGTCTTCCTGCAAGCGTGCGACGTTATTTTTCAGCGCATACATCCCTGCGGCAGCCAGAATGCCGGATTGACGCATCCCGCCGCCAGTCATTTTCCGCCAGCGGATGGCGCGTTTAATGTAATCACGATTGCCGACCAGTAATGAACCGACTGGCGTACCAAGACCTTTCGACAGACAAATGGTGAACGAATCACAATATTGCGTGATCTCTTTCAGTTCGCAGCCGTAAGCCACCACGGCATTAAAGATACGCGCACCGTCAACATGCAGTGCCAGATTGCGCTCGCGAGTAAATTCCCATGCTTCTTTCAGGTATTCCCGCGGCAGCACTTTTCCATTGTGGGTGTTTTCCAGACTGAGTAATTTGGTGCGGGCGAAATGGATATCGTCGGGTTTGATTTTCATCGCCACTTTATCCAGCGGTAGCGTACCGTCGGCGTCAGCATCGATGGGTTGCGGCTGAATACTGCCCAGCACCGCTGCGCCACCGGCTTCAAACAGATAGTTATGCGCGGCCTGACCGACAATATACTCTTCGCCGCGTTCGCAGTGACTGAGCAGCGCGACCAGGTTAGCCTGGGTGCCGGTAGGCAGAAAAATGGCGGCTTCTTTACCGGAAAGCTCAGCCGCATAGTCCTGCAGAGCATTAACGGTAGGGTCGTCTCCGTAAACGTCGTCCCCAACCGGGGCGGCCATCATTGCTTCGAGCATGGCGCGGCTCGGTCGGGTAACGGTATCACTGCGTAAATCAATCATGGCATGTCCTTATTATGACGGGAAATGCCACCCTTTTTACCTTAGCCAGTTCGTTTTCGCCAGTTCGATCACTTCGTCACCGCGTCCGCTGATGATTGCGCGCAACATATACAGGCTAAATCCTTTGGCCTGTTCGAGTTTGATCTGCGGCGGAATGGCTAACTCTTCTTTCGCGACTACCACATCCACCAGCACCGGGCCGTCGATGGAAAAGGCGCGTTGCAAGGCTTCATCGACTTCAGCGGCTTTTTCTACGCGGATGCCCGTAATACCGCACGCTTCAGCGATACGGGCAAAGTTGGTGTCGTGCAGTTCGGTGCCGTCTGTCAGGTAGCCTCCGGCTTTCATCTCCATCGCTACAAAGCCCAGCACGCTGTTGTTAAAGACGATAATTTTCACTGGCAGCTTCATTTGTACCACTGAGAGAAAATCGCCCATCAACATACTGAAACCACCATCACCGCACATGGCGACCACCTGACGTTCTGGCTCTGTCGCCTGAGCACCCAGCGCCTGCGGCATGGCGTTGGCCATTGAACCGTGGTTAAACGAACCTAACAGGCGGCGCTTGCCGTTCATTTTCAGATAACGCGCCGCCCATACCGTTGGTGTGCCGACATCACAGGTGAAAATGGCGTCATCGGCAGCAAAATGGCTAATTTGCTGCGCCAGATATTGCGGGTGAATGGCTTTCTCACTCGGTTTAGCTAAATCGTCCAGCCCTTTGCGGGCATCGCGGTAATCTTCCAGCGCTTTATCCAGAAATTTTCGATCGGTTTTTTCTTCCACTAAAGGCAGCAATGCACGCAGAGTCGATTTGATATCACCGACCAGTGCCATATCCACCTTACTGTGCGCGCCGATGCTGGCCGGGTTGATATCAATCTGAATAATTTTGGCATCGGTCGGGTAGAACGCACGGTAGGGGAATTGGGTGCCGAGCAGCACTAACGTGTCGGCGTTCATCATGGTATGAAAACCTGACGAGAAGCCGATTAATCCCGTCATTCCGACATCATACGGATTATCGTATTCGACATGTTCTTTACCGCGCAGGGCATGAACAATTGGCGCTTTAATTTTTCCGGCAAACTCGACGAGCTCTTTATGCGCCCCCGCGCAGCCGCTACCGCACATCAGGGCGATATTGCTTGAGTAACGCAGCAGTTGCGCCAGTTTGCGTAACTCTTCTTCTTCAGGTGTGACAACGGGTAAGGGGGCGTGATACCAGTGGGTAGTTGCCCCTTCCGGTGCAGGTTTTAGCGCCACGTCGCCCGGTAAAACGACAACCGAAACGCCACGGTTTAGCACCGCTTTACGCATAGCAATCGCCAGCACTTGTGGGATCTGCTCCGGGCTGGAAACCAGCTCGCAATAATGGCTACATTCACGGAATAACTCTTGCGGGTGGGTTTCCTGGAAATAGCCGCTGCCAATTTCGCTGGAAGGGATATGAGCGGCAATTGCCAGTACCGGAACGTGATTACGGTGACAATCGAACAAACCGTTGATTAAGTGCAGGTTGCCAGGTCCGCATGATCCGGCGCAGACCGCCAGTTCCCCGCTAAGTTGGGCTTCAGCGCCAGCGGCAAAGGCCGCCACTTCTTCATGACGGGTGGACATCCACTCTATGGTGCCCATGCGATTAAGACTGTCGCTAAGACCGTTCAGAGAGTCGCCCGTGACTCCCCAAATGCGTTTTACCCCTGCTGATTCGAGTGTTTTGGCGATATAAGCTGCAACCGTTTGTTTCATGGTTCTCCATCTCCTGAATGTGATAACGGTAACAAGTTTAGTTCATCTGACGGAGGGGGAAGAGATGGGAGAAAAATGAGGCACTAACGGTTAAACTGCCCGATGACAGGTATATCATCGGGCATAATACGATTATGCGAGAACCAAATCCCCCTGCGGATGGCAGGAGCAGGCCAGTACATAACCTTCTGCGATTTCGGCGTCGGTCAGCGTCATCGTGCTGCTCACCGTATATTCACCGGAAACTACTTTCGTCTTACAGCAGCCGCAAACACCTGCACGGCAGGCGGCGACAACCGGAACTTTGTTGCTTTCCAAAGCCTCCAGCAGTGTGGTGCCAACAGGTGCGTAAAATTCTTGCGCCGGTTGCAGTTTGGTGAATTTCAGACCGCTGGTTGCTGCTTCCGCCACTGGCGTAAAGAACTTCTCTTTAAAGAAACGCGTCACGCCGAGCGCTTTCACTTCCTGCTCTACCCAATCCATATACGGAGCCGGGCCACAGGTCATCACAGTACGAGAGGCTAAATCAGGAACGCTTGTCAGCAGTTCACGTGTCAGACGTCCGGCAACGAAACCCTCGGTAACGTTATTTTCCGCCACCAGTGTCACCGGATAGTCACGCCATTCATCGGCGAAAATAACATCCTGCGGCGTACGCACGTTGTAGATCACCTGCACATCAGCCTGCGGGCGATTTTTCGCCAGCCAGCGACGCATCGACATAATCGGTGTGACACCGCAGCCGGCCGCCAGCAACAGGAATTTATCTTCTGCTTTATCGTCGCAGGTAAATTCCCCCATCGCGTCCGAAAGCCAGAGGTAGTCACCGCGTTTTACATCGCGGGTCAGCCACTGGGAACCGACACCGTCATCAATCCGCCGCACGGTCAGAGTGATGTATTCACTCACGCCTGGCGTGGAGGAAATGGTGTAAGCACGCAGCGTTTCCGCTGAGTTACGCACGCTGACCAGCGCATATTGCCCGGCGCGATACGGGTAGTAATCGTGGCAAATCAGGGAAATCGTCCACACATCCGGCGTTTCTTGCGTAATGTGATGAACCTGCATCCGCCACGGGCATTGATTGGTTGGCATCGTCATCGACAAACTCCTTACGCGCTCAACAGTTGCTTCATGTCTTCTTCAACAGTGGTGATAGAACGCAGGCCGAATTTCTCGTTCAGTACCGCCAGCAGGTCTGGCGTCAGGAAGCCAGGTGCAGTCGGGCCGGTAACGATATTTTTCACGCCCAAAGAAAGCAGCGTCAGCAGAATAACAATCGCTTTTTGTTCGAACCAGGAGAGTACCAGCGACAACGGCAGATCGTTGACACCGCAGCCCAGTTTTTCTGCCAAAGTGACAGCCAGAATAATCGCTGAGTAAGCATCGTTACATTGACCAGCATCTACCAGACGCGGCAGACCTTCGATATCGCCGAACTCAAGTTTGTTAAAGCGATATTTACCGCAGGCGAGAGTCAGGATCAGGCAGTCATCTGGCACGCTGGTGGCGAAATCGGTGAAGTAGTGGCGCTCGCCGCGTGCGCCGTCACAGCCACCGAGCAGGAAGATATGACGCAGTTTTTCACGGCTCACCAGATCAATCAGCGTATCCGCCGCGCCAAGCAGCGTCTGACGACCAAAGCCCACGGTGATCAGGTGCGGAATTTCGCTGTACGGGAAGCCCGCCATTTGTTGTGCCTGGGCAATAACTGCTGAGAAATCATCAGCATCCAGATGACGCACACCCGGCCAGCCAACGATGCTGCGGGTCCAGATACGATCGTCATAAGCCCCTACGGTTGGGTCGATGATGCAGTTCGAGGTCATCACGATAGGTCCAGGGAAGCGAGCGAACTCTACTTGCTGATTCTGCCAGCCGCTGCCGTAGTTACCGACCAGATGCTTGAATTTACGCAGCTCCGGGTAGCCGTGGGCAGGCAGCATTTCGCCGTGAGTGTAGACATTAACGCCCGTGCCTTCGGTCTGTTCCAGCAAGTTGTAGAGATCTTTGAGATCGTGACCGGAAATCAGAATGCATTTACCCGCCGTCGCTTTGACGTTGACCTGAGTTGGCGTCGGGTGACCGTATTTACCGGTTTCGCCTGCGTCCAGAATGCTCATCACTTTGAAGTTCATCTGGCCGATTTCCATGGAGCACTCGAGAAGTGCGTTCATATCGGCAGGCCAGGTACCCAGCCATGCCATGATTTTATGGTACTGGGCGTAAATATCGTTGTCATATTGACCGAGAACGTGCGCGTGTTCCATATAGGCGGCAGCACCTTTCAGGCCATACAGGCAGAGCAGACGCAGGCCGAGAATGTTTTCGCCAATCGCCGCTTTATCTTTATTGGGAGTAAATTCCGCCGCCTGACGTTGCAGCTCGCCGAGATCGTCACTCACCAGTTGCAGGTCAGCCATCGGGTTATCGACGCGGGCGTTGGCATCTACAGCCAGGCACTGTGCTTTCAGCGCCTCACGCAGGGCAATTGCTTCACGGGCGTAGCCGACAATACGCGGAGAATCGAAATTAACGTTGGTCAGGGTTGAGAAAAATGCGCGCGGCGCGAAGCTGTCAACGTCATGGTTGATGATGCCGTATTCACGCGCTTTTACTGCCCAGGCCGAAAGCCCTTGCAGCGCCGCGATGAGTAAATCCTGAAGGTCAGAGGTTTCCGCCGTTTTACCACACATCCCCTGCGCGTATGAGCAGCCGTTTCCTGCCGGAGTACGGATAGTTTGTTCACATTGCACACAAAACATGATCACACCTTTTAAAGTTATATTTAATATACATGTTTAAGGTTAAGACGCTTAACGCGGGGATAAAAGGGATTTTTCATGCAACTTTAAGGGAGATTGATTTAGCGCAATTTTGGCGGCAGGGATCTACCGCCAGAGAGGTATTATGCAGAGAAAAAGGCGATGAGGATCGGCACTAACAGGCTAAGAATAAAACCGTGAACAATCGCCGCCGGGACCATATCCAGCCCGCCAGTACGTTGAAGAACGGGCAGGGTGAAATCCATCGACGTCGCACCGCATAAGCCCAGTGCAGTCGAGCGGCTACGGCGAATCAGCCCAGGGATCAACATAATAGCAATCAGCTCACGGGCCAAATCATTAAAAAACGCCGCGCTCCCGATTACCGGACCAAAAGATTCGGTCAATAAAATACCGGAAAGAGAATACCAGCCGAAACCGGAGGCCATTGCCAGCGCGGTATTGATGGGAAGATCAAGAATAAAGGCGTTAATTAAACCACCAATTAATGAACTGGCAACCACCACCACGGCGACAATCATTCCCCGGCGATTAAGGACAATCTGCTTTAAGGTCATGCCATTATTGCGCAACTGAATACCGACGAGGAAAAGTAGCAGAATTAACGTGTATTCGCTGGCTTCCGTAGCGTGTTGTAAGAAACCTAATCCGCTAAGGCCAATAGCAAAGCCAATCACCACCACACCGCAGAGCTTGAGGGACTCCAGCGCCATCGCAATACGCGACGGGAGTTTTTCTTGCTGATGGTGGTTGCGCCACGGTAGGCCTCGCTCCAGCCACATCAGGGCGGCAATATTACACAGTAAAATAACGGTAATACTGACGGCGGAATAATGCAGAATCGCCAACAGGTTACTGGCGAGGTTATCGAGAAACGCCAGACTGATACCCATAAAAAAGAGAATAAGGTAAACCATCCAGCTTAATAGCTGATTAATAACCTTTAATGCAGCTTTTTGGCGAAGCGGAATGAGGTAACCCACAATCAGGGGAACCAGAATGATTAACAGCCCAGAAAACATGAAAACCCAGTCCTTGCAAAGAAGATTCGAAATGCGCGATGACACACTACTGAAAGCAGAAGGACGAGTAAAGTTGCAATTAAAAGGAAATGTTATGCATAAGGATCGGTAGGGTATTCATTTTCATTTAAAGATATTCTTGCGCTTTAATTACAAACCGCACCGGTGTTGGTGGCGTCAAAATCGCCGAGGTGTTCCCTGAAGGCCGGGGCAGCCCACATGGATGTGGGCTGAGGGCGCGTTTTACCGGGATGTTACCTCGCGCCCGACCCGGTAGCCGCAAGGGATAAGTCGAGGGCACCGCGCAGCGGCGATTTTGTTCGCCAGAGCCCGGGGGTGCAGGGGGCGGCGGCGATTGGCCGCCCCCTGCGCGCTCCCTGCGCCAGTGACTATATGTGGCTTAACACATCAAGGAGCGCAACAGGAAGATGAATCAATATATTTAAAAAAGGCCTGACATTGCGCCAGGCCTTCTGCGTTAATTAATTACGTTTTTCCAGCAGAGTCCGGTAAATCAGACCACCGATAATGCCGCCGACAATTGGCACCACCCAGAAGAACCACAGTTGTTCTAACGCCCAGCCGCCCTGGAAGATGGCAACCGCAGTACTGCGCGCCGGGTTAACGGAAGTGTTAGTCACCGGAATACTGATTAAGTGAATCAGCGTTAATGCCAGACCAATGGCAATTGGTGCAAAACCCGCCGGAGCGAATTTGTCGGTTGCGCCGTGGATCACCAGCAAGAAACCTGCACTCAATACCAGTTCAACTACCAGCGCGGAAAGCATGGAATAACCGCCTGGTGAATGCTCGCCATAACCGTTAGAAGCAAAACCGCTGGCTACCGCGTCAAATCCCGTTTTACCACTGGCAATTAAATACAGCAGCGCCGCTGCAACAATACCGCCGACAACCTGGGCAATTACGTAGCCAACGACTTCTTTTGCCGGAAAACGTCCGCCAGCCCATAAGCCAATAGTGACCGCCGGGTTAAAATGACCACCAGAAATATGACCAACAGCGAAGGCCATCGTCAGAACGGTTAAACCGAATGCCAGCGCCACGCCGGTAAAACCAATACCTAATTCCGGGAAGCCTGCGGCCAGTACGGCACTACCACAGCCACCAAAAACAAGCCAGAAAGTACCAAAACATTCAGCTGCTAATTTTCTGAACATATCCACCTCAATTAAAAATTGACCCTGTGAAAAATATGGTCGTTTTATAGGGTCGTCGTAAAAAAGTGACGACGGAAATAATGCGCGGCTATTTTAAAAACGAAGGCGAGTCATTCACCAGATAAATAAATCCAGTAAATTTGATTTAGGGCAACAGCGGGTTGCCCCATATAGTCATTTGTCTGATTGACAGTGTAGTGCAAGCAAAAGATTTAATCCTTTAGGCGTAATAAAAAATAATTTATCATGCTAATTATTTGATTTTGTTGTTTTTGCAGACTTATCAGCAAGAGGGAGTATAACGCGATTATTCGCTCATTTTTCAGACATTTGCCATGCTTAAATGTGATGTCATCACGTATTAGCAAGGCCTTTCCCGTTATACTGCCAGCGTAAAGGATAAGTCACATATTTCTGGAGGGGATATGATTCTTGAGCGCGTTGAAATTGTGGGTTTTCGCGGTATCAACCGTTTATCGTTGATGCTGGAACAAAACAACGTCCTGATTGGGGAGAACGCGTGGGGTAAATCCAGCTTGCTGGACGCCTTAACCCTGCTGCTATCGCCAGAATCAGATCTCTACCATTTTGAGCGCGACGATTTCTGGTTTCCGCCGGGAGATATCAACGGGCGGGAACATCATCTGCATATTATTTTGACCTTCCGCGAATCGCTGCCAGGCCGTCATCGGGTACGCCGCTATCGACCGTTGGAAGCATGCTGGACGCCATGCACCGATGGTTATCATCGAATTTTTTATCGCCTGGAAGGGGAGAGTGCGGAAGATGGCAGTGTGATGACACTCCGCAGTTTTCTCGATAAAGACGGACATCCGATTGATGTCGAGGATATTAACGATCAGGCACGCCATCTGGTGCGTTTAATGCCGGTGTTGCGCTTGCGTGATGCCCGTTTTATGCGCCGTATTCGTAACGGCACGGTGCCAAATGTCCCTAATGTGGAAGTCACCGCGCGCCAGCTCGATTTCCTCGCCCGTGAATTATCCTCACATCCGCAAAATCTCTCTGATGGACAGATTCGTCAGGGACTTTCCGCAATGGTGCAGCTGCTTGAGCATTATTTCTCTGAGCAGGGGGCCGGACAGGCGCGATATCGTTTAATGCGGCGGCGAGCCAGTAATGAGCAACGAAGCTGGCGCTATCTGGATATCATCAACCGGATGATTGACCGGCCTGGAGGGCGCTCGTATCGGGTTATTTTGCTCGGCCTGTTTGCTACTTTATTGCAGGCAAAAGGCACATTGCGACTGGATAAAGACGCCCGTCCATTGTTGCTGATCGAAGATCCAGAAACCCGTTTACACCCCATTATGCTTTCAGTTGCCTGGCATCTGTTGAATCTTCTGCCATTGCAGCGCATTGCCACCACCAACTCGGGTGAGTTGCTTTCGTTAACGCCGGTAGAGCATGTTTGCCGTCTGGTACGTGAGTCCTCTCGCGTTGCAGCCTGGCGTCTGGGTCCGAGTGGCTTGAGTACCGAAGACAGCCGACGTATCTCTTTCCACATTCGTTTTAACCGTCCGTCATCGCTGTTTGCTCGCTGCTGGCTGCTGGTGGAAGGCGAAACGGAAACCTGGGTTATCAATGAACTGGCGCGTCAGTGTGGACATCATTTTGATGCCGAAGGGATCAAGGTCATTGAGTTTGCCCAGTCCGGGCTAAAGCCACTGGTTAAATTCGCCCGTCGAATGGGGATTGAATGGCATGTGCTGGTCGATGGCGATGAAGCCGGGAAGAAGTATGCCGCTACGGTACGCAGCCTGTTGAATAACGATCGGGAAGCCGAACGAGAACATTTAACGGCGTTACCGGCGCTGGATATGGAACATTTTATGTATCGCCAGGGATTTTCTGATGTGTTCCACCGCGTGGCGCAGATCCCGGAAAATGTGCCGATGAATTTGCGCAAAATTATCTCGAAAGCGATCCATCGCTCTTCCAAACCCGATCTTGCCATTGAAGTGGCAATGGAGGCCGGCCGTCGTGGTGTGGATTCCGTACCGACGCTGCTGAAAAAAATGTTCTCACGCGTGCTGTGGCTGGCGCGCGGTCGCGCGGATTAACCGCGAAACATCGTGGCCATTTGTGGCTGAATAGCGTCGAGCATCTCATAGCGCCGACGATATTCAGCCCGTTTTTTACTGGCGATTTCGGCAATCTCTTTTCGTGCTATCTGTGCCGGAAGGCGGTAATGGCGTTCAGCATCACATACGCCGCCAACCGACTCCCAGAACGCGTTGTAATCAGCATGGATTTTGCCTTCTTTATCGCGATAACGCAGGCTGCGGTAAATATGTGTTTCATTGCTGACGGCAATGATCTGCTCTACCTGCAAACGTTGGGCAAACAGACAGGCCGCTTCCATCACAAGGCGTTTGGGAAATAGCCCGTGGCAGGCTTTCGTCGCATTCTGGATTTCCTGATGTGGAATTTCCCATTTCGCACCTTGCAGCCCGCCAATAAACATTGTTCTTTTCCCCTGGTATTCACACAGAGTAAAGGTGATCTCTGCCAGAGGAATACCTTCGCTGTTGCGGAACAGGATTGTGCTGTCACCTTCTTTATCCATTGAGATCATCATGGTCAGCTCAAGTGTGAACTGCTCGCCGTTTTTGCCTTCCAGCTTCGCCAGTTGCAGCCCGGGAGTATTCAAATATAAGCTGAATTCTTCTGCCGACATGCAGGCACGAAGCAATGCATAATGGTAACGTAACGCCTCCAGCAATTGCTTGCGGCTAAGATTCGCCGCAAGGTAAGGGCGATGCAGACGCACAGGCAGTCGCGGCTGGCGCGTTAACAACACATGGAGATTCGGCCAGTGGGAAAGTTCGTTCATCCACTCAACGCTTAAACGCGGCATAATCAACGAGCGCAGCAAAAATTTCTGGCGAAAACTACGGCGATGCCAAAATTTACCCGGCCGACACTGTCCACGTGCCAGACTAAGAAAAAGTGACAGGCTGCTGAGAGAGTCAGATGGCGTAAAGGTCCGTTCAGTTAGCTGCGACATATTCATGAAATCAATGGTTATACATAACGTCGATTTCACCATGGCGTATCTTAACCAAACATCAATAGTGTGATTACTAACGTAAATTTTAGGGTTTTGTTGATATTTCGTTGAAGTTAATGACCCGGATTGGCATATGGAGTATTCAGAATATTTATGAAAAAGCGGAAAACCGTGAAGAAGCGTTACGTTATTGCGCTGGTGATAATCATTGCCGGACTGATTGCGTTATGGAGAATTCTTAACGCACCCGTGCCGACTTATCAGACGCTGATTGTGCGCCCCGGTGATTTACAGCAAAGCGTGCTGGCGACCGGAAAGCTGGACGCGCTGCGTAAGGTTGACGTGGGTGCACAGGTCAGCGGTCAGTTGAAAACGCTGTCGGTGGCGATTGGCGATAAAGTAAAAAAAGACCAGCTTTTAGGGGTTATTGATCCTGAACAAGCTGAAAACCAGATCAAGGAGGTGGAAGCAACGCTGATGGAGCTACGCGCGCAGCGGCAGCAGGCGGAAGCGGAGCTGAAACTGGCGCGGGTGACGTATTCCCGTCAGCAACGTCTTGCACAAACGCAGGCGGTTTCACAGCAGGATCTCGATACTGCCGCGACGGAGATGGCTGTGAAACAGGCGCAAATTGGCACCATTGACGCGCAAATCAAGCGCAATCAGGCCTCACTCGATACGGCTAAAACCAATCTCGATTACACCCGCATCGTTGCCCCGATGGCCGGGGAAGTCACGCAAATCACCACTCTGCAAGGCCAGACGGTGATTGCCGCACAACAAGCACCGAACATTCTGACGCTGGCAGATATGAGCACCATGCTGGTAAAAGCGCAGGTTTCTGAAGCGGATGTAATCCACCTGAAGCCGGGGCAAAAAGCCTGGTTTACGGTGCTTGGCGATCCGCTGACGCGCTATGAGGGGCAAATCAAGGATGTGCTACCGACGCCGGAAAAGGTTAACGACGCTATTTTCTATTACGCCCGTTTTGAAGTACCCAACCCCAATGGTTTGCTGCGGCTGGATATGACCGCGCAAGTGCATATTCAGCTCACCGATGTGAAAAATGTGCTGACGATCCCTCTGTCGGCGTTAGGCGATCCGGTTGGCGATAATCGTTATAAAGTCAAATTGTTGCGTAATGGTGAAACACGCGAGCGTGAAGTGACGATTGGCGCACGTAACGATACCGATGTTGAGATTGTCAAAGGGCTGGAAGCGGGCGATGAAGTGGTGATTGGTGAGGCCAAACCAGGAGCTGCACAATGACGCCCTTGCTCGAATTAAAGGATATTCGTCGCAGCTATCCTGCCGGTGATGAGCAGGTTGAGGTGCTGAAGGGCATCACCCTCGATATTTATGCTGGTGAGATGGTGGCGATTGTCGGCGCTTCGGGTTCCGGTAAATCGACCCTGATGAATATTCTCGGCTGCCTGGATAAGGCCACCAGCGGCACCTATCGCGTCGCCGGTCAGGATGTTGCCATGCTGGACGCCGATGCGCTGGCGCAACTGCGTCGCGAACACTTCGGCTTTATTTTCCAGCGTTACCATTTGCTTTCACATTTAACCGCCGAGCAGAACGTTGAAGTACCCGCCGTCTATGCCGGTCTTGAGCGGAAACAGCGGTTGCTTCGCGCCCAGGAGTTACTGCAACGACTGGGGCTGGAAGACCGTACAGAGTATTACCCGGCACAGCTTTCGGGTGGTCAGCAACAGCGCGTCAGCATCGCGCGGGCATTGATGAACGGCGGTCAGGTAATTCTTGCCGATGAACCAACCGGCGCACTGGACAGTCATTCTGGCGAAGAGGTGATGGCGATCCTGCATCAGCTGCGCGATCGCGGGCATACGGTGATTATCGTTACCCACGATCCGCAGGTCGCTGCTCAGGCCGAGCGGGTGATCGAAATTCGCGACGGCGAAATTGTGCGCAATCCTCCCGCCATTGAAAAAGTGAATGTTGCTGGCGGGACGGAGCCTGTTATCAATACGGCGTCTGGCTGGCGGCAGTTTGTCAGCGGTTTTAACGAGGCGCTGACGATGGCGTGGCGGGCGCTGGCAGCGAATAAAATGCGTACTTTACTGACCATGCTGGGGATTATTATCGGTATTGCGTCGGTGGTTTCCATTGTCGTGGTCGGCGACGCCGCCAAACAAATGGTGCTGGCGGATATTCGTTCTATTGGTACGAATACTATTGATGTCTATCCCGGGAAAGATTTTGGCGATGACGATCCGCAATATCAGCAGGCGCTGAAGTACGACGACTTAATCGCCATCCAAAAACAACCGTGGGTCGCCTCAGCCACACCTGCCGTCTCGCAAAATCTGCGCCTGCGTTATAACAATGTCGATGTGGCTGCCAGTGCCAATGGCGTGAGCGGCGATTATTTTAATGTCTATGGCATGACCTTCAGTGAAGGGAACACCTTTAATCAGGAGCAGCTGAACGGTCGTGCGCAGGTGGTGGTTCTCGACAGTAATACTCGCCGCCAGCTTTTCCCCCATAAAGCAGATGTGGTTGGCGAGGTGATTCTGGTCGGCAATATGCCCGCCAGAGTCATTGGTGTGGCGGAAGAAAAACAGTCGATGTTTGGTAGCAGTAAAGTGCTGCGTGTCTGGCTACCTTACAGCACGATGTCCGGGCGAGTTATGGGCCAGTCGTGGCTGAACTCCATTACTGTCAGGGTGAAAGAAGGATTTGACAGCGCTGAGGCGGAACAGCAACTCACGCGTTTACTTTCACTGCGCCACGGTAAGAAGGATTTCTTTACCTGGAACATGGACGGCGTCTTGAAAACCGTTGAAAAGACCACACGTACTTTACAACTGTTTCTGACGCTGGTGGCGGTGATTTCGCTGGTGGTGGGCGGTATTGGTGTAATGAATATTATGCTGGTGTCAGTGACCGAGCGGACGCGGGAAATTGGCATTCGCATGGCTGTAGGTGCGCGAGCAAGCGATGTTTTGCAACAGTTTCTGATCGAAGCCGTGCTGGTTTGTCTGGTCGGCGGTGCGTTGGGAATAACACTGTCACTGTTAATTGCTTTCACCTTGCAGCTTTTCTTACCCGGTTGGGAGATCGGTTTTTCACCGTTGGCGCTGCTGCTGGCGTTTCTCTGCTCGACGGTCACCGGGATTTTATTTGGCTGGTTACCCGCACGAAATGCGGCACGACTGGATCCAGTAGATGCTTTGGCACGAGAGTAATTTTTGAGATAAAAATGCCAGCCGATCGGGCTGGCATTTTGCCTGTAGGATGTACACAATGAGACAGAAGAGCTATGCGACTGCCGCTTCTACTTCGACGGGCACAATAACACTGGCGTGATTGCCTTTTGGCCCCTGGTGGACATCAAACTGAACGGATTGTCCAGCTTTTAGCGTTCTGTAACCATCCATCTGAATGGTGGAATAATGAGCGAAAATATCTTCGCCGCCGCCTTCAGGGCAGATGAAACCAAACCCTTTGGCATTGTTGAACCACTTAACAGTACCCTTTTCCATGCTTCGACATCCTTCGCAAATCTTATACAAGTAAGATGGAATAAACCGGGGTCAGAGAGGGGGCTGTTCAAAACCTCGCCAACTCTAGAAATACAATTTAGAGAATTAGGGCGAGCCGTCAAGCATTTGACAGGGGCCAGGGGGCAGGTATGAATCAAAAATTTGAAGCAGTTAACGCTATTGACAGGAATGTGACAGATGTCGCTGATGCCAACGATAGATGATAGTTATCTATCATGTGGAGTAGATTGGTCAGGCAAATAAGCTCTTGTCAGCGGCAGGGCGTTCTGCCGATAACCGTAACCGAAGATGATAACTGACAATGGGTAAAACGAACGACTGGCTGGACTTTGATCAACTGGCGGAAGAAAAAGTTCGCGACGCGCTAAAACCGCCATCTATGTATAAAGTGATATTAGTCAATGATGATTACACTCCGATGGAGTTTGTTATTGACGTGTTACAAAAATTCTTTTCTTATGATGTAGAACGTGCAACGCAATTGATGCTCGCTGTTCACTACCAGGGGAAGGCCATTTGCGGAGTCTTTACCGCCGAGGTTGCAGAAACCAAAGTGGCGATGGTGAACAAGTACGCGAGGGAGAATGAGCATCCATTGCTGTGTACGCTAGAAAAAGCCTGAATGCAGGCATAAAAATTGGGGGAGGTGCCTATGCTCAATCAAGAACTGGAACTCAGTTTAAATATGGCTTTCGCCAGAGCGCGCGAGCACCGTCATGAGTTTATGACCGTCGAGCACTTGTTACTGGCGCTGCTCAGTAACCCATCTGCCCGGGAGGCGCTGGAAGCGTGTTCCGTGGATTTGGTTGCGCTCCGTCAGGAACTGGAAGCCTTTATTGAACAAACCACACCCGTTCTGCCTGCCAGTGAAGAGGAGCGCGACACACAGCCAACGCTGAGTTTTCAGCGTGTACTGCAACGTGCGGTCTTCCATGTCCAGTCCTCCGGTCGCAATGAGGTTACCGGTGCAAACGTTCTGGTCGCTATCTTTAGCGAACAGGAGTCGCAGGCGGCATATCTGTTGCGCAAACATGAAGTCAGCCGTCTCGATGTGGTGAACTTTATCTCTCATGGCACGCGTAAAGACGAGCCGACACAGTCTTCTGATCCTGGCAGCCAGCCAAACAGCGAAGAACAAGCTGGTGGGGAGGAACGTATGGAGAATTTCACGACGAACCTGAATCAGCTTGCGCGTGTGGGCGGAATCGACCCACTGATTGGTCGTGAGAAGGAGCTGGAGCGTGCTATTCAGGTTCTCTGCCGTCGCCGTAAAAACAACCCGCTGCTGGTGGGGGAATCCGGTGTCGGCAAAACCGCGATTGCGGAAGGTCTTGCCTGGCGAATTGTTCAGGGCGATGTGCCGGAAGTGATGGCTGACTGTACGATTTACTCTCTCGATATCGGTTCTCTGTTAGCGGGCACAAAATATCGCGGCGACTTTGAAAAACGTTTTAAAGCGTTGCTCAAGCAGCTGGAGCAGGACACTAACAGCATCCTGTTTATTGATGAGATCCACACCATTATCGGTGCGGGGGCAGCCTCTGGTGGTCAGGTTGATGCGGCTAACCTGATCAAACCGTTGCTCTCAAGCGGTAAAATTCGCGTAATTGGTTCGACAACCTATCAGGAGTTCAGCAACATTTTCGAGAAAGACCGTGCTTTGGCGCGTCGCTTCCAGAAAATTGATATTACTGAACCGTCGATTGAAGAAACCGTACAGATCATCAACGGCCTGAAACCGAAGTACGAAGCGCACCATGACGTGCGTTATACCGCAAAAGCGGTGCGTGCAGCGGTAGAGCTGGCGGTGAAATACATTAACGATCGTCATCTGCCGGATAAAGCCATTGACGTTATCGACGAAGCGGGCGCTCGCGCACGCCTGATGCCGGTAAGCAAACGCAAGAAAACCGTTAATGTGGCGGATATTGAGTCCGTGGTGGCCCGTATTGCGCGCATTCCAGAGAAGAGTGTTTCTCAGAGTGACCGCGATACCCTGAAAAACCTCAGCGATCGCCTGAAAATGCTGGTCTTCGGTCAGGATAAAGCCATTGAGGCGCTGACTGAAGCCATTAAGATGGCGCGTGCAGGTTTAGGTCACGAACATAAACCAGTCGGTTCGTTCCTGTTTGCCGGCCCTACCGGGGTCGGGAAAACAGAGGTGACGGTACAGCTTTCGAAAGCTTTGGGCATTGAGCTTCTGCGCTTTGATATGTCCGAGTATATGGAACGCCATACCGTCAGCCGTCTGATTGGTGCGCCTCCGGGATACGTTGGTTTTGATCAGGGCGGTTTGCTGACTGATGCGGTCATCAAGCATCCTCATGCGGTGCTGCTGCTGGACGAAATCGAGAAAGCGCACCCGGACGTGTTCAATATTCTGTTGCAGGTGATGGACAACGGTACGCTGACCGATAACAACGGACGCAAAGCGGACTTCCGTAACGTGGTGCTGGTGATGACCACTAATGCCGGGGTACGGGAAACTGAGCGTAAATCCATTGGTCTTATCCACCAGGATAACAGCACCGATGCGATGGAAGAGATCAAGAAGATCTTTACACCGGAATTCCGTAACCGTCTCGACAACATTATCTGGTTCGATCATCTGTCAACCGACGTGATCCATCAGGTGGTGGATAAGTTCATCGTCGAGTTGCAGGTTCAGCTGGATCAGAAAGGTGTTTCCCTGGAAGTGAGTCAGGAAGCGCGTAACTGGCTGGCCGAGAAAGGTTACGACCGGGCGATGGGCGCACGTCCGATGGCGCGTGTCATCCAGGACAACCTGAAAAAACCGCTCGCCAACGAACTGTTGTTTGGTTCGCTGGTGGACGGCGGTCAGGTGACGGTTGCGCTGGATAAAGAGAAAAATGAGCTGACTTACGGATTTCAGAGTGCACAAAAGCACAAGGCGGAAGCAGCGCATTAATCTGATGGCGAAGGAAAAATGCCTGATGCGCTGCGCTTATCAGGCCTACAAGGTAACTGCAATCTGTTGAATTTGCATGATTTTGTAGGTCGGATAAGGTGAACACGCCGCATCTGACATAAACAAATCGCACGTTGTCAACAATCTGAGTCCGTAATCCAATATGGGGTTACGGGCTTTTTTTGTGCTTCGGTGGAGCAGATTTGACCTTTTTTTGTGGGGGTGACGTAAGTTATTGATAATAATATTCGCTGGGATATAGGGATAAAAAAGGGTCTGAGCGGGGAATATTGATGGTTTCGCTTTATTAACAACGGGTTAAGCGTGTAGTATTTGAGTTCACTGCCGGACAGGCAGCTAAAATGCGAAAATAGCTCGTACTTTCCTACGAGCTCTTTCTTGAATATGGCGGTGAGGCGGGGATTGACTCGCTTCGCTCGCCCTGCGGGCAGCCCGTTCACTGCGTTCGCGGTCTGTCCAACTGGCTGTCGCCAGTTGTCGAACCCCGGTCCGGGCTTCTCATCCCCGCCAGACTGTGCAACATGCGAAAAAAAAGCCCGTACTTTCGTACGAGCTCTTTCTTGAATATGGCGGTGAGGCGGGGATTCGAACCCCGGATACGTTGCCGTATACACACTTTCCAGGCGTGCTCCTTCAGCCACTCGGACACCTCACCAAATTGTTTTGCTGCCTGACCTCATGGGGGGCAACGGGGCGCTACTATAGGGAGTTGGAGTAAAACGGTCAAGAAGAATTTTACTGACAATTCTCGTTTGCTCATACTGTAAACAAGTTGTGCAGTATATCTACATCGAGACAAGTTATGTACTTATACTTCCAACGTTCTTCGTACAAAATAAAAAGGCCGGTTAAACCGACCTTTTACTCGTTCTTTCTCTTCGCCCATCAGGCGGTAAAACAATCAGCGACTACGGAAGACAATGCGGCCTTTGCTCAGGTCGTACGGGGTCAGCTCAACAGTCACTTTGTCGCCCGTCAGGATGCGGATGTAGTTTTTACGCATTTTACCGGAGATGTGTGCAGTAACCACGTGACCGTTTTCTAACTCTACGCGGAACATGGTGTTAGGCAACGTTTCAAGAACGGTACCTTGCATTTCAATATTGTCTTCTTTGGCCATCTAATCCTCTGGGGTATCACTACCGTAATTTGAACCGGCAAGATAATGCCGAAGTTCTGTAAATAAGTAAAGATTTGCGCGCTAAATCGCAACAAACAGGTTCGGCACATTACTCCGAAAACACACGGCTAAGCCGCACCAAAAGCGCAACGTATAAGGGAGCGGTGAGATAAACGATGGGCGTTACCTGACGCGAAAAATTCCTTATCGGCAGCGGGGTAATGAGCGTAACCAACTCTGCGACCGCAATTATAACACTCTGGGGAGAAATGTGCCGAAAACATTCATTCTTGTGGTGAAAACAAGCATCGTGGTACCCAGAAATTATTCGGCAATCGTCCGAGGCGCATTTGGTTGAGATAATTCAGATAATCCCGGCGGAGAATTTCGCAGGCACCAAGCGACGCTGTGTGATCGTTAAGTACCTGGCAGTCGATAAGTTTACCGCCATGACCAATAAATTCCTCACAGAATACCAGAAGCGCCGTTTTAGACGCATTTTCCATCCGGCTGAACATGGACTCGCCACAAAATAGCGTTCCCTGGGCCACGCCGTACATACCGCCAACAAGCTCATCTTCACACCAGACTTCGATGGAGTGGGCATGACCGAGTTCGTGAAGGCGATGGTAGGCTTCGACCACGCCACGCGTGATCCAGGTTCCTTCTTCGCGATCGCTGGCACAGCCTTCAATGACCTGACCAAAGGCGTAATTCATCGTGACGCGATAGGGTGAGCGTTTATGAAATCGTTTCATACTACGGCTGATATGTAATGATTCAGGCCATAGCACCGCGCGGGGATCGGGCGACCACCACAGGATGGGGTCGCCTGGAGAAAACCACGGAAAAATACCACGCTGATAAGCCATTAACAGGCGCGCAGGGCTAAGATCGCCCCCCAGTGCCAGCAGGCCGTTAGGCTCACGTAATGCGCCTTCCGGGGAAGGGAAGGCTATTGAATGGCGAGAAAGCTGAACCAGGCGCATGACCGCAAAACTCCACGCAAGTCGGATCGTTCAATAATAGCTTACAAACCCTGCTTAAACTGGTAATAACGCCCCTGTCGGGCAAGCAGTTCTGCGTGAGTACCTTGCTCAATAATTTGCCCGTTGTCCATCACTATTATTTGCTGGAAACGAGAGAGCCCGCGAAGTCGATGGGTGACCATTAACACCGTTTTCTCACGCATCATTTCTGCAAGTAATTCAAGGATCTGACTTTCAGTTGTGGCATCTAAGCCTTCGGTAGGTTCATCCAGCAATACCAGTGGCGCATCATGTAACAGCGCACGGGCGATAGCCAGACGGCGCAGTTCACCACCGGAGAGCTGGCGTCCGCCTTCACCTAACCAACTGTTGAGACCTGCATCCTCGAGCAGCTTCTCCAGACCAACTCGACGCAAGATCTCCGCCAAAACTTCATCACTACTGCCAGGCGAGGCGAGTAACAGATTATCACGCAGTGTGGCGCTAAACAGATGCACTCGCTGTGGCACAACGCTGATGGTCTGTCGTAGAGTTGCTTCGTTCAGGCTGGCTATGGGGCTATCGTTAATTAAAATCTCGCCCTGTTGCGGGTCCCATGCGCGGGTCAGCAGTTGTAACAATGTTGATTTACCGCATCCGGTTCGCCCGAGAATCGCCATATGTTCTCCGGCGTTTACCTGAAGAGAAATCCCTTTAAGTGCCTGTTGGGACTGCTCCGGATAAGTGAACTGAACATCCCGTAACGTCAGCGAAACGCAATCGGCAACACGGGTTTGGGTATCAGGGAAGGTGACTTCAGGTTTTTGATCCGTTAAATCGGTGATCCGTACGGCAGAGGCAATGACTTGCCCCAGATGCTGAAATGCACCCGTTACTGGTGCCAGTGCTTCAAACGCGGCTAACGCACAGAAGACAAACAGGGCAATTAACGCGCCTGGTTGAGTATTGCCACCAACGCCGCCAGACGCCATCCACAGCATCAGGATCACCGCTAACGCGCCAATTAACAGCATTATTGCTTGCGACAAAGCTGTCAGTTCAGATTGACGGCGTTGCGCTTCCAGCCACTGAATTTCAGTATTCTCTAATTGCGTGCGATAACGATCGCTGGCACCAAAAATGGTCAGCTCAGCTTGCCCTTGCAGCCAGGCTGTCAGTTGTTGGCGATACTGCCCGCGAAGATGAGTCAGATTTTGCCCGGTGCTTTTCCCCGCACGATAAAACAGCGGTGGCATCAGCAAAAGCGTCAGTAACATAATGCCGCCCAGCGTAAAGGCGAGGGTGAAATCAAGGAAACTTAACCCGATTGTCACCACCATAATCACCACAAAAGCGCCCACCAGCGGCGAGATAACGCGCAGGTAAAGATGATCGAGCGTATCAACATCCGCCACGACGCGGTTGAGCAATTCGCCCTGACGATAGCGCGCCAGTCCGGCAGGGGAGAGGGGGAGCAATTTGCTGAAGGTGTAAATGCGCAGATGCTGCAACACGCGGAAAGTCGCGTCATGGCTCACCAGACGTTCAAAATAACGCCCGGCGGTACGGGTGATTGCTGCGCCACGCACGCCTGCAGCGGGTAGCATATAGTTGAAGCTATACAGTCCTGCAACGCCCGCCACCGCTGAGGCGGAGAGGAACCAGCCGGAAAGTGTCAACAGACCGATACTGGCGAGCAGTGTGACAATTGCCAGCACAATGCCAAGGCTTAACATCCATTTATGACGTTTATACAGAGCCAGATAGGGTAGCAAAGCGCGCATTTAAATCTCCTCCTGACGATGGGCCAGCAATGTGGCAAAAGGACCGTTAGCCACGCTTAATTCCGCGTAACGTCCTTGCTCGATAATCTGACCATCCTGCATTACCCAAATGACATCCCAGTCCGCAAGATCTTCTAACTGGTGGGTGACCATTAACGTTGTCTGGCGCAGAGAGGCGGCATTCAGCGCCTCCATTACGCGCTGTTCACTGTGAGCATCAAGGCTTGCTGCGGGTTCATCCAACAGTAATAGCGAACAGGGATTCAGTAATGCACGCGCCACCGCCACACGTTGTGCCTGGCCTACGGAAAGGCGGGCAGCCTGGTCGCCAACAGGCGTATCAACTCCTTGTGGCAGGAGCGGTAGAAACTCACTGACCCACGCGTTATCCAGTGCTGTTTGTAACTCTTGTTCGCTGGCATCAGGTCGTGCCAGCAGTACGTTATCTCGTAGTGTTGCTGCTGGTAATTGTGGATTTTGACCAACCCAGGAGAGATGCTTACACCATGATTCCGGTGATAAATCACGTAATTCTATTCCGTTGATTCGTAGCGATCCCTGATATGAAAGAAAACCGGAAAGCGCATTCAGTAGTGAGCTTTTACCTGAACCGCTACGACCAACCAACACCGCTCGTTGGCCTGCTGGCAAAGTAAAGTTCAACGGACCTGCCAGCGTTTTACCTTCCGGCGACGTGATAAACAGATCCTCGGCCTCAATGGTCACCGGATCGGCCGACGTTAATTCAGCCTCACCGCGCTGCGGATGGGCGAGCGGGGTTTCCATAAACGTTTTCAGACTGTCTGCCGCGCCAACAGCCTGGGCTTTAGCATGATAAAACGTACCCAGATCGCGCAATGGCTGGAAAAACTCCGGCGCAAGGATCAGGGCCAGAAAACCCGCAGCCAGCGTCACGCCAGTATCGTAGTGCCCAAAATCCAGCTCACCGAGATAGGAAAAACCAAAGTAGACCGCGACCAGAGCAATTGACAGCGAGGTAAAAAATTCGAGAATGCCGGAGGATAAAAACGCCAGCCGTAGCACTTCCATTGTCCGTTGGCGGAAATCTTCCGAAGCAGAACGAATACTTTCAATTTCAGCTTCACCACGACCAAAAATACGCAATGTTTCCATGCCGCGCAGGCGATCGAGAAAATGCCCACTTAAGCGAGCAAGAGCGAGAAAGTTGCGTCGGTTAGCATCGGCAGCCCCCATTCCAACCAGCGCCATAAATAACGGAATTAACGGAGCAGTGCCCAGCAGAATGAGCGACGCAGCCCAGTTAGAGGGGAAGATCGCCACCACAATCAGCAACGGCACCGACACTGCCAGCGCCATTTGCGGCAGGTAGCGTGCATAGTAATCATGCATATCGTCAATTTGCTCGAGTACCAGCGTCGCCCAGCTCCCCGCCGGTTTACCCTGAATCCACGCTGGCCCTGCTTGTTGCAGACGGTCGAGAACCTGACGTCGGATGGCAAAGCGGATATGCTGCCCGGCGTGATAACCCACCCGTTCTCGTAACCAGACCACCCATGCGCGCAGTACAAAGGTCAGAACCAGTAACGTAAAGGGAAGCAGCAGGGCTTCACGGGGAATACTCTCCATAATCATATGTTGCAGAATACGCGCCATGAACCAGGCTTGGGCAATGATCAATATGCCGCTCACAAAGCCCAGTAGACGAGAAATATTCAGCCAACGTTGGGAGATGACGCTTTGCTGTTTTAACCAGCGGGTTAACTCTTTTTGACGGGATTTATTCATTGCACGCTTAGCAGGTGAGTTATCAGAATTATTTGCAGAGCAATGTTACAACGGGGAAAAAATAAAGGCGACCCATAGTCGCATGGTGTCGCCTTCTTTACTTTTGTTACTGATTTGTAAAATTATTTTGCGTCAGCTAAACCATCGAGGTAGCGTTCCGCATCAAGTGCCGCCATGCAGCCTGTACCGGCCGAGGTAATAGCCTGGCGATAAATATGATCCATCACGTCGCCTGCGGCAAATACGCCAGGGATGCTGGTCTGGGTGGCATTACCATGAATACCCGACTGCACTTTGATATAGCCGTTTTCCAGTTCCAGCTGCCCTTCGAAAATAGCCGTGTTCGGGCTGTGGCCGATAGCCACAAACAGACCGGCAACGTCGAGTGACTCGATGTTATCGCTGTTTTGTGTATCGCGCAGACGAACGCCAGTGACGCCCATCTGATCGCCGGTCACTTCTTCCAGCGTACGGTTGGTGTGCAGAATGATGTTGCCGTTTTCCACTTTATCCATCAGACGTTTAATGAGGATTTTTTCCGCGCGGAAACTGTCACGACGGTGGATAAGATGCACTTCCGAAGCGATGTTAGACAGATACAGCGCCTCTTCAACCGCCGTATTGCCGCCGCCGATGACCGCAACTTTTTGGTTACGATAGAAGAAACCGTCGCAGGTTGCACAAGCAGAAACCCCACGCCCTTTAAAGGCTTCTTCAGAGGGCAGGCCGAGATAGCGAGCAGAAGCTCCAGTGGCAATAATCAGCGCATCACAAGTGTATTCGCCGCTATCGCCAGTAAGACGGAACGGACGATTCTGCAAATCTACTTTGCTGATGTGATCAAAAATGATTTCAGTTTCAAATTTAGCGGCATGTTCGTGCATGCGCTCCATTAATAACGGACCGGTCAGATCGTTTGGATCGCCTGGCCAGTTTTCCACTTCCGTGGTGGTGGTCAGTTGGCCGCCTTTTTCCATGCCGGTAATCAGCACAGGTTGCAGGTTGGCGCGCGCCGCGTAGACAGCAGCGGTGTATCCCGCCGGGCCTGAACCCAGGATAAGCAGTTTACTGTGTTTGGTCGTGCCCATGAGATCCCCATAGTTGTTGGCAGACAATGGGCAGGATTGTAGGGAATTTACAGACGTAAAAAAAGAGTATGACGATTTTGTTAACAATTTGTGCAATCGGCAGTATCGATAAGCAGGTCAAACTCCCTCCGGCATTATCACCTCTGCTACTTAAATTTCCCGCGTTATAAGCCGATTAAATGATGAATAAACGCCCCTGTTAATGAATATCTGGCATGTTGTACTAAAAATCGATGTTTTGCTTTGACAATCCCCTGGTGTTTTGCGAAAACATTCGAGGAAGAAAAAAAACAGTATTCTTATATGCGCATAACCATGCATGTAAATACCATGTTTACCGTGCTAGTGAAATCTACGTATGGCGTGGACAGACGCCATTCGTGATGTCGATAGCTGCCACCAGGCAACGGTCTTCTCACCGTAGACCAGGCATTGCGCGCCGTGAATCTTAATGATTTCGGTCTATCGTGACGGGTAGCGACTCTGAACAGTGATGTTTCAGGGTCAGACAGGAGTAGGGAAGGAATACAGAGAGACAATAATAATGGTAGATAGCAAGAAGCGCCCTGGCAAAGATCTCGACCGTATCGATCGTAACATTCTTAATGAGTTGCAAAAGGATGGGCGTATTTCTAACGTCGAGCTTTCTAAACGTGTGGGACTTTCCCCAACGCCGTGCCTTGAGCGTGTGCGTCGGCTGGAAAGACAAGGGTTTATTCAGGGCTATACAGCGCTGCTGAACCCCCATTATCTGGATGCATCACTTCTGGTATTCGTTGAGATTACTCTGAATCGTGGCGCACCGGATGTGTTTGAACAATTCAATACCGCTGTACAAAAACTTGAAGAAATTCAGGAGTGTCATTTAGTATCCGGTGATTTCGACTACCTGTTGAAAACACGCGTGCCGGATATGTCGGCTTACCGTAAGTTGCTAGGGGAAACCCTGCTGCGTCTGCCTGGCGTCAATGACACGCGGACATACGTTGTTATGGAAGAAGTCAAGCAGAGTAATCGTCTGGTTATTAAGACGCGCTAACACGGAACAGGTGCAAAATCGGCGTATTTTGATTACACTCCTGTTAATCCATACAGCAACAGTACTGGGGTAACCTGGTACTGTTGTCCGTTTTAGCATCGGGCAGGAAAAGCCTGTAACCTGGAGAGCCTTTCTTGAGCCAGGAATACACTGAAGACAAAGAAGTCACATTGACAAAGTTAAGTAGCGGCCGCCGCCTTCTGGAGGCGTTGCTGATCCTTATTGTCCTGTTTGCCGTCTGGTTGATGGCTGCCTTACTAAGCTTTAACCCTTCGGACCCCAGCTGGTCGCAAACGGCCTGGCATGAACCTATCCATAATTTAGGTGGGATGCCCGGTGCGTGGCTGGCAGATACGCTGTTCTTTATTTTTGGCGTGATGGCTTACACCATTCCCGTCATTATCGTCGGCGGCTGTTGGTTTGCCTGGCGTCATCAGTCCAGTGACGAATACATTGATTATTTTGCCGTTTCGCTACGCATCATTGGCGTTTTGGCGCTCATCCTTACCTCTTGTGGTCTGGCGGCAATCAACGCTGACGATATCTGGTATTTTGCCTCCGGTGGCGTCATCGGCAGCTTACTAAGCACTACGCTACAACCACTGCTACACAGTAGCGGGGGAACTATTGCGCTGCTCTGCGTTTGGGCGGCGGGCCTGACACTGTTTACCGGTTGGTCATGGGTGACCATTGCTGAAAAACTTGGCGGCTGGATTTTAAACATTCTCACCTTCGCCAGTAATCGTACCCGTCGCGATGATACCTGGGTCGATGAAGATGAGTATGAAGACGACGAAGAATATGAAGATGAAAATCACGGCAAACAGCATGAATCGCGCCGTGCCCGTATTCTTCGCGGCGCGTTAGCGCGTCGTAAACGGTTGGCGGAAAAATTTATTAATCCGATGGGGCGGCAAACAGATGCTGCGTTGTTCTCCGGTAAGCGGATGGATGATGAAGAAGAGATTACCTACACTGCACGCGGTGTGGCTGCCGACCCTGACGACGTCCTCTTTTCGGGCAATCGTGCAACGCAGCCAGAATATGACGAATACGATCCATTATTAAACGGTGCGCCAATTACCGAACCTGTTGCTGTAGCAGCTGCTGCTTCCACGGCGACACAAAGCTGGGCTGCACCGGTTGAACCTGTGACTCAGACGCCGCCAGTTGCCTCTGTTGATGTTCCACCTGCGCAACCTACAGTAGCCTGGCAGCCTGTACCGGGGCCACAAACGGGAGAGCCGGTTATTGCTCCTGCACCGGAAGGTTACCCTCAGCAGCCACAATATGCGCAGCCTGCAGTGCAATATAATGAGCCGCTGCAACAACCTGTACAGCCACAGCAGCCGTATTATGCGCCTGCGGCGGAACAACCTGTGCAACAACCTTACTACGCTCCTGCGGCGGAACAACCTGTTCAGCAGCCGTATTACACAACTGCGGCGGAACAGTCTGCGCAACAGCCGTATTACGCCCCTGCGCCAGAACAATCGATGGCAGGTAACGCCTGGCAAGCCGAAGAGCAGCAATCCACTTTTGCTCCACAGTCTACATACCAGACTGAGCAAACTTATCAGCAGCCAGCCGCTCAGGAGCCGTTGTACCAACAGCCGCAACCCGTTGAACAGCAGCCTGTTGTGGAGCCTGAACCCGTTGTAGAAGAGACAAAACCCACGCGTCCGCCGCTTTACTATTTTGAAGAAGTGGAAGAGAAGCGAGCCCGTGAACGTGAACAACTTGCGGCCTGGTATCAACCGATTCCAGAACCGGTTAAAGAACCGGAATCGATCAAATCTTCGCTGAAAGCACCTTCTGTTGCAGCAGTACCTCCAGTAGAAGCCGCTGCCGCTGTTTCTCCGCTGGCATCTGGTGTGAAAAAAGCGACACTGGCGACGGGGGCTGCCGCAACCGTTGCCGCGCCAGTTTTCAGTCTGGCAAATAGCGCTGGACCGCGTCCGCAGGTCAAAGAGGGGATTGGCCCGCAGTTGCCACGACCGAAACGCATCCGCGTGCCAACTCGTCGTGAACTGGCGTCTTACGGTATTAAGCTGCCCTCACAGCGTGCAGCAGAAGAAAAAGCCCGTGAAGCCCAGCGCAATCAGTACGATTCCGGCGATCAGTATAACGATGATGAAATCGATGCGATGCAGCAGGATGAACTGGCGCGTCAGTTCGCCCAGACGCAGCAGCAACGCTATGGCGAACAGTATCAACATGATGTGCCAGTCAACGCAGAAGATACAGATGCTGCAGCAGAGGCAGAACTGGCTCGTCAGTTTGCTCAAACTCAACAGCAACGTTATTCGGGCGAACAACCGGCTGGGGCGAATCCGTTCTCGCTGGATGATTTTGAATTTTCGCCAATGAAAGCGTTGCTGGATGATGGTCCACACGAACCGTTGTTTACGCCAATTGTTGAACCTGTACAGCAGCCGCAACAACCGATTGCACCGCAGCAACAATATCAGCAGCCGCAATATCAGCAGCCACAACAACCGGTTGCACCGCAGCAGCAATATCAGCAGCCGCAACAGCCGGTTGCACCACAGCAGCAATATCAGCAGCCGCAACAGCCAGTTGCGCCGCAGCCGCAGTATCAGCAGCCACAACAACCGGTTGCGCCGCAGCCGCAGGATACCCTGCTTCATCCGCTGTTGATGCGTAATGGCGACAGCCGTCCGTTGCATAAACCGACGACGCCGCTGCCTTCTCTGGATTTGCTGACACCGCCGCCGAGCGAAGTGGAGCCGGTAGATACCTTTGCGCTTGAACAAATGGCGCGTCTGGTGGAAGCGCGTCTGGCTGATTTCCGTATTAAAGCCGATGTCGTCAATTACTCTCCGGGGCCGGTTATCACTCGCTTTGAATTAAACCTGGCACCGGGCGTAAAAGCGGCGCGCATTTCTAACTTGTCTCGTGACCTTGCCCGTTCACTTTCGACGGTGGCGGTGCGTGTCGTTGAAGTTATTCCTGGCAAACCCTATGTAGGTCTGGAGTTACCGAATAAAAAACGACAAACCGTTTATCTGCGCGAAGTTTTGGATAACGCCAAATTCCGCGATAATCCGTCGCCATTAACCGTGGTGCTGGGTAAAGATATCGCCGGTGAGCCGGTGGTTGCCGATCTGGCGAAAATGCCGCACTTGTTGGTTGCGGGGACTACCGGTTCCGGTAAGTCTGTCGGTGTGAACGCGATGATCCTGAGCATGCTTTATAAAGCACAGCCAGAAGATGTGCGTTTCATCATGATCGACCCGAAAATGCTGGAGCTTTCGGTTTATGAAGGCATTCCGCACCTGTTAACGGAAGTCGTTACCGATATGAAAGATGCCGCCAACGCGCTGCGCTGGTGTGTTAACGAGATGGAGCGTCGTTATAAACTGATGTCTGCACTGGGTGTGCGTAATCTGGCGGGTTATAACGAAAAAATTGCTGAAGCCGATCGCATGATGCGTCCGATTCCAGACCCGTACTGGAAGCCGGGTGACAGTATGGATGCGCAGCATCCGGTGCTGAAAAAGGAACCGTACATTGTGGTGTTGGTGGACGAATTTGCCGACCTGATGATGACGGTAGGTAAAAAAGTGGAAGAGCTGATAGCACGTCTGGCGCAAAAAGCCCGTGCCGCGGGTATCCACCTCGTACTGGCAACTCAGCGTCCATCGGTTGATGTTATTACTGGTCTGATTAAAGCGAATATTCCGACCCGTATCGCCTTTACCGTATCCAGTAAGATTGACTCACGTACCATTCTTGATCAGGCTGGCGCGGAATCACTGCTGGGTATGGGGGATATGCTTTACTCTGGGCCGAACTCCACGTTGCCGGTACGTGTTCATGGTGCTTTTGTTCGCGATCAGGAAGTTCATGCCGTGGTGCAGGACTGGAAAGCGCGTGGTCGCCCACAGTATGTTGACGGCATCACCTCCGACAGCGAAAGCGAAGGTGGTGCGGGTGGTTTCGATGGCGCTGAAGAATTGGATCCGTTGTTCGATCAGGCGGTGCAGTTTGTCATTGAAAAACGCAAAGCGTCAATTTCAGGCGTACAGCGTCAGTTCCGCATTGGTTATAACCGTGCAGCGCGTATTATCGAACAGATGGAAGCGCAAGGGATTGTCAGCGAACAGGGGCACAACGGTAATCGTGAAGTGCTGGCCCCACCGCCGTTTGACTAATTAATGCATCGTATGCCGGATAAGGCGCGGTAGCGTCGCATCCGGCAATCTGGTAACTGAAAATTCAGTATTTTCTTCTTTCCTCAAGCTGATTATTAGCCTGGAATAGAGAGTAGAGGGAGCTCCCGGTCGGGAGTGACGTAATTTGAGGAATAATGATGAAAAAAATTGCCATCACCTGTGCATTACTCTCAAGCTTAGTAGCAAGCAGCGTTTGGGCTGATGCCGCAAGCGATCTGAAAAGCCGTCTGGATAAAGTCAGCAGCTTCCACGCCAGCTTCACACAAAAAGTGACTGACGGTAGCGGTGCGGCGGTGCAGGAAGGTCAGGGCGATCTGTGGGTGAAACGTCCAAACTTATTCAACTGGCATATGACTCAACCTGACGAAAGCATTCTGGTTTCTGACGGTAAAACACTGTGGTTCTATAACCCGTTCGTTGAGCAAGCTACGGCAACCTGGCTGAAAGATGCCACCGGTAATACGCCGTTTATGCTGATTGCCCGCAACCAGTCCAGCGACTGGCAGCAGTACAATATCAAACAGAATGGCGATGACTTTGTCCTGACGCCGAAAGCCAGCAATGGCAATTTGAAGCAGTTCACCATTAACGTAGGGCGTGATGGCACAATCCATCAGTTTAGCGCGGTGGAGCAGGACGATCAGCGCAGCAGTTATCAGCTGAAATCCCAGCAAAATGGGGCTGTGGATGCAGCGAAATTTACCTTCACCCCGCCGCAAGGCGTCACGGTAGATGATCAACGTAAGTAGAGGCACCTGAGTGAGCAATCTGTCGCTCGATTTTTCGGATAATACTTTTCAACCTCTGGCCGCGCGTATGCGGCCAGAAAATTTAGCACAGTATATCGGCCAGCAACATTTGCTGGCTGCCGGGAAGCCATTGCCGCGCGCTATCGAAGCCGGGCATTTGCATTCTATGATCCTCTGGGGGCCACCGGGTACCGGCAAAACAACCCTCGCTGAAGTTATAGCCCGTTATGCGAACGCTGATGTGGAACGTATTTCTGCCGTCACCTCTGGCGTGAAAGAGATTCGTGAGGCGATCGAGCGCGCTCGGCAAAACCGCAATGCTGGTCGCCGCACTATTCTTTTTGTTGACGAAGTTCACCGTTTCAACAAAAGTCAGCAGGATGCATTTCTGCCACATATTGAAGACGGTACCATCACTTTTATTGGTGCAACCACTGAAAACCCGTCATTTGAGCTTAATTCGGCACTGCTTTCCCGTGCCCGTGTCTATCTGCTGAAATCCCTCAGTACAGAGGATATTGAGCAAGTACTGACTCAGGCGATGGAAGACAAAACCCGTGGCTATGGTGGTCAGGATATTGTTCTGCCAGATGAAACACGACGCGCCATTGCTGAACTGGTGAATGGCGACGCGCGCCGGGCGTTAAATACGTTGGAAATGATGGCGGATATGGCCGAAGTCGATGATAGCGGTAAGCGGGTCCTGAAACCTGAATTACTGACCGAAATCGCCGGTGAACGTAGCGCCCGCTTTGATAACAAAGGCGATCGCTTTTACGATCTCATTTCCGCACTGCATAAGTCGGTACGTGGTAGCGCACCCGATGCGGCGCTGTACTGGTATGCGCGAATTATTACCGCCGGAGGCGATCCGTTATATGTCGCGCGTCGCTGTCTGGCGATAGCGTCGGAAGATGTGGGTAATGCTGATCCACGAGCGATGCAGGTGGCAATTGCGGCTTGGGATTGCTTTACTCGCGTTGGTCCGGCTGAAGGTGAACGTGCCATTGCTCAGGCGATTGTTTACCTGGCCTGCGCGCCAAAAAGTAACGCTGTCTATACCGCATTTAAAGCCGCGCTGGCCGATGCTCGCGAACGTCCGGATTATGACGTGCCGGTTCATTTGCGTAATGCGCCGACAAAATTAATGAAGGAAATGGGCTACGGTCAGGAATATCGTTATGCTCATGATGAAGCAAACGCTTATGCTGCCGGTGAGGTTTACTTCCCGCCGGAAATAGCACAAACACGCTATTATTTCCCGACAAACAGGGGCCTTGAAGGCAAGATTGGCGAAAAGCTCGCCTGGCTGGCTGAACAGGATCAAAATAGCCCCATAAAACGCTACCGTTAATGTTATCGTTGCGGTAATGTTGTTACTGTATCCCTGTGGTCGCAGGCTGTGGCCACATCTCCCATTTAATTCGATAAGCACAGGATAAGCATGCTCGATCCCAATCTGCTGCGTAATGAGCCAGACGCAGTCGCTGAAAAACTGGCACGCCGGGGCTTTAAGCTGGATGTAGATAAGCTGGGCGCTCTTGAAGAGCGTCGTAAAGTATTGCAGGTCAAAACGGAAAACCTGCAAGCGGAGCGTAACTCCCGATCGAAATCCATTGGCCAGGCGAAAGCGCGCGGGGAAGATATCGAGCCTTTACGTCTGGAAGTGAACAAACTGGGCGAAGAGCTGGATGCAGCAAAAGCCGAGCTGGATGCTTTACAGGCTGAAATTCGCGATATCGCGCTAACCATCCCTAACTTGCCTGCAGATGAAGTGCCGGTAGGTAAAGATGAAAATGACAACGTTGAAGTCAGCCGCTGGGGCACCCCGCGTGAGTTTGACTTTGAAGTTCGTGACCATGTGACGCTGGGTGAAATGCACTCTGGCCTCGACTTTGCAGCCGCAGTTAAGTTGACTGGTTCCCGCTTTGTGGTAATGAAAGGGCAGATTGCTCGCATGCACCGCGCACTGTCGCAGTTTATGCTGGATCTGCATACCGAACAGCATGGCTACAGTGAGAACTATGTTCCGTACCTGGTTAACCAGGACACGCTGTACGGTACGGGTCAGCTGCCGAAATTTGCTGGCGATCTGTTCCATACTCGTCCGCTGGAAGAAGAAGCAGACACCAGTAACTATGCACTGATCCCAACGGCAGAAGTTCCGCTGACTAACCTGGTACGCGGTGAAATCATTGATGAAGATGATCTGCCAATTAAGATGACCGCCCACACCCCATGCTTCCGTTCTGAAGCAGGTTCATATGGTCGTGACACCCGTGGTCTGATCCGTATGCACCAGTTCGACAAAGTTGAAATGGTGCAGATCGTTCGCCCGGAAGACTCAATGGCGGCGCTGGAAGAGATGACCGGTCATGCGGAAAAAGTCCTGCAGTTGCTGGGCCTGCCGTACCGTAAAATCATCCTTTGTACCGGCGACATGGGCTTTGGCGCTTGTAAAACTTACGACCTGGAAGTATGGATCCCGGCACAGAACACCTACCGCGAGATCTCTTCCTGCTCCAACGTTTGGGATTTCCAGGCGCGTCGTATGCAGGCACGTTGCCGCAGCAAGTCGGACAAGAAAACCCGTCTGGTTCATACCCTGAACGGTTCTGGTCTGGCTGTTGGCCGTACGCTGGTTGCGGTAATGGAAAACTATCAGCAGGCTGATGGTCGTATTGAAGTACCAGAAGTTCTACGTCCGTATATGAACGGACTGGAATATATTGGCTAATACCCAATTTTTCTGAATCTAAAAAGCGCCTGCGGGCGCTTTTTTTGTCTCCCTTTGATACCGAACAATAATTACTCCTCACTAACACGTAATACTACTTTCGAGTGAAAATCTACCTATCTCTTTGATTTTCAAATCATTCGATATATACAAGCCTATATAGCGAACTGCTATAGAAATAATTACACAATACGGTTTGTTACTGGAATCAATCGTGAGCAAGCTTGAGTGAGCCATTATGAAAACGAAAATCCCTGATGCGGTATTGGCTGCTGAGGTGAGTCGCCGTGGTTTGGTAAAAACGACAGCGATCGGCGGCCTGGCAATGGCCAGCAGCGCATTAACATTACCTTTTAGTCGGATTGCGCACGCTGTTGATAGTGCCCTTCCGGCAAAGTCAGACGAAAAGGTAATCTGGAGCGCCTGTACAGTTAACTGTGGTAGCCGCTGCCCGCTACGTATGCACGTTGTGGACGGTGAAATTAAATATGTTGAAACGGATAATACCGGCGATGACAACTATGACGGCCTGCACCAGGTGCGCGCCTGTCTGCGTGGGCGTTCCATGCGTCGCCGTGTCTACAATCCGGACCGCCTGAAATATCCGATGAAACGAGTCGGGGCGCGCGGTGAAGGCAAATTCGAGCGCATTAGCTGGGAAGAAGCCTACGACATCATCGCGACCAATATGCAGCGCCTGATCAAAGAGTACGGCAACGAGTCTATCTATCTGAACTATGGTACCGGTACGCTGGGCGGCACCATGACCCGCTCCTGGCCGCCGGGAAATACCCTGGTCGCTCGCCTGATGAACTGCTGCGGCGGTTATCTGAACCATTACGGTGACTACTCTTCCGCGCAAATTGCGGAAGGTTTGAACTATACCTACGGCGGCTGGGCAGATGGTAACAGCCCGTCGGATATCGAAAACAGTAAACTGGTAGTGCTGTTTGGTAATAACCCTGGCGAAACGCGAATGAGTGGCGGTGGGGTGACTTACTATCTTGAACAGGCGCGCCAGAAATCTAATGCTCGCATGATCATCATCGATCCGCGCTATACTGACACCGGTGCCGGGCGCGAAGATGAGTGGATCCCTATTCGTCCGGGAACAGATGCCGCACTGGTTAACGGTCTGGCGTATGTCATGATCACCGAAAACCTGGTGGATCAGGCATTCCTCGATAAATATTGCGTTGGCTACGACGAGAAAACCCTACCAGCCAGTGCACCGAAAAATGGCCACTATAAAGCTTATATTCTGGGTGAAGGGCCAGATGGCGTGGCTAAAACGCCGGAATGGGCCTCGCAAATCACCGGTGTTCCGGCAGACAAAATCATCAAATTGGCTCGTGAAATCGGTAGTACCAAACCGGCGTTTATCAGCCAGGGATGGGGCCCGCAGCGTCACGCTAACGGTGAAATCGCAACCCGTGCTATCTCGATGCTGGCGATTCTGACCGGTAACGTTGGTATTAACGGGGGCAACAGCGGCGCGCGTGAAGGTTCATACAGCTTACCTTTTGTCCGTATGCCGACCCTCGAAAACCCGATCCAGACCAGCATTTCGATGTTTATGTGGACCGATGCCATTGAACGTGGCCCGGAAATGACAGCGCTGCGTGATGGTGTGCGCGGGAAAGATAAGCTGGATGTGCCGATCAAAATGATCTGGAACTATGCCGGTAACTGCCTGATTAACCAGCATTCTGAAATCAACCGTACCCATGAAATCCTTCAGGATGATAAGAAGTGCGAGCTGATTGTGGTTATCGACTGCCACATGACTTCATCGGCGAAATATGCTGACATCCTGCTGCCTGACTGCACTGCTTCCGAACAGATGGACTTTGCACTGGATGCATCCTGCGGGAATATGTCTTACGTGATTTTCAACGATCAGGTGATTAAACCGCGCTTTGAATGTAAGACCATCTATGAAATGACCAGCGAACTGGCAAAACGTCTTGGCGTTGAGCAACAGTTTACTGAAGGCCGTACACAGGAAGAGTGGATGCGGCATCTGTATGCCCAGTCGCGGGAAGCGATTCCTGAACTGCCAACGTTTGAAGAGTTCCGCAAGCAGGGGATCTTTAAAAAGCGCGACCCACAAGGGCATCACGTTGCTTATAAAGCTTTCCGTGAAGATCCGCAGGCAAATCCGCTGACCACGCCATCGGGTAAAATTGAGATTTATTCGCAGGCGCTGGCTGACATTGCCGCGACCTGGGAATTGCCAGAAGGCGACGTGATCGATCCACTGCCGATCTACACGCCGGGCTTTGAAAGTTATCAGGATCCGCTGAACAAACAATATCCGCTGCAGCTTACTGGCTTCCACTACAAATCTCGCGTTCACTCAACTTACGGCAACGTTGATGTGCTGAAAGCAGCTTGCCGTCAGGAAATGTGGATCAACCCGCTTGATGCACAAAAACGCGGTATCAACAACGGCGATAAGGTCAGGATCTTTAACGACCGTGGTGAGGTTCACATTGAGGCAAAAGTGACGCCACGAATGATGCCGGGTGTGGTCGCACTGGGTGAAGGTGCCTGGTATGACCCGGATGCAAAACGTGTCGATAAGGGCGGTTGTATTAACGTACTGACCACTCAACGTCCGTCTCCTCTCGCTAAGGGGAATCCGTCACATACAAACCTGGTTCAGGTTGAAAAGGTGTAAGGAGTAACCGATGACAACCCAGTATGGATTTTTTATTGATTCCAGCCGTTGCACCGGTTGCAAAACCTGCGAGCTGGCCTGTAAAGACTATAAAGATCTGACGCCGGAAGTCAGCTTCCGCCGCATTTATGAATATGCTGGCGGTGACTGGCAGGAAGATAACGGTGTCTGGCATCAGAACGTGTTTGCCTACTATCTGTCGATTTCATGTAACCACTGCGAAGATCCGGCTTGTACTAAAGTCTGCCCGAGCGGTGCGATGCATAAACGTGAAGATGGTTTTGTTGTGGTCGATGAAGATGTGTGCATTGGCTGCCGCTACTGCCATATGGCTTGCCCGTATGGCGCACCGCAATATAACGAAACGAAAGGCCATATGACCAAATGCGATGGTTGTTATGACCGTGTTGCGGAGGGGAAGAAGCCGATCTGTGTTGAATCTTGCCCGCTGCGGGCGCTGGATTTCGGCCCTATCGACGAGCTGCGTAAAAAACATGGCGATTTGGCGGCTGTTGCGCCGTTGCCGCGAGCTCACTTTACCAAACCGAATATTGTGATCAAACCCAATGCCAACAGCCGCCCGACCGGGGATACCACTGGCTATCTGGCAAACCCGAAGGAGGTGTGAGATGGGAAGTGGATGGCATGAATGGCCGCTGATGATCTTCACGGTCTTCGGGCAATGTGTAGCAGGTGGTTTTATCGTTCTGGCTTTGGCGCTGCTCAAAGGCGACCTGCGAGCAGAAGCCCAGCAGCGTGTTATCGCCTGCATGTTTGGCTTATGGGTGCTGATGGGGATTGGCTTTATCGCCTCTATGCTTCATCTTGGTTCACCGATGCGCGCCTTTAACTCGCTCAACCGGGTAGGGGCTTCAGCACTCAGTAACGAAATCGCCAGCGGTTCGATCTTTTTTGCTGTTGGTGGCATCGGCTGGTTACTGGCAATGCTGAAAAAGCTGTCACCGGCATTGCGTACGCTGTGGCTGGTGGTGACGATGGTTCTTGGCGTAGTCTTTGTCTGGATGATGGTGCGTGTCTATAACAGCATCGATACCGTACCCACCTGGTACAGCATCTGGACACCGATGGGCTTCTTCCTGACGATGTTCATGGGCGGCCCGTTACTGGGTTACCTGTTACTGAGTCTGGCTGGCGTCGATGGCTGGGCGATGCGTCTGCTGCCAGCTATTTCTGTACTGGCCCTGGTAGTGAGTGGCGTGGTGTCAGTGATGCAGGGCGCAGAGCTGGCGACTATTCATAGCTCTGTGCAGCAGGCCGCAGCGCTGGTGCCGGACTATGGTGCGCTGATGTCCTGGCGGATCGTGCTTTTGGCTGTTGCCCTGTGCTTGTGGATTGCCCCACAGCTAAAAGGTTATCAGCCTGCGGTTCCGCTACTTTCCGTATCATTCATTCTGCTTCTGGCAGGGGAATTAATCGGTCGTGGCGTATTCTATGGTTTGCATATGACCGTGGGAATGGCCGTCGCAAGCTAATCATAACAACCGGGGTTTCGGCCCCGGTTCTCTTTTATTTCTGCTTCGTTAACGTGTCATAACTGGTCATCAAATTACGATAATCAGGAATATGGTTAGAGAACAACGTCGCCAGTCCTTCAATATCATTACGCCAGTCGCGATGCAGCTCGCACGCCACGCCGAACCATGTCATCAATTGCGCACCCGCTTGCGACATTCGATCCCACGCCGAGTGCCGGGTAATTTCGTTAAAGGTTCCTGACGCGTCAGTCACGACAAAGACATCAAACCCTTCTTCAATTGCCGAAAGTGCCGGGAACGCAACGCAAACTTCGGTTACCACACCAGCGATAATCAATTGTTTTTTACCTGTCGCTTTTACCGCTTTCACAAAATCTTCGTTATCCCAGGCGTTAATATTTCCCGGGCGAGCAATGTAAGGTGCATCAGGGAACTGTGCTTTCAGTTCCGGAACTAATGGGCCGTTAGGGCCGGTTTCAAAACTGGTGGTAAGAATAGTAGGTAAGTTGAAATACTTAGCCAGATCACCCAGCGCCAGCACGTTATTTTTAAACTTATCGGGTTCAATATCCCGTACAAGGGAAAGTAAACCAGCCTGGTGATCAACAAGCAAAACGGCAGCATCATTTTTATCGAGACGAACATACGGTTTGGTCATCCTCTTCTCCTTTCGAGAGTCAGCGGTACGTCTGAAATCGGTCAGACGCGATGCATTGCTCTGAAAGCATAGACGGGAAATATGAGTTTGCTGTGACCATGAAATTTTTCGACTGAACGAAGCGTATGAAATTTGTGTTAGATCAATAAAAACAATCAGATGAGATTAATCGTCTCTCCAGCATTAGCGTTATGAATGAGTAATATAAATCGATAATACCTCAGCTGCGATATGCGCGTATTTTCACCCATTGACAATGTTTTTGGCGGTGGCATGATGCGCATGAAATTTGAACTTCCTCACGGTTTTAATTCATGTCCACGTATACCCGGCCTGTCATGCTTTTGCTGTCTGGCCTGCTTTTGTTGACTTTGGCGATCGCAGTGTTAAATACACTCGTGCCGCTTTGGCTCGCCCAGGAACATATGTCCACATGGCAGGTAGGCGTTGTCAGCTCATCCTATTTTACCGGCAACCTGGTCGGTACATTGCTGACAGGGTATGTCATTAAGCGCATTGGCTTTAACCGCAGCTATTATCTGGCCTCCTTCATTTTTGCCGCTGGCTGTGCAGGTCTTGGCCTGATGATTGGTTTCTGGAGCTGGTTGGCGTGGCGTTTTGTAGCGGGTGTCGGCTGTGCCATGATTTGGGTGGTCGTTGAGAGCGCGCTGATGTGCAGTGGGACGTCACGTAACCGTGGTCGTTTGCTTGCTGCGTATATGATGGTTTATTACGTGGGAACGTTTTTAGGCCAGTTACTGGTCAGCAAAGTTTCAACCGAGCTGATGTCCGTATTGCCGTGGGTTACAGGTTTGACGTTGGCAGGGATCTTACCGCTGTTGTTTACGCGTGTGCTGAATCAGCAGGCTGAAAACCATGATTCGACGTCAATTACGTCAATGCTAAAACTCCGTCAGGCGCGGCTTGGCGTGAATGGCTGCATTATCTCAGGAATCGTTCTGGGATCTCTATATGGCCTGATGCCGCTGTACCTCAATCACAAAGGGGTGAGCAATGCCAGCATTGGTTTCTGGATGGCGGTACTGGTCAGTGCGGGTATCCTTGGACAATGGCCGATTGGACGTCTGGTCGATAAGTTTGGTCGACTGCTGGTGTTGCGTGTTCAGGTCTTTGTCGTCATTCTCGGCAGTATCGCGATGCTTAGCCAGGCGGCGATGGCCCCAGCGTTATTCATCCTCGGTGCCGCTGGCTTTACGCTATATCCGGTGGCGATGGCATGGGCTTGCGAGAAAGTTGAACATCATCAACTGGTGGCGATGAACCAGGCCTTACTGTTGAGCTATACTGTGGGAAGTCTGCTTGGCCCGTCATTTACTGCCATGCTAATGCAGAATTTCTCCGATAATTTATTGTTTATCATGATCGCCAGCGTATCGTTTATCTATTTGCTGATGCTGCTTCGCAACGCCGGTCATACGCCGAAACCCGTTGCTCACGTGTAAATGAATTAACGCAGAGTGTGAACTTACTGTTTCACACTCTGCTTTTTTGTTTCTTCTCTCTGACTTGCTTTTTTCAAAATTTTATTCGTTTCAAAATAAAATGTGCAGCAGGTTATAATTTTGCATTTCGCTATTTCCGCACTTCTTATTTGCCGCGCATAATCCCTCGTTTTACAGATGCCCCTTTAATTTTGGCGAAGGATTTGTCTATGGCTGGGAATGTTCAGGAAAAACAGCTGCGATGGTACAACATTGCGCTGATGTCTTTTATCACTGTCTGGGGTTTTGGCAACGTTGTTAATAACTACGCCAACCAGGGGCTGGTGGTTGTTTTTTCATGGGTGTTTATCTTTGCGCTCTATTTCACACCTTATGCGCTAATTGTTGGTCAGTTAGGCTCGACCTTCAAAGATGGGAAGGGCGGGGTCAGTACCTGGATTAAACACACGATGGGACCCGGACTGGCTTACCTCGCCGCGTGGACCTACTGGGTAGTGCATATTCCCTATCTGGCACAAAAACCCCAGGCAATACTGATTGCGCTCGGTTGGGCGATGAAAGGCGACGGTTCGCTAATCAAAGAATATTCAGTCGTAGCGTTACAGGGGTTAACGCTGGTGCTGTTTGTCTTCTTTATGTGGGTTGCTTCACGCGGTATGAAATCGCTGAAAATCGTCGGTTCTGTGGCAGGGATTGCGATGTTTGTTATGTCGCTCCTGTATGTGGCGATGGCGGTAACCGCGCCTGCGATTACTGAAGTGCATATTGCGACCACAAACATTACCTGGGAAACGTTTATTCCTCATATCGACTTTACCTACATTACCACTATTTCAATGCTGGTCTTTGCGGTTGGTGGAGCAGAGAAGATTTCTCCCTACGTTAATCAAACGCGCAACCCAGGAAAAGAATTTCCAAAAGGGATGTTATGCCTGGCGGTGATGGTTGCGGTGTGCGCGATCCTTGGATCGCTTGCAATGGGGATGATGTTTGACTCCCGCAATATTCCCGATGACTTAATGACCAACGGCCAGTATTACGCCTTCCAGAAGCTGGGCGAGTATTACAGCATGGGTAATACTTTAATGGTGATTTACGCCATTGCGAATACTCTGGGTCAAGTAGCTGCGCTGGTATTCTCGATTGATGCGCCGCTTAAAGTATTATTAGGCGATGCTGACAGCAAATATATTCCTGCCAGTTTATGTCGTACCAACGCATCTGGTACGCCCGTTAATGGCTATTTTCTGACCCTGGTGCTGGTGGCGATCCTGATTATGCTGCCGACTCTCGGCATCGGTGATATGAACAATCTCTATAAATGGCTGTTGAACCTTAACTCGGTAGTGATGCCGCTGCGTTATTTATGGGTATTTGTTGCATTTATTGCAGTTGTTCGCCTGGCGCAGAAATATAAGCCGGAATATGTTTTTATTCGTAATAAGCCGCTGGCAATGACCGTCGGAATTTGGTGTTTTGCCTTTACCGCTTTTGCCTGCCTGACGGGTATTTTCCCGAAAATGGAAGCCTTCACCGCAGAGTGGACATTCCAGTTGGCGCTGAATGTTGCAACGCCGTTTGTGCTGGTGGGATTAGGGCTGATATTCCCGCTGCTGGCGCGTAAAGCGAATAGCAAATAATTATTGTGGTCGGTGACGCTGACTCTGGCAGATCTGACCCGTTTTTACATAATCGAGAAATGCGCGCAAGCCGCAGGACATATACTGGCGGTTTGGGTAATAGATCTGGAAGCCTGGACGCTCTGTGATCCAGTCTTCCAGTACACATTCTAAACGACCGGTATCAAGGTACTCCTTGATCTGTTCATAGAGCAGATACCCGATACCAGCACCCATCAAAACGGCATCCAGTTCAGCATCAACATCATCCAGAATGATATTTCCTGCGACAGCAATTTCCAGCTCCTTTGCAAATTGCCAGTGGAAAGGTTTGCCGCTGGGATAACGAAAAACAACACATTGATGATTAAGCAGATCATGAGGATGGCGGGGTTTGCCATATCTTGCAAAGTACTCTGGCGTTGCTGCTACACATAATTTCACTGGCGGGCCGATCGCCACGCTGATCATATCTTTTTCGACGATGCCACTAAGTCGAACGCCAGCGTCAAAGCCCTGCTGGACGATATCAACAAGAGAGTCGTCAGTTGTGAGCTCGACTTTAATATCAGGATATTCACGTGTGAAACCAACCAGTAAAGGCATTAAAAATATACGTGCAGCTACCCGGGCGGCATTGATTTTGAGCGTACCTGTCGGTGTCAGACGAAAATCATTCATCTCATCTAACATGATCTGAATTTCGTCGAAAGCTGGGCGCAATCGTTCATAGAGATTAGAACCCGCTTCCGTTAACGATACGCTTCGGGTTGTCCGATTGAATAAGCGAATTTTAAGACGTTGTTCCAGTGTTTTAATACTATGGCTAATGGCGGACGAAGATAAGCCTAACTCATCGCCTGCTGCGCGAAAGCTTTGATTACGGGCCACGGCAAAGAAAGTGGCAAAGTCAGACATATTCATCCGCATTAGTGAAAATCCTTCATTAACTCATCCTGAATCATCACGTTTACAGGATGATGCCGCCTGCGTAAAGTGCGCTCCAGAACTTAACGTGGAGGTAAAATTATGCAGTCTGAACGTATTTATTTGGTATGGGCCCATCCTCGTCATGATTCATTGACCGCACATATTGCTGATGCGATCCATCAGCGGGCAATGGAGCGGAAAATACAGGTGACGGAACTCGATTTATATCGGCGTAATTTCAACCCGGTGATGACGCCGGAAGATGAACCAGACTGGAAGAATATGGATAAACGTTATTCTCCAGAGGTTCATCAGCTTTATTCAGAGCTGCTTGAACATGACACGTTAGTGGTGGTTTTTCCTCTCTGGTGGTACAGCTTCCCAGCAATGCTAAAAGGATATATTGACAGAGTATGGAATAATGGGCTGGCTTATGGAGATGGGCACAAATTACCATTCAATAAAGTTCGTTGGGTGGCGCTGGTTGGAGGAGACAAAGAATCATTTGTCCAGATGGGCTGGGAAAAAAATATAAGCGAATATTTGATAAATATGTGCAGTTATCTTGGTATTGAAGATGCCGATGTCACTTTCTTGTGTAATACAGTGGTATTCGATGGGGAAGAACTTCACGCGAGCTATTATCAGTCGTTATTATCTCAGGTACGGGATATGGTAGATGCACTATAAGATGTGTTAAAAACGCTGTAGCAGAATGAAGCGCGGAATAACAAAGCGGCAACTCAATAAAGTTGCCGCTTTACGGGGAAATTAGAACATTACCTTGTGACCGTACTGCTCAAGAATGCCTTTCACGCGTTCCATGGTCTCTTTCTTCGGTGGTTTAACACCATCAAGTTTGTATTCTTCACCCATCGCCACCCATTTGTGTTTGCCCAGCTCGTGGTAGGGGAGAAGCTCGATTTTCTCAACGTTGCCCATATCACGGGTAAATTCACCGAGGCGATGCGCTGAATCGTCATCGTCAGACCAGCCAGGGACAACAACGTAGCGGATCCACACCTTCACATTTTTATTCGCCACATATTTAGCAAACTCCAGCGTGCGGTGGTTGGAAACTCCAACCAGATTTTGGTGGATCTCGTCGTTCATCTGTTTGAGATCGAGCATTACCAGGTCGGTTACTTCCAGCAGTTCATCAATCACCGGATCGTAACGACGAACAAAACCGTTGGTATCCAGACAGGTATGAATGCCTTCTTTTTTGCAGGCGCGGAACCAGTCACGAACAAACTCAGCTTGCAGGATTGCTTCACCGCCGGATGCGGTAACGCCGCCGCCGGAAGCGTTCATAAAGTGGCGATAGGTCACCACTTCCTTCATCAAATCTTCAACGGTAACTTCTTTACCGCCATGCGTGTCCCAGGTGTCGCGGTTATGACAATACAGGCAGCGCATCAGGCAGCCCTGGAAAAAGGTGATAAAGCGAATACCCGGGCCGTCTACGGTTCCACAGGATTCAAAGGAGTGAATGCGACCAATAACTGACATTGCGGTGTTTCTCCAGATGTGGCCCATCTGAGGCCGTGTTGGTGCGCAGCTCGAAGGCTACGTCGAGTCTGTTTTGGCAGTCACCTTAAAGTATAGATAGCTGACAAAAAAGGCTCTCGTGCTAAAAAAGGCCCCACTTTCGTGGAGCCTTTATTGTACGCTTTTTACTGTACGATTTCAGTCAAAACTAATTACATAGATTGAGTGAAGGTACGAGTAATAACGTCCTGCTGCTGTTCTTTAGTCAGCGAGTTGAAACGTACTGCGTAGCCAGATACACGGATGGTCAGCTGCGGATATTTTTCCGGGTTTTCCATCGCGTCGAGCAGCATTTCACGGTTCATCACGTTAACGTTCAGGTGCTGACCACCTTCGATGGATGCTTCGTGGTGGAAGTAACCATCCATCAGACCAGCCAGGTTGGTCTTACGAACTTCGTCGTCTTTACCCAGTGCGTTCGGAACGATAGAGAAGGTGTAGGAGATACCATCTTTAGCGTAAGCAAACGGCAGTTTAGCAACGGAAGTCAGAGATGCTACAGCACCTTTCTGGTCACGACCGTGCATCGGGTTAGCACCCGGTCCGAACGGCGCGCCAGCACGACGACCGTCTGGGGTGTTACCAGTTTTCTTACCATACACAACGTTAGAAGTGATGGTCAGAACAGACTGAGTCGGGATTGCGTCACGGTAGGTGTGCAGTTTCTGAATTTTCTTCATGAAACGTTCTACCAGGTCAACCGCCAGGTCATCTACACGCGGGTCGTTGTTACCAAACTGCGGGTATTCGCCTTCGATTTCGAAGTCGATAGCCAGACCGTCTTCGTCACGAATCGGTTTAACTTTCGCATATTTGATTGCAGACAGGGAGTCAGCAGCAACGGACAGACCAGCGATACCACACGCCATGGTGCGGATAACGTCACGGTCGTGCAGCGCCATCAGAGAGGCTTCGTAGCTGTACTTGTCGTGCATGTAGTGGATGATGTTCAGTGCAGTGATGTACTGTTTAGCCAGCCAGTCCATGAAGTGATCCATGCGCTCCATCACTTCATCGTAGTTCAGGAGATCGCCTTTGATCGGTTCAGACTTCGGACCAACCTGCATTTTCAGTTTTTCGTCAACGCCGCCGTTGATTGCGTACAGCATGGTTTTCGCCAGGTTTGCACGCGCACCGAAGAACTGCATTTGTTTACCAACGATCATCGGGCTTACGCAGCAAGCGATAGCGTAGTCATCGTTGTTGAAATCCGGACGCATCAGGTCATCGTTCTCATACTGCAGAGAAGAGGTGTCAATAGACACTTTAGCGGCGAATTTCTTGAAGTTCAGCGGCAGTTTTTCAGACCACAGAATGGTCATGTTCGGTTCCGGAGACGGACCCATGGTGTACAGGGTGTTCAGGAAACGGAAGCTGTTTTTGGTAACCAGGGTACGACCGTCGAGGCCCATACCACCGATAGATTCGGTTGCCCAGATCGGGTCGCCAGAGAACAGTTCATCGTATTCCGGAGTACGCAGGAAGCGAACCATACGCAGTTTCATGACCAGGTGGTCAACCATTTCCTGCGCTTCTTGTTCGGTGATCTTGCCAGCTTTCAGGTCACGTTCGATGTACACATCCAGGAAGGTGGAGGTACGACCGAAGGACATTGCAGCACCGTTCTGAGACTTAACAGCAGCCAGGTAGCCGAAGTAAGTCCACTGGATAGCTTCCTGAGCGTTGGTAGCCGGACCAGAGATGTCGTAGCCGTATTTCGCAGCCATTTCTTTCATCTGACCCAGAGCGCGGTGCTGTTCAGCGATTTCTTCGCGCAGACGGATAGTCTGTTCCAGGTTTACGCCGTTTTCCAGATCAGCCTGCAGAGAGGTGAACTGAGCGTATTTGTCTTTCATCAGGTAGTCGATACCGTACAGCGCAACGCGACGGTAGTCACCGATGATACGACCACGGCCATAAGCATCTGGCAGACCGGTCAGAACACCGGATTTACGGCAACGCAGGATGTCCGGAGTGTAAACGTCGAACACGCCCTGGTTGTGAGTTTTACGGTATTCAGTGAAGATTTTTTTGATCATCGGGTCCAGTTCGCGGTTGTACGCTTTGCAGGAACCTTCGATCATTTTGATACCACCGAACGGGATAAGAGCACGTTTCAGCGGAGCTTCAGTCTGCAGACCAACAACTTTTTCCAACGCTTTGTTGATGTAGCCAGCGTCGTGAGAGGTGATGGTGGAAGCAACAGCGGTGTCAAAGTCAACTGGCGCGTGAGTGCGGTTTTCCAGTTTAACGCCTTCCATTACTTTGTCCCACAGGGTGGTGGTCGCTTCAGTAGCGCCAGCCAGGAAGGACTCGTCACCCTCGTACGGAGTGTAGTTTTTCTGAATGAAGTCACGGACGTTTACTTCATTCTGCCAGTCACCTTTGGTAAAACCTTCCCAGGCTGTGGCTAACTTTTCATTAAGCTCGGACATGTAACACCTACCTTCTTAAGTGGATTTTTTATTTACTGCGTACTTCGACAACCATTAATGGTGATCGTTTTCACGCAGGTAAATGACCCAGTATGTCAACCCAACCAACAAACCACCGCCGATAATATTACCGATCGTAACCGGAATCAGGTTATCAGTGATGAAGTTCATCACGGTCAGGTGAGAAAAATTTTCCGGTGCAGAACCGACAGCGGTCCAGAATTCCGGAGATGCGAAGTCGCGGATTACAATACCCATCGGGATCATAAACATGTTTGCGATACTGTGCTCAAAACCGCTGGCAACAAACATCGCGACCGGCAGCACCATAATGAACGCTTTATCCATCAGGCTGCGGCCAGAATAACTCATCCATACTGCCAGACATACCATCAGGTTTGCCAGGATACCAAGGCAGACGGCCTCAATAAAAGTATGGTGCACTTTGTGGTCGGCGGTTTGTAGGACGTTTAGTCCCCATTGACCATTCGCGGTCATATACTCGCCGGAAAGCCACATTAAAAGTACAAACAGCAGTGCGCCGACCAGGTTGCCAAAATAGACATTTAGCCAGTTTTTCGCCAACTGACCCCAGGTGATGCGCCCACTCGCCTTAGCAACAACAATCAACACTGTGGAAGTAAAGAGATCGGCTCCGCAGACAACACAAAGAATCAGCCCCAGAGAGAAGCAAATGCCGCCAACCAGTTTTGCCATGCCGAAGGGCATTGTTCCTGTGCCAGTGGTTGCTGTGATATAGAAGACGAATGCGATTGAGATGAAAACACCGGCGGTAATCGCCAGATAGAAAGTCTTAAGCGGATGTTTCGTTGCTTTATAGACACCTGCCTCTTCGGCCACTTTGGCCATTGCTGCAGGAAGTAAAAGATCAAAAGGGTTGTCAGCTTTCACACTAACTCTCTCTTTATTAAGTCGGCGACGAGATACTAACAAAGCATTATAGATGAGAAATTGATATAGATCATATCTCGCCTGGCTTATAGGCCCGTAACTCGCATGGTTTTTATGCAAATACGGAGTAAATATTTGATTATCCAAATAAAAATAAATTTTAAAAATTAACAAATGAGTTGAATTTTTTCCGCATCCTCCGCTAAAACAGTTAATTAAAAGGGAGCACCAGGCGAATAAAGTAACAATATCGATCGTATTTATTAAATACAAATTACCTATATTTAACTTTATAATTACAATTATTTTATTAATGCAAATATATGTAAAGCGGGGCATTAAAAAAACGCCCCGTAATATAACTCAGACGAATCATTAAGCCTACATTGCGTAGGCTATTTGATTTTATTTTGCCCAGAATGCTGCTTTGGCGCGTTGCAGCTTTTCGTAGGCCTTCAACAACGACTGATGTGCAGCAAACGCGTGCAGATCGCTATCTACGGGTTGCAAGCCATAAAACGCCGATTCACCGCTCATTGCCGCACTGGCGGCTTCTACGGCATCTGCGCCATACATACGAACGAAGGCATTCAGATATTGCAGTGGTTGGCGGTCTTCTTCCTGTGCCAGTAATAACAACGTTTGCAGACAGCGATAATAGTTGGCGCGTTCCGGACTGAACACTGATGAGTTAAATTCCATCGTCCATTCAGTCCAGACCAGAGCCTGTTCCAGATCGCCACCAGCCAGCGCCAGCATAGCCTTTAATTCACCGATACGCAGAGTGTACCAGCCGTTATCCGGCCCGGTTGCCAGACCCAATAGCTCACGCACGCGGGTAAAGTCATCAAAACCTTCTTCATCCAGTTGCTCGATGAGGTTCAGGTAATCTTCTTTTTCCCACTCGCTGCCTGGTAACGAAAGAATCGTTTCACGTAAATGGCTGCCCATACTGTTATTCGCCAGCCACAGATCTTCAGCCGGATAAATATCGGACATGCCAGGCACGATAATACGGCAAGCATAAACGCCCAGATGCTCGTAATCGGCAATATAAACTTCTTTATCTTCTTTGTTGAAGATAGCCATCAGCGTAGCAAACTCTTCTTCCGTGGTGCCTGAGAAGCTCCAGTCCACAAACGGATAATCGGCATCCTGCTTGAACAGGTCCCAGGAGATTAAACCGCTGGAATCGATAAAGTGCGTTTCGAGGTTGGTATGTTCAGCAACTTCTTCATCATCAAAGGTTGGCGGAGTAAACACATCCAAATCTTTCAGGCCACGACCTTGCAGCAGCTCGGTCACGGTACGTTCCAGTGCTACGCCAAAATCAGGATGCGCACCGAAAGAGGCAAAGCAGGTACCGTTAGCTGGATTGAACAGTACCACGCAGATCACCGGATACTGGCCGCCAAGCGAGGCATCATAAGCGAAGATCGGGAAACCTTCCGCTTCCAGTGTTTCGATCGCTTCAACCACCGCTGGATAACGCGCCAGCACGTCTGCCGGGATCTCTGGCAGGCTGATGCTTTCAGCAATAATGCGGTTTTTCACGTAGCGTTCGAAAACTTCGGACAACCCCTGAACGCGTGCTTCGTTTCGGGTATTGCCAGCGGACATACCGTTAGAAACGTACAGGTTACCAATGATATTCATCGGAATATAAACGATCTGATTGTCGGACTGGCGCGTAAACGGCAGACCGCAAATACCACGATCTTCGTTACCAGATTGTAGGTCAATCAGCATGCTGCCGGTCAGTTCATTCTCCGGATCGTAAAATGCGCGCAGACGGTCATCGAGCAGCCCTTCTGGTACATCGTCGTTTTCGGTCAGTGGGAACCATTTTTCGTTGGGATAATGCACGAATGGACCGTTGGCGATGGTTTCGCCCAGCCAGAAATCAGCAAAAAAGTAGTTGGTAGACAGACGCTCGAAATATTCACCGAGGGCAGATGCCAGCGCCGCTTTTTTGGTTGCGCCTTTACCGTTGGTAAAACACAGTGCGCACTCTTTGTCGCGAATGTGCACTGACCAGACGTTAGGCACGGGATTCAGCCAGGAGGCCTCTTCAATCTGAAAACCAAGGTCTGAAAGTTTTTGTTGGAAGCGAGCGATGGAATCTTCCAGGGCGGCATCTTTGCCGGGGATAAATGTTTGCGTCATGAAAATCACTTTAGTCGTACGGAAAGCGCGCAATAATACGGGTTTTATCTCAAAGGCGCTATCACCGCCGCCAGGCAGATGAACTGTTGACTATGCTTTTAGCGGATAAACCACGATAAGAGCATAAAAATGAAGGCATTCGATCTCCACCGTATGGCATTTGATAAAGTGCCTTTTGATTTCCTTGGCGAAGTTGCACTACGTAGTCTTTATACCTTTGTACTGGTTTTTTTGTTCCTCAAAATGACCGGCAGACGCGGTGTGCGGCAGATGTCGCTGTTTGAAGTGTTAATCATTCTGACGCTGGGGTCAGCGGCGGGGGATGTGGCGTTTTATGATGATGTGCCGATGGTTCCGGTGCTTATCGTCTTTATTACTCTGGCGTTGTTATACCGTCTGGTAATGTGGTTGATGGCGCACAGTGAAAAACTGGAGGATCTTCTGGAAGGCAAGCCGGTTGTCATTATTGAGGATGGTGAGCTGGCCTGGTCGAAACTTAATAACTCCAACATGACGGAATTTGAGTTCTTTATGGAGCTGCGACTGCGTGGAGTGGAGCAGTTGGGGCAGGTACGTCTGGCGATTCTCGAAACCAACGGGCAAATCAGTGTCTATTTCTTTGAAGATGACAAGGTCAAACCGGGATTACTTATTTTACCCAGTGACTGTACTCAGCGTTACAAAGTGGTGCCTGAGTCGGCGGACTATGCTTGCATCCGTTGCAGTGAGATCATTCATATGAATGCAGGGGAAAAACAATTATGTCCGCGCTGTGCAAATCCAGAATGGACGAAGGCAAGTCGGGCTAAACGGGTGACCTGACAGCAAAAAAATCGGTTTTTGGACAATAATCCGAGAGATTCTATTGTGTGACGCGTGCCGCATTTTTGCCCTCGACTGTTTTACCCATTGCGATGCGCGCCACTGAATGATAAAACCGATAGCCACAGGAATAATGTATTACCCGCGGTCGCAATCGATTGTCCGTGGGTTAATGGCAACGCAACGTGGTGAGGGGAAATGGCTCAAATCTTCAATTTTAGTTCTGGTCCGGCAATGCTACCGGCAGAGGTGCTTAAACAGGCTCAACAGGAACTGCGCGACTGGAACGGTCTTGGTACGTCGGTGATGGAAGTGAGCCACCGTGGTAAAGAGTTCATTCAGGTTGCAGAGGAAGCCGAGAAGGATTTTCGCGATCTTCTTAATATCCCCTCCAACTATAAAGTATTGTTCTGCCACGGCGGTGGTCGCGGTCAATTTGCTGCAGTACCGTTGAATATTCTTGGTGATAAAACCACTGCAGATTATGTTGATGCCGGTTACTGGGCGGCAAGTGCCATTAAAGAAGCGAAAAAATACTGCAAGCCAAATGTCTTTGACGCCAAAGTGACTGTTGATGGTCTTCGTGCGGTTAAGCCAATGCGTGAATGGCAGCTCTCTGATAATGCCGCTTATATGCATTACTGCCCAAATGAGACCATCGATGGTATCGCCATCGACGAAACGCCAGACTTTGGTAAAGAAGTGGTGGTTGCAGCCGACTTCTCTTCAACGATTCTTTCCCGTCCAATTGACGTCAGTCGTTACGGTGTGATTTATGCTGGCGCACAGAAAAATATCGGCCCGGCGGGCCTGACAATCGTCATCGTTCGTGAAGACTTACTGGGTAAAGCGAATATCGCTTGTCCGTCGATTCTGGATTATTCCATCCTTAACGATAACGACTCCATGTTTAACACGCCGCCGACATTTGCCTGGTACCTGTCCGGTCTGGTATTCAAATGGCTGAAAGCGAACGGCGGCGTGGCTGCAATGGATAAAATCAATCAGCAAAAAGCAGAACTGCTGTATGGGGTGATTGATAACAGCGATTTCTACCGCAATGACGTGGCGAAAGCTAACCGTTCGCGGATGAACGTGCCGTTCCAGTTGGCGGACAGTGCGCTTGACAAATTGTTCCTTGAAGAGTCTTTTGCTGCGGGGCTGCATGCCCTGAAAGGGCATCGTGTGGTCGGCGGTATGCGTGCGTCAATTTATAACGCAATGCCTCTGGAAGGCGTTAAAGCGCTGACAGACTTCATGATTGAGTTCGAACGCCGTCACGGCTAATGCCGAAATTTTGCTTAATCCCCACAGCCAGCCTGTGGGTTTTTATTTCTGTTGTAGAGAGTTGAGTTCATGGAATCCCTGACGTTACAACCCATCGCTCGTGTCGATGGCACCATTAATCTGCCCGGTTCCAAGAGCGTTTCTAACCGCGCTTTATTGCTGGCGGCATTAGCACACGGCAAAACAGTATTAACCAATCTGCTGGATAGCGATGACGTGCGCCATATGCTGAATGCATTAACAGCGTTAGGGGTAAGCTATACACTTTCAGCCGATCGTACGCGTTGCGAAATCATCGGTAACGGCGGTCCATTACACGCAAAAAGTGCCCTGGAGTTGTTCCTCGGTAACGCCGGAACGGCAATGCGTCCGCTGGCGGCAGCTCTTTGTCTGGGTAGCAATGATATTGTGCTGACCGGTGAACCGCGTATGAAAGAACGCCCCATTGGTCATCTGGTGGATGCGCTGCGCCTGGGTGGGGCGAAGATCACTTACCTGGAACAAGAAAATTATCCACCATTGCGTTTACAGGGCGGCTTTACTGGCGGCAACGTTGACGTTGATGGCTCCGTTTCCAGTCAGTTTCTCACCGCACTGTTAATGACTGCGCCTCTTGCGCCGGAAGATACGGTGATTCGTATTAAAGGCGATCTGGTCTCTAAACCTTATATCGACATCACACTCAATCTGATGAAGACGTTTGGTGTTGAAATTGAAAATCAGCACTATCAACAATTTGTCGTAAAAGGCGGGCAGTCTTATCAGTCTCCGGGTACTTATTTGGTCGAAGGCGATGCATCTTCGGCTTCTTACTTCCTGGCAGCAGCAGCAATCAAAGGCGGCACTGTAAAAGTGACCGGCATTGGACGCAACAGTATGCAGGGTGATATTCGCTTTGCTGATGTGCTGGAAAAAATGGGCGCGACCATTTGCTGGGGCGATGATTATATTTCCTGCACGCGGGGTGAACTGAACGCTATTGATATGGATATGAACCATATTCCTGATGCGGCGATGACCATTGCCACGGCGGCGTTATTTGCAAAAGGCACCACCACGCTGCGCAATATCTATAACTGGCGTGTTAAAGAGACCGATCGCCTGTTTGCGATGGCAACAGAACTGCGTAAAGTTGGTGCGGAAGTAGAAGAGGGGCACGATTACATTCGTATCACTCCACCGGAAAAACTGAACTTTGCCGAGATCGCAACATACAATGATCACCGGATGGCGATGTGTTTCTCGCTGGTGGCGTTGTCAGATACACCAGTGACGATTCTTGATCCCAAATGCACGGCCAAAACATTTCCGGATTATTTCGAGCAGCTGGCGCGGATTAGCCAGGCAGCCTGAATGAACAACGTGCAATAAATAGCCAAATCTTTCTTTATCAAAACGTCGGCACATTGCCGGCGTTTTTTTCGGACCTTGTGAGTCATTTTGATTAATGGTAGCGTCGTTTGTCAATGTAAGTTATTGATACATAATATTTATATATGATTAATCAACGGATGATTCACATGAAGAATACTAAATTACTGCTGGCGATTGCGGCCTCTGCAGCTTTACTGACAGGGTGTCAGAATACCCACGGTATTGATACCAATATGGCTATCAGCTCAGGTTTAAATGCCTATAAAGCAGCAACGTTAAGCGATGCTGATGCAAAAGCGATTGCCAATCAGGGCTGTGCCGAAATGGACAGCGGCAATCAAGTCGCAAGTAAATCCAGCAAGTACGGTAAACGTCTGGCAAAAATCGCCAAAGCATTGGGTAACAATATTAATGGCACGCCGGTCAACTATAAGGTTTATATGACCAGCGACGTCAACGCATGGGCGATGGCGAACGGCTGTGTTCGTGTCTATAGTGGCCTGATGGACATGATGAACGACAACGAAATTGAAGGCGTTCTGGGTCATGAACTGGGCCACGTCGCGTTGGGTCACTCGCTGGCTGAAATGAAAGCTTCTTATGCGATCGTTGCCGCACGTGATGCGATTTCCGCTACCAGCGGTGTGGCTTCCCAGCTTTCTCGCTCACAATTAGGTGATATCGCAGAAGGCGCGATCAATGCTAAATACTCCCGCGATAAAGAGTCCGAAGCAGATGATTTCTCCTTTGATCTGTTGAAGAAACGTGGCATCAGCACCCAGGGGCTGGTTGGCAGCTTTGAAAAATTGGCCAGCCTGGATGGCGGCCGTACCCAGTCCATGTTTGACTCTCACCCACCATCAACAGAGCGTGCGCAACACATCCGTGATCGTATCGCCTCTGGTAAGTAAATCATTGTCATCTTTCGGGCTGGTCTTCTGCCAGCCCGCTATAATTGCGCAATAAATCCCCATCTGAATACAGACAAAACTGGTTTTTGCACACAACGTTAACGATTTGTGGCGTCGGCGCGTATAATGCGCGCGGTTATGTTAACGGTACGCCTGTTTTAAGGAGATAAAGATGACGGCAATTGCCCCGGTTATTACCATTGATGGCCCAAGCGGTGCAGGGAAAGGCACCTTGTGTAAGGCTATGGCGGAAGCGTTGCAATGGCATCTGCTGGACTCGGGTGCAATTTATCGCGTACTGGCACTGGCGGCATTACATCACCATGTTGATGTTGCATCGGAAGATGCGCTCGTGCCGCTGGCATCCCATCTGGATGTCCGTTTTGTGTCGACCAATGGCAATCTGGAAGTGATCCTCGAAGGGGAAGATGTCAGCGGCGAAATTCGTACTCAGGAAGTGGCGAATGCTGCTTCACAAGTCGCGGCATTCCCACGCGTTCGTGAAGCATTATTGCGTCGCCAACGCGCGTTTCGCGAATTACCAGGCTTGATTGCCGATGGCCGCGATATGGGAACGGTGGTATTCCCTGATGCGCCAGTGAAAATTTTCCTTGACGCCTCCTCGGAAGAACGTGCGCATCGCCGCATGCTACAGTTGCAGGAGAAGGGCTTTAGTGTTAACTTTGAGCGCCTTTTGGCCGAGATCAAAGAACGCGACGACCGCGATCGTAACCGAGCGGTAGCGCCACTGGTTCCGGCAGCCGATGCTTTAGTGTTGGATTCCACCACCTTAAGCATTGAGCAAGTGATTGAAAAAGCGCTACAATACGCGCGCCAGAAATTGGCTCTCGCATAAGCGACCGAATTTGCAGTACCCCCGTTGCAATGGAATGACAGCGGGTATGTTAAACAACCCCATCCGGCATGGAGCCAGGTGGACGTTAAATATAAACCTGAAGATTAAACATGACTGAATCTTTTGCTCAACTCTTTGAAGAGTCCTTAAAAGAAATCGAAACCCGCCCGGGTTCTATCGTTCGTGGCGTTGTTGTTGCTATCGACAAAGACGTAGTACTGGTTGACGCTGGTCTGAAATCTGAGTCCGCCATCCCGGCTGAGCAGTTCAAAAACGCCCAGGGCGAGCTGGAAATCCAGGTAGGTGACGAAGTTGACGTTGCTCTGGACGCAGTAGAAGACGGCTTCGGTGAAACTCTGCTGTCCCGTGAGAAAGCTAAACGTCACGAAGCCTGGATCACGCTGGAAAAAGCTTACGAAGATGCTGAAACTGTTACCGGTGTTATCAACGGCAAAGTTAAGGGCGGCTTCACTGTTGAGCTGAACGGTATTCGTGCGTTCCTGCCAGGTTCTCTGGTAGACGTTCGTCCGGTGCGTGACACTCTGCACCTGGAAGGCAAAGAGCTTGAATTCAAAGTAATCAAGCTGGATCAGAAGCGCAACAACGTTGTTGTTTCTCGTCGTGCCGTTATCGAATCCGAAAACAGCGCAGAGCGCGATCAGCTGCTGGAAAACCTGCAGGAAGGCATGGAAGTTAAAGGTATCGTTAAGAACCTCACTGACTACGGTGCATTCGTTGATCTGGGCGGCGTTGACGGCCTGCTGCACATCACTGATATGGCCTGGAAACGCGTTAAGCATCCAAGCGAAATCGTCAACGTGGGCGACGAAATCACTGTTAAAGTGCTGAAGTTCGACCGCGAACGTACCCGTGTATCCCTGGGCCTGAAACAGCTGGGCGAAGATCCGTGGGTAGCTATCGCTAAACGTTATCCGGAAGGTACCAAACTGACTGGTCGCGTGACCAACCTGACCGACTACGGCTGCTTCGTTGAAATCGAAGAAGGCGTTGAAGGCCTGGTACACGTTTCCGAAATGGATTGGACCAACAAAAACATCCACCCGTCCAAAGTTGTTAACGTTGGCGATGTCGTGGAAGTTATGGTTCTGGATATCGACGAAGAACGTCGTCGTATCTCCCTGGGTCTGAAACAGTGCAAAGCTAACCCGTGGCAGCAGTTCGCGGAAACCCACAACAAGGGTGACCGTGTTGAAGGTAAAATCAAGTCTATCACTGACTTCGGTATCTTCATCGGCCTGGACGGCGGCATCGACGGCCTGGTTCACCTGTCTGACATCTCCTGGAACGTTGCAGGCGAAGAAGCAGTTCGTGAATACAAAAAAGGCGACGAAATCGCTGCAGTTGTTCTGCAGGTTGACGCAGAACGTGAACGTATCTCCCTGGGCGTTAAACAGCTCGCAGAAGATCCGTTCAACAACTGGGTTGCTCTGAACAAGAAAGGCGCTATCGTAACCGGTAAAGTAACTGCAGTTGACGCTAAAGGCGCAACCGTAGAACTGGCTGACGGCGTTGAAGGTTACCTGCGTGCTTCTGAAGCATCCCGTGACCGCGTTGAAGACGCTACCCTGGTTCTGAGCGTTGGCGACGAAGTTGAAGCTAAATTCACCGGCGTTGATCGTAAAAACCGCGCAATCAGCCTGTCTGTTCGTGCGAAAGACGAAGCTGACGAGAAAGATGCAATCGCAACTGTTAACAAACAGGAAGATGCAAACTTCTCCAACAACGCAATGGCTGAAGCTTTCAAAGCAGCTAAAGGCGAGTAATTCTCTGACTCTTCGGGATTTTTATTCCGAAGTTTGTTGAGTTTACTTGACAGATTGCAGGTTTCGTCCTGTAATCAAGCACTAAGGGCGGCTACGGCCGCCCTTAATCAATGCAGCAACAGCAGCCGCTAAATTTGCCTTTAAGGAACCGGAGGAATCATGACCAAGTCAGAATTGATAGAAAGACTTGCCACCCAGCAATCGCACATTCCCGCCAAGACGGTTGAAGATGCAGTAAAAGAGATGCTGGAGCATATGGCCTCGACTCTTGCGCAGGGCGAGCGTATTGAAATCCGCGGTTTCGGCAGTTTCTCTTTGCACTACCGCGCACCACGTACCGGACGTAATCCGAAGACTGGCGATAAAGTAGAACTGGAAGGAAAATACGTTCCTCACTTTAAACCAGGTAAAGAACTGCGCGATCGCGCCAATATTTACGGTTAAGTTTTTACTCAAACTTGAACGCGAGAAAAGCACCTGTCGGGTGCTTTTTTCATTTCTCTAATCTGGAACTGGAAGCTGCCTCGCAGAGTTTTGAACAGTTTTCACCCTCTCGTTAAATTCTTCTGAACGTGCCTCGGGGAACGCAAAACTCCCACCAGACAACCGCTCAACAAAGTTGCACACTTTCCATAAACAGGGAGGGGTGCATGAAAATAACGACAGTCGGCGTATGCATAATTTGCGGAATTTTTCCGTTGCTGGTTTTGCCCCAATTGCCTGGGACATTAACCCTTGCGTTTCTGACTGTCTTCGCCTGCGTACTGGCATTTATTCGTGTTAAAGCCGTCCGTTATATCGCGCTGACGTTGCTGTTTTTCGTTTGGGGCATATTAGCAGCAAAGCAAATTTTGTGGGCAGGAGAAACCTTAACTGGCTCGACGCAGGATGCAATTGTTGAGATCATTGCTACTGACGGCATGACCACTCATTACGGTCAAATTACTCATCTACAAGGTCGACGTATATTCCCTGCGCCAGGCCTCGTACTGTATGGCGAATATCTTCCGCAAGCGGTTTGTGCCGGACAAGTATGGTCAATGAAACTCAAAGTTCGTGCAGTTCATGGCCAACTTAATGATGGCGGCTTTGATAGCCAGCGTTATGCCATTGCCCAGCATCAACCGCTCACCGGCCGTTTTCTGCAGGCAAGTGTCATTGAACCGAATTGTAGCCTGCGTGCACAGTATCTGGCGTCACTACAAACAACGCTGCAACCCTATATGTGGAACGCGGTTATTCTTGGATTAGGTATGGGGGAACGGTTATCCGTCCCCAAAGAAATCAAAAATATCATGCGTGATACTGGAACGGCGCATTTAATGGCGATATCAGGATTGCACATCGCTTTTGCGGCGTTGCTGGCTGCAGGACTCATTCGCGGTGGGCAAGTTTTTCTGCCTGGGTGCTGGATCCACTGGCAAATGCCATTAATTGGTGGAATCTGCTGTGCTGCTTTTTATGCCTGGCTAACGGGAATGCAACCTCCTGCATTGCGTACCGTGGTGGCGCTTGCCATTTGGGGAATGCTTAAGTTAAGTGGACGACAATGGAGTGGCTGGGATGTATGGATATGTTGTCTGGCGGCAATTTTGCTGATGGATCCTGTTGCCATTCTCTCGCAAAGTTTATGGCTCTCTGCCGCTGCGGTCGCGGCACTGATTTTTTGGTATCAGTGGTTTCCCTGTCCGGAGTGGCAGCTGCCGCCGGTATTGCGCGCGGTTGTTTCCCTCATCCATCTACAACTTGGAATCACGCTCCTGCTAATGCCTGTGCAAATCGTCATATTTCATGGCATTAGTCTGACCTCGTTTATTGCAAACCTATTTGCAATTCCCCTGGTGACATTTATCACGGTTCCGTTGATTCTCGCCGCGATGGTTGTGCATTTAAGCGGGCCGTTAATCGTGGAACAAGGAGTATGGTTTCTTGCCGACCGGTCTTTGGCTTTACTTTTCTGGGGGTTAAAGAGTTTGCCGGAAGGGTGGATCAACATTGCTGAACGTTGGCAATGGCTAACATTTTCCCCATGGTTCTTACTGGTGGTATGGCGATTAAACGCCTGGCGAACGTTGCCAGCAATGTGTGTGGCTGTAGGCTTGCTGATGTGCTTGCCGCTGTGGCAAAAACCTCGACCTGACGAGTGGCAAGTGTACATGCTTGATGTCGGGCAAGGGCTGGCAATGGTCATTGCGCGAAACGGCAAAGCGATTCTCTATGACACGGGACTGGCCTGGCCCGATGGGGATAGTGGGCAACAACTGATTATCCCCTGGCTCCACTGGCATAATCTTGAACCGGAAGGCGTTATTTTGAGTCATGAACATCTGGATCACCGGGGAGGGCTGGACTCAATATTGCACACATGGCCGATGTTATGGATCCGAAGTCCGTTAAACTGGGAACATCATCAGCCCTGTGTGCGTGGCGAAGCGTGGCAATGGCAAGGATTGCGTTTCAGCGCGCACTGGCCTTTACAAGGTAGCAACGATAAAGGAAATAACCATTCCTGTGTGGTTAAGATTGATGACGGGACGAATAGCATTCTTCTAACCGGTGATATTGAAGCCCCCGCTGAACAAAAGATGCTAAGCCGTTACTGGCAGCAAGTACAAGCAATATTACTTCAGGTACCTCACCATGGCAGTAATACCTCATCATCGTTGCCATTAATTCAGCGAGTGAATGGAAAAGTGGCACTCGCATCGGCATCGCGCTATAACGCATGGCGACTGCCCTCAAGCAAAGTTAAACATCGCTATCAACAACAGGGTTATAAGTGGCTTGATACTCCACATCAGGGTCAAATAACGGTCAATTTTTCAGCGCAAGGCTGGCGGATTAGCAGCCTCAGAGAGCAAATTTTACCTCGTTGGTATCATCAGTGGTTTGGCGTGCCAGTGGATAACGGGTAGAATATGCGGCTATTTCAACAAATGCTGGTTTTTTGAATGCATAACGACAAAGATCTCTCTACGTGGCAGACGTTCCGCCGACTGTGGCCAACCATTGCGCCTTTTAAAGCGGGTCTGATCGTGGCGGGCGTAGCGTTAATCCTCAACGCAGCCAGCGATACCTTCATGTTATCGCTCCTTAAGCCACTTCTTGATGATGGCTTTGGTAAAACAGATCGCTCCGTGCTGGTGTGGATGCCGCTGGTGGTGATCGGGCTGATGATTTTACGTGGTATCACCAGCTATGTCTCCAGCTACTGTATCTCCTGGGTATCAGGAAAGGTGGTAATGACCATGCGTCGCCGCCTGTTTGGTCACATGATGGGAATGCCAGTTTCATTCTTTGACAAACAGTCAACGGGTACGCTGTTGTCACGTATCACCTACGATTCCGAACAGGTTGCTTCTTCTTCTTCTGGCGCATTGATTACTGTTGTGCGTGAAGGTGCGTCGATCATCGGCCTGTTCATCATGATGTTCTATTACAGCTGGCAACTGTCGATCATTTTAATTGTGCTGGCACCGATTGTTTCGATTGCGATTCGTGTCGTATCGAAGCGTTTTCGCAACATCAGTAAAAACATGCAGAACACCATGGGTCAGGTGACCACCAGCGCAGAACAGATGCTGAAGGGCCACAAAGAAGTATTGATTTTTGGTGGTCAGGAGGTGGAGACCAAACGCTTCGACAAAGTCAGTAACCGAATGCGTCTTCAGGGGATGAAAATGGTTTCAGCCTCTTCTATCTCTGATCCGATCATTCAGTTGATCGCCTCTTTAGCGCTGGCGTTTGTTCTGTATGCGGCGAGCTTCCCTAGCGTCATGGATAGCCTGACTGCCGGTACGATTACCGTTGTTTTCTCTTCAATGATTGCGCTGATGCGTCCGCTGAAGTCGCTGACCAACGTTAACGCCCAATTCCAGCGCGGTATGGCGGCTTGTCAGACGCTGTTTACCATTCTGGACAGTGAGCAGGAGAAAGACGAAGGTAAGCGTGTGCTCGAACGTGCGACTGGTGACGTAGAATTCCGCAATGTCACCTTTACTTATCCGGGACGTGATGTACCCGCATTGCGTAACATCAACCTGAAAATTCCGGCAGGAAAAACGGTCGCTCTGGTTGGACGCTCTGGTTCAGGTAAATCAACCATCGCCAGCCTAATCACACGTTTTTACGATATTGATGAAGGCGAAATCCTGATGGATGGTCACGATCTGCGCGAGTATACCCTGGCGTCTTTACGTAACCAGGTTGCTCTGGTGTCGCAGAATGTCCATCTGTTTAACGATACGGTTGCCAACAACATTGCTTACGCACGGACAGAACAGTACAGCCGTGAGCAAATTGAAGAAGCGGCGCGTATGGCCTACGCCATGGACTTCATCAATAAGATGGATAACGGTCTCGATACAGTGATTGGTGAAAACGGCGTGCTGCTCTCTGGCGGTCAGCGTCAGCGTATTGCCATCGCTCGAGCCTTGTTGCGTGATAGCCCGATTCTGATTCTGGACGAAGCTACCTCGGCGCTGGATACCGAATCTGAACGTGCGATTCAGGCGGCACTGGATGAGTTGCAGAAAAACCGTACCTCTCTGGTGATTGCCCACCGTTTGTCTACTATTGAAAAGGCAGACGAAATCGTGGTCGTCGAGGATGGTGTCATTGTGGAACGCGGTACGCATAACGATTTGCTTGAGCACCGTGGCGTTTACGCGCAACTTCACAAAATGCAGTTTGGCCAATGATCGAAAAAATCTGGTCTGGTGAATCCCCTTTGTGGCGGCTATTGCTGCCACTCTCCTGGTTGTATGGTCTGGTGAGTGGCGCGATCCGTCTTTGCTATAAACTAAAACTGAAGCGCGCCTGGCGTGCCCCCGTACCGGTTGTCGTGGTTGGTAATCTCACCGCTGGCGGCAATGGAAAAACCCCGGTCGTTGTCTGGCTGGTGGAACAGCTGCAACAGCGCGGTATTCACGTGGGGGTCGTATCGCGGGGATATGGTGGTAAGGCTGAATCTTATCCGCTGTTATTGTCGGCAGATACCACCACAGCACAGGCGGGTGATGAACCTGTGTTGATTTATCAACGCACTGGTGCGCCTGTTGCGGTTTCTCCCGTGCGTTCTGATGCGGTAAAAGCCATTCTGGCGCAACACCCTGATGTGCAGATCATCGTAACCGACGACGGTTTACAGCATTATCGTCTGGCGCGTGATGTGGAAATCGTCGTTATTGATGGCGTGCGTCGCTTTGGCAATGGCTGGTGGTTGCCGGCGGGGCCAATGCGTGAGCGAGCGGGGCGCTTAAAGTCGGTTGATGCGGTAATCGTCAACGGCGGTGTCCCCCGCAGCGGTGAAATCCCCATGCATCTGCTGCCGGGGCAGGCGGTGAATTTACGTACCGGTACGCGTTGTGACGTTGCTCAACTTGAACATGTGGTGGCGATGGCGGGGATTGGGCATCCGCCTCGCTTTTTTGCCACGCTGAAGATGTGCGGCGTACAACCGGAAAAATGTGTACCACTGGCCGATCATCAGTCTTTGAATTATAAGGATGTCAGCGCGTTGGTAAGCGACGGGCAAACGCTAGTAATGACTGAAAAAGATGCGGTGAAATGCCGGGCCTTTGCAGATGAAAATTGGTGGTATTTGCCTGTTGACGCACAGCTTTCAGGCGATGAACCAGCGAAACTGCTTGCGCAACTAACCTCGCTGGCTTCTGGCAACTAGTTACGCCGCGGCAGCGTTCGATTGATGGAGTCATGAATGTCGCTGCCGCACCTCTCCCTTGCTGATGCGCGTAATCTTCACCTTGCTGCGCAAGGCCTGTTAAACAAACCCCGCCGTCGAGCGTCGTTGGAAGATATTCTGGCAACGATTTCCCGCATGTCCTTGCTGCAAATTGATACCATCAATATTGTTGCCCGTAGCCCATATCTGGTGCTTTTCAGTCGTCTGGGAAATTATCCTGCGCAGTGGTTGGATGAGTCTCTGGCGCGTGGCGAATTAATGGAATACTGGGCGCATGAAGCCTGCTTTATGCCACGTAGCGATTTTCGTCTTATTCGCCACCGCATGCTGGCACCTGAAAAAATGGGCTGGAAATACAAAGACGCCTGGATGCAGGAACATGCGGCAGAAATTGCACAGTTAATTCAACATATTCATGATAAGGGGCCGGTACGTTCAGCCGATTTCGAGCATTCTCGTAAAGGTGCAAGCGGCTGGTGGGAATGGAAGCCGCATAAACGGCATCTGGAAGGTTTATTTACTGCCGGAAAGGTGATGGTGATTGAACGGCGCAACTTCCAGCGCGTTTATGATTTAACCCACCGTGTCATGCCTGACTGGGATGATGAGCGCGATCTCGTTTCGCAAACAGAAGCAGAAATCATCATGCTGGATAACAGTGCGCGTAGCCTGGGCATATTCCGCGAACAGTGGCTGGCAGATTACTATCGGCTGAAACGTCCGGCACTGGCGGCTTGGCGCGAAGCGAGGGCTGAACAGCAGCAAATCATTGCTGTGCATGTTGAAAAATTGGGCAATCTTTGGCTGCATGCTGATTTGCTGCCGCTACTCGAACGCGCGCTCGCCGGAAAGCTCACTGCAACGCACAGCGCGGTACTTTCGCCTTTTGATCCTGTTGTCTGGGATCGCAAACGCGCGGAGCAGCTTTTTGATTTTAGCTACCGGCTGGAGTGCTATACCCCAGCGCCGAAACGCCAGTATGGCTATTTTGTTCTGCCGTTATTACATCGTGGGCAATTAGTTGGGCGAATGGATGCCAAAATGCATCGCCAGACAGGCATCCTTGAAGTTATCTCTCTGTGGTTACAGGAAGGCATTAAACCAACGACAACGCTGCAAAAAGGGTTACGTCAGGCGATTACTGATTTCGCTAACTGGCAGCAGGCAACGCGGGTGACATTAGGACGCTGCCCGCAAGGCCTCTTTACTGATTGCCGCGCCGGCTGGGAAATAGACCCCGTCGCATAAATGATTATGATAAGATTTATGCATTCATAACCCGATCCATCTGGAGGAACTATGGATCATCGTCTGCTTGAAATCATTGCCTGCCCGGTTTGCAACGGAAAACTTTGGTATAACCAGGAAAAACAAGAGCTTATTTGCAAACTGGACAACCTGGCTTTCCCGCTGCGCGATGGCATTCCAGTGTTGCTGGAAACGGAAGCCCGCGTGCTGACTGCTGATGAGAGTAAATCATGAGTTTTGTGGTCATTATTCCCGCGCGCTACGCGTCCACGCGTCTGCCCGGTAAACCATTGGTTGATATTAACGGCAAACCCATGATTGTTCATGTTCTTGAACGCGCGCGCGAATCAGGTGCCGAGCGCATCATCGTGGCAACCGATCATGAGGATGTTGCCCGCGCTGTTGAAGCCGCTGGCGGCGAAGTATGTATGACGCGCGCCGATCATCAGTCAGGTACAGAACGTTTGGCGGAAGTTGTCGAAAAATGCGCATTCAGCGACGACACGGTGATCGTTAATGTGCAGGGTGATGAACCGATGATCCCTGCGACAATCATTCGTCAGGTTGCTGATAACCTCGCTCAGCGTCAGGTGGGTATGGCGACTCTGGCGGTGCCAATCCACAATGCGGAAGAAGCGTTTAACCCGAATGCGGTGAAAGTGGTTCTCGACGCCGAAGGGTACGCACTGTACTTCTCTCGCGCCACCATTCCGTGGGATCGTGATCGTTTTGCAAAAGACCTTGAAACCGTAGGCGATAACTTCCTGCGTCATCTTGGTATTTATGGCTACCGTGCAGGCTTTATTCGTCGTTACGTCAACTGGCAGCCAAGTCCGTTAGAACACATCGAAATGTTAGAGCAGCTTCGTGTTTTGTGGTATGGCGAAAAAATCCACGTTGCTGTTGCTCAGGAGGTTCCTGGTACAGGAGTGGATACCCCTGAAGATCTCGAGCGCGTTCGCGCTGAAATGCGCTAATTTCACTTCACGACACTCCAGCCAATTTTGGGAGGAGTGTCGTACCGTTACGATTTTCCTCAATTTTTCTTTTCAACAATTGATCTCATTCAGGTGACATCTTTTATATTGGCGCTCATTATGAAAGCAGTAGCTTTTATGAGGGTAATCTGAATGGAACAGCTGCGTGCCGAATTAAGCCATTTACTGGGCGAAAAACTCAGTCGTATTGAGTGCGTCAATGAAAAAGCGGATACGGCGTTGTGGGCTTTGTATGACAGCCAGGGAAACCCAATGCCGTTAATGGCAAGAAGCTTTAGTACGCCCGGAAAAGCCCGACAGCTGGCATGGAAAACCACCATGCTGGCAAGAAGTGGGACTGTCCGTATGCCGACTATTTATGGTGTGATGACGCATGAAGAACACCCCGGCCCCGATGTCCTGCTACTGGAGCGGATGCGTGGTGTTTCGGTGGAGGCTCCAGCCCGAACACCAGAACGCTGGGAACAACTCAAAGACCAAATCGTTGAAGCCTTACTGGCCTGGCACCGTCAGGACAGTCGTGGTTGCGTCGGCGCGGTCGACAATACTCAGGAAAATTTCTGGCCCTCATGGTACCGGCAACATGTTGAAGTGCTATGGACTACGCTCAATCAGTTCAATAACACCGGTCTAACGATGCAGGATAAGCGGATCCTGTTTCGCACTCGCGAATGTCTCCCGGCATTATTCGAAGGCTTTAACGACAATTGTGTGCTGATTCACGGTAACTTCTGTTTACGCAGCATGCTGAAAGATTCGCGCAGCGATCAGTTACTGGCGATGGTCGGACCGGGACTAATGCTTTGGGCACCGCGAGAATACGAACTGTTCCGACTAATGGATAATTCTCTGGCGGAAGATTTGCTCTGGAGTTATCTGCAACGCGCGCCAGTGGCGGAGTCGTTCATCTGGCGGCGTTGGTTATATGTGTTATGGGATGAAGTTGCGCAACTGGTCAACACCGGACGATTTAGTCGGCGTAACTTCGATCTGGCATCAAAATCACTCTTGCCGTGGCTCGCCTGACGAACCTTTCAGCCACTGCCAGATCCGGCCAAGCGTTTCATAGCCAACGCGGTCGCTATGCATTAACCAGACTGGAGAAGGGATTGCTCGTTCCCACGGATTAAGCGGCGAGTCGATGGCCAACTGGTTCGCCGGGGCTGGCAGCGGATTTAACCCTTCCTGCTGAAAAAAGATCATCGCGCGCGGCAGATGTGATGCGGAGGTTACCAGCAGGAAAGGGGCGTCACCAATCGCCTGTTTCACTGCCGCAGCTTCTTCTTCGGTATCTTTTGGCAAATCCAGGGTGATAATTTGCTCGCGAGGGACACCCAGCGATTGCGCAACTCGGGCACCTACTTCGGCTGTACTCACCGTATTGGTTTTTGCTACGCCTCCCGTGAAGATCAGTTTTGATCCCGGATTTTCGCGCCATAAGCGGATACCTTCATTCAGGCGTGGCAGACTGTTATTGATTAAATTAGAGCTCGGTGCCCACTGCGGGTTCCAGGTATAACCACCTCCGAGCACCACGATATAGTCCACTTTTTGCGAATTATTCCATGTCGGATAGGTGCTTTCGATGGGACGCAGCAGGCGGTCGGCTATCGGTTGCAAACTCAATAACAAGAGCGCCAGCCACCCAATGCTAATAAAAATCTTCCCAGTTTTTTGAAAACGGCTAAACCACAGCAGCGCCAGGCCAGCGCCAATAATAAGCAACATCAGCGGAAGTGGCAGCAACATATTGCCAATCACTTTTTTCAGTGTAAAAAGCATCCTTTCTGGTTCCTTTTTTGACCATATAGCAAGGGATCGCCAGCGATATTACACCAGACGGGTTCATTCTCGCCGTGGCTGTGACAAAATAGCGTCTTTATCAGAAAACGTCTTAGCCAACCGGTGGAGAAAGCAATGCAGGATCGCAATTTTGATGATATTGCGGAAAAGTTTTCCCGTAACATTTACGGCACCACCAAAGGGCAGCTTCGACAGGCTATTCTGTGGCAGGATCTCGATCGCGTGCTGGCGGAAATGGGCTCGCAAAAACTGCGTGTGCTGGATGCTGGCGGTGGAGAAGGGCAGACCGCAATCAAAATGGCCGAGCGTGGGCATCAGGTCATTTTATGCGATCTTTCAGCGCAGATGATCGACCGCGCAAAACAGGCGGCAGAAGCAAAAGGTGTGAGCGACAACATGCAATTTATACATTGCGCCGCTCAGGATGTTGCTTCGCATTTGGAAACGCCCGTTGATCTGATATTGTTCCATGCGGTGCTCGAGTGGGTGGCCGATCCCCGCAGCGTATTGCAGACCCTGTGGTCAGTGTTACGTCCAGGCGGTGTGTTGTCGTTAATGTTCTACAATGCGCACGGCTTGCTGATGCATAACATGGTTGCAGGGAATTTTGATTACGTGCAGGCGGGAATGCCGAAAAAGAAAAAACGGACGCTTTCGCCAGATTATCCACGCGACCCGGCGCAGGTTTATCTGTGGCTGGAAGAAGCTGGTTGGCAAATTATGGGTAAGACCGGCGTTCGCGTGTTTCATGATTATCTGCGCGAGAAGCACCAGCAGTGCGACTGCTATGAAGCATTACTTGAATTAGAAACGCGTTATTGCCGTCAGGAACCGTATATTACCCTGGGGCGTTATATTCATGTCACCGCGCGCAAACCGCAGAGCAAGGATAAAGTATGAGTGAATTTTCCCAGACAGTCCCCGAACTGGTTGCCTGGGCCAGAAAAAATGACTTCTCCATCTCGCTGCCGGTAGAACGACTCTCTTTTCTGCTGGCGGTTGCCACGCTGAACGGCGAGCGTCTGGATGGTGAGATGAGCGAAGGCGAGCTGGTGGATGCATTCCGCCATGTGAGTGATGCGTTTGAGCAAACCAGCGAAACCATCGGCGTGCGCGCCAACAACGCGATCAACGACATGGTTCGTCAACGTCTGCTGAACCGCTTTACCAGCGAGCAGGCTGAAGGGAACGCAATTTACCGTCTGACGCCGCTTGGCATCGGTATTACCGATTACTACATCCGTCAGCGCGAGTTTTCGACGCTGCGCCTTTCTATGCAGTTGTCGATTGTGGCGGGCGAACTGAAACGCGCGGCAGATGCCGCCGAAGAGGGCGGTGATGAATTTCACTGGCACCGTAATGTCTATGCGCCACTGAAATATTCGGTAGCAGAAATTTTCGACAGCATCGACCTGACGCAACGTCTGATGGACGAACAGCAGCAGCAGGTGAAAGATGATATCGCCCAGTTGCTGAACAAAGACTGGCGGGCGGCGATTTCCAGCTGCGAATTGTTGCTTTCAGAAACTTCCGGAACGCTGCGTGAATTGCAGGATACGCTGGAAGCGGCAGGTGATAAATTGCAGGCTAATCTGTTACGCATTCAGGATGCGACGATGACTCATGATGATCTGCATTTCGTCGATCGTCTGGTGTTCGATCTGCAAAGCAAACTTGACCGTATTATCAGCTGGGGCCAGCAATCCATCGACTTATGGATTGGCTACGACCGCCACGTACACAAATTTATTCGTACCGCTATCGATATGGATAAAAACCGCGTCTTTGCTCAGCGGTTACGTCAGTCGGTACAAACCTATTTTGATGAACCGTGGGCGCTAACTTATGCCAATGCCGATCGTCTGCTGGATATGCGTGACGAAGAGATGGCACTGCGCGATGAAGAAGTGACTGGGGAACTTCCTGAGGATCTGGAGTACGAAGAGTTTAACGAGATCCGCGAACAGCTGGCGGCGATCATCGAAGAACAACTTGCCGTGTACAAAACCAGACAAGTGCCGTTGGATCTTGGTCTGGTGGTACGCGAATATCTGTCACAGTATCCGCGTGCACGTCACTTTGACGTTGCGCGCATTGTTATTGATCAGGCGGTACGTCTTGGCGTAGCGCAAGCAGATTTCACCGGACTGCCAGCGAAATGGCAGCCGATTAATGATTACGGAGCCAAGGTACAGGCGCATGTCATCGACAAATATTGAACAAGTGATGCCGGTTAAGCTGGCGCAGGCGCTGGCGAATCCGTTATTTCCGGCGCTGGATAGCGCCTTACGTTCAGGCCGCCATATTGGCCTTGACGAACTGGATAATCATGCATTCCTGATGGATTTTCAGGAATATCTGGAAGAATTTTACGCGCGTTATAACGTTGAGCTTATTCGCGCACCGGAGGGGTTCTTCTATTTACGCCCACGTTCCACCACTATTATCCCTCGTTCCGTCTTGTCGGAACTGGATATGATGGTCGGGAAAATCCTCTGTTATCTTTATCTCAGCCCGGAACGGCTGGCGAATGAGGGGATTTTCACCCAGCAGGAACTGTACGATGAACTGCTCACCCTGGCCGATGAAGCGAAACTGCTGAAACTGGTGAACAACCGTTCAACCGGTTCAGACGTTGACCGGCAGAAGTTGCAGGAGAAAGTACGTTCTTCGCTCAACCGTCTGCGTCGTTTAGGCATGGTGTGGTTTATGGGCCACGACAGCAGCAAGTTCCGCATTACCGAATCGGTGTTCCGCTTCGGAGCCGATGTGCGTGCTGGCGACGATCCCCGTGAAGCACAGCGTCGCCTGATTCGTGATGGCGAAGCAATGCCGATTGAAAATCATCTGCAACTCAACGATGAAACCGAAGAGAATCAGCCAGATAGCGGAGAGGAAGAATAATGATTGAACGCGGTAAATTTCGCTCACTGACGCTGATTAACTGGAACGGCTTTTTTGCCCGAACTTTTGACCTTGACGAGCTGGTCACGACGCTTTCTGGCGGTAACGGGGCGGGTAAATCCACCACCATGGCGGCGTTCGTTACGGCGCTGATCCCCGACCTGACCCTGCTGCATTTCCGTAACACTACGGAAGCCGGGGCCACCAGCGGTTCGCGCGATAAAGGTCTGCACGGTAAGCTGAAAGCGGGTGTCTGCTATTCGATGCTCGACACCATTAACTCGCGCCATCAGCGCGTGGTGGTCGGCGTGCGTCTGCAACAGGTTGCCGGGCGCGATCGTAAAGTGGATATTAAACCATTTGCCATTCAGGGCTTGCCGATGTCGGTGCAGCCGACACAACTGGTGACCGAAACTCTGAATGAACGTCAGGCGCGTGTACTGCCGCTTAACGAGCTGAAAGACAAGCTCGAAGCGATGGAAGGCGTGCAGTTTAAGCAGTTCAACTCTATTACCGATTACCACTCGCTGATGTTCGATCTGGGCATCATCGCACGTCGTCTGCGCTCAGCGTCTGATCGTAGTAAATTCTATCGTCTGATTGAAGCTTCGCTGTACGGCGGGATTTCCAGCGCCATCACCCGTTCTCTGCGCGACTACCTGTTGCCAGAAAATAGCGGCGTGCGTAAAGCGTTTCAGGACATGGAAGCGGCGCTGCGTGAAAACCGTATGACGCTGGAAGCGATTCGTGTTACCCAGTCTGACCGTGACTTGTTCAAGCATCTGATCAGCGAAGCGACTAACTACGTGGCGGCGGACTACATGCGTCACGCCAACGAGCGCCGTGTTCATCTCGATAAGGCCCTGGAGTTTCGTCGCGAGCTACATACTTCGCGTCAGCAACTGGCGGCTGAGCAGTACAAACACGTCGACATGGCGCGAGAGCTGGCTGAGCACAACGGTGCCGAAGGCGATCTGGAGGCGGATTATCAGGCGGCCAGCGATCATCTGAACCTGGTGCAAACCGCACTGCGTCAGCAGGAAAAGATTGAACGCTACGAAGCGGATCTCGATGAGTTGCAGGTCCGCCTGGAAGAGCAAAACGAAGTGGTGGCAGAAGCCATCGAGCGCCAGGAAGAGAACGAGGCTCGTGCGGAAGCTGCCGAGCTGGAAGTGGACGAGCTGAAAAGCCAGCTTGCTGACTACCAGCAGGCGCTGGACGTCCAGCAAACGCGCGCGATCCAGTATAACCAGGCGATTGCTGCGCTTAATCGTGCCAAAGAACTGTGCCATCTGCCGGACTTAACCGCCGACAGCGCTGCCGAATGGCTGGAAACCTTCCAGGCGAAAGAGCTGGAAGCGACCGAAAAAATGCTCTCTCTTGAGCAGAAAATGAGCATGGCGCAAACCGCGCACAGCCAGTTTGAGCAGGCTTATCAGCTGGTGGTGGCAATCAACGGCCCGCTGGCGCGTAACGAGGCGTGGGATGTCGCTCGCGAACTATTGCGCGAAGGGGTCGATCAGCGTCACCTGGCAGAGCAGGTTCAGCCGTTGCGGATGCGCTTAAGCGAACTGGAACAGCGTCTGCGCGAGCAGCAAGAAGCTGAGCGTCTGTTGGCAGATTTCTGCAAACGTCAGGGCAAGAATTTTGATATCGACGAGCTGGAAGCCCTGCATCAGGAGCTGGAAGCGCGCATTGCCTCTCTTTCCGACAGTGTTTCTAACGCCCGTGAAGAGCGCATGGCACTGCGTCAGGAGCAGGAACAGCTGCAGTCTCGCATTCAGAGTTTGATGCAGCGTGCGCCGGTTTGGCTGGCAGCGCAAAACAGCCTCAACCAGTTGAGCGAACAGTGCGGCGAAGAGTTCTCTTCCAGCCAGGATGTCACCGAATATCTGCAACAGTTGCTGGAGCGTGAGCGCGAAGCCATTGTTGAACGCGATGAAGTAGGCGCGCGCAAAAACGCCGTCGATGAAGAGATCGAACGTTTAAGCCAGCCAGGTGGTTCTGAAGACCAGCGTTTGAATGCGCTGGCGGAGCGTTTTGGCGGCGTGCTGCTGTCAGAAATTTATGACGACGTTAGCCTGGAAGATGCGCCGTACTTCTCAGCGCTGTATGGCCCGTCACGCCACGCCATCGTGGTGCCAGATCTGTCACAGGTAACCGAACACCTGGAAGGCTTGACCGATTGCCCGGAAGATCTCTATTTGATCGAAGGGGATCCGCAGTCATTCGATGACAGCGTGTTCAGCGTTGATGAGCTGGAAAAAGCGGTAGTGGTGAAAATCGCCGATCGTCAGTGGCGTTATTCACGTTTCCCGGAAGTGCCGCTGTTTGGACGCGCGGCGCGCGAAAGCCGTATCGAAAGCCTCCATGCCGAGCGTGAAGTGCTTTCCGAACGCTTCGCCACGCTCTCCTTTGATGTACAGAAAACCCAGCGTCTGCATCAGGCGTTCAGCCGCTTTATCGGCAGCCATCTGGCGGTGGCGTTTGAGTCTGATCCGGAAGCCGAAATCCGTCAACTGAACAGCCGTCGCGTCGAACTGGAGCGGGCGTTGAGTAATCATGAAAATGATAACCAGCAGCAGCGTATTCAGTTTGAGCAGGCGAAAGAGGGTGTTACGGCGCTGAACCGCATTCTGCCGCGTCTCAACTTGTTGGCTGATGACAGCCTGGCGGATCGCGTCGATGAAATCCGCGAACGTCTGGATGAAGCCCAGGAAGCCGCGCGTTTTGTTCAGCAGTTCGGTAATCAACTGGCGAAACTGGAACCGATCGTTTCGGTATTGCAGAGTGACCCGGAACAGTTCGAACAGCTAAAAGAAGATTACGCGTACTCTCAGCAGATGCAGCGCGATGCCCGTCAGCAGGCGTTTGCCCTGACGGAAGTGGTGCAGCGTCGTGCGCACTTTAGCTACTCTGACTCGGCAGAAATGCTTAGCGGTAACAGCGATCTCAACGAAAAACTGCGTGAACGTCTGGAACAGGCGGAAGCGGAGCGTACCCGCGCTCGTGAAGCGTTGCGCGGACACGCCGCGCAGTTAAGTCAGTACAATCAGGTACTGGCTTCGCTGAAAAGTTCGTATGACACCAAAAAAGAGCTACTCAACGATCTGCAACGTGAATTGCAGGATATCGGCGTGCGTGCTGATAGCGGGGCAGAAGAGCGGGCGCGTATTCGCCGTGATGAGTTACATGCGCAGCTGAACAATAACCGTTCACGTCGCAACCAACTGGAAAAAGCGCTTACCTTCTGCGAAGCGGAGATGGACAACCTGACCCGCAAACTGCGCAAGCTGGAGCGTGATTACTTTGAGATGCGCGAGCAGGTAGTGACCGCGAAAGCGGGCTGGTGTGCAGTCATGCGCATGGTGAAAGATAACGGCGTTGAGCGCCGCTTACACCGTCGTGAGCTGGCTTATCTCTCCGCTGATGATTTGCGTTCCATGTCGGATAAGGCGTTAGGCGCGCTGCGTCTGGCGGTGGCGGATAATGAACATCTGCGCGACGTGCTGCGTTTGTCAGAAGATCCAAAACGTCCGGAGCGTAAAATTCAGTTCTTCGTGGCGGTTTATCAGCATCTGCGTGAACGTATTCGTCAGGATATTATTCGTACTGATGATCCGGTTGAAGCTATCGAGCAGATGGAGATCGAACTTAGCCGTCTGACTGAAGAGTTAACGTCCCGCGAACAGAAACTGGCGATCAGTTCCCGCAGCGTGGCGAACATCATTCGCAAAACCATTCAGCGCGAACAGAATCGTATCCGTATGCTCAACCAGGGCTTGCAGAACGTATCGTTCGGTCAGGTGAACAGCGTACGTCTGAACGTGAACGTACGTGAAACGCACGCCATGCTGCTGGATGTGCTCTCTGAACAGCACGAGCAGCATCAGGATCTGTTTAACAGCAACCGTCTGACCTTCTCGGAAGCGCTGGCGAAACTGTATCAACGTCTTAACCCGCAGATTGATATGGGGCAGCGCACGCCGCAGACTATCGGTGAAGAACTGCTGGATTACCGCAACTATCTGGAAATGGAAGTTGAGGTTAACCGTGGTTCCGATGGTTGGTTGCGCGCGGAGTCTGGCGCACTGTCGACCGGTGAGGCGATTGGTACCGGTATGTCGATTCTGGTGATGGTGGTACAAAGCTGGGAAGATGAATCTCGCCGCCTGCGCGGTAAAGATATCTCTCCTTGCCGCCTGCTGTTCCTCGATGAAGCAGCGCGACTGGACGCCCGTTCCATCGCCACGCTGTTTGAATTGTGTGAGCGTTTGCAAATGCAGCTCATCATCGCAGCGCCGGAAAATATCAGCCCGGAAAAAGGCACCACCTATAAACTGGTGCGTAAAGTCTTCCAGAATACCGAACACGTTCACGTAGTCGGTCTGCGTGGTTTTGCACCGCAACTCCCTGAAACGCTTCCAGGAACTGACGAAGCGCCTTCCCAGGCGAGTTAAGATTGAGGCGGCAGCGATGCCGCCTTTCCTGTTTCTGAAAACTCCGTTTCTGCACTAAAAAAGTGCCACATTCTGGCGCGCTTTTCTTTAAACTTCTTTACATTAGGTTATGTAAAAACGTATCGGCGTTTATATACTGAAGATAAGCCTGATGAGTAACAGGCTTGCTCGTCATACTTTCGTGAGTATTGGCGTTGTACAGGCAAGTCGTAAAATAACAGCCTGGCTATTCAGAGTATGATAAAAACAGGGGGCAAGGGATGTTGCTTAATATGATGTGTGGTCGTCGGCTGTCGGCAATCAGTTTGTGCCTGGCCGTAACATTCGCTCCACTGTTCAATGCGCAGGCCGATGAGCCTGAAGTAATCCCTGGCGACAGCCCGGTGGCTGTCAGTGAACAGGGCGAGGCACTGCCGCAGGCGCAAGCCACGGCAATAATGGCGGGGATCCAGCCATTGCCTGAAGGTGCGGCTGAAAGAGCCCGCACGCAAATCGAATCTCAATTACCCGCAGGTTATAAGCCGGTTTATCTTAACCAGCTTCAATTGTTGTATGCCGCACGCGATATGCAACCCATGTGGGAAAACCGTGATGCTGTTAAAGCCTTCCAGCAACAGCTGGCAGAGGTGGCGATTGCCGGTTTCCAGCCGCAGTTTAATAAATGGGTAGAGTTACTGACCGATCCTGGTGTTAACGGGATGGCACGCGACGTCGTGCTCTCTGATGCGATGATGGGCTATCTCCATTTCATTGCAAATATTCCGGTCAAAGGCACTCGCTGGCTATATAGCAGTAAACCTTATGCGCTTGCAACGCCGCCGCTTTCGGTGATTAACCAATGGCAGCTGGCGCTGGATAAAGGTCAATTGCCGACGTTTGTTGCAGGACTGGCACCGCAGCATCCGCAATATGCGGCGATGCATGAATCGTTACTGGCCTTACTCAGTGACACCAAACCGTGGCCCCAACTGACTGGCAAAGCAACATTGCGTCCAGGGCAGTGGAGTAACGACATACCGGCATTGCGCGAAATATTGCAACGTACAGGCATGCTGGACGGGGGGCCGAAAATAACTCTGCCTGGCGATGACACGCCAACTGACGCGGTGGTCAGCCCATCCGCTGTTACTGCTGAAACAGCAGAAACTAAGGCGATGGACCAGCAAACGACGTCTCGTAGTAAACCTGCGCCTGCCGTTCGTGCCGCCTACAATAATGAATTGGTAGAAGCCGTTAAACGTTTTCAGGCATGGCAAGGATTAGGAGCAGATGGCGCTATTGGCCCGGCAACACGGGACTGGTTAAACGTAACGCCCGCCCAGCGAGCTGGTGTGTTGGCACTCAATATCCAGCGATTACGCTTGCTGCCAACTGAGCTTTCAACCGGGATCATGGTTAATATTCCGGCCTATTCGCTGGTCTATTATCAGAACGGCAATCAGGTGCTGGATTCGAGAGTCATTGTCGGTCGCCCCGATCGCAAAACGCCGATGATGAGCAGTGCCCTTAACAACGTGGTGGTAAACCCGCCGTGGAATGTACCACCAACTCTGGCACGCAAAGATATTCTGCCGAAAGTGCGCAACGATCCGGGATATCTCGAAAGCCATGGCTATACGGTGATGCGCGGCTGGAACAGCAGAGAAGCGATTGACCCATGGCAGGTTGACTGGTCTACAATCACGGCCTCGAATTTACCGTTTCGCTTCCAGCAGGCTCCAGGCCCACGGAACTCGCTGGGGCGCTATAAATTCAATATGCCGAGTTCAGAGGCCATTTATTTGCATGACACGCCGAACCACAATCTGTTCAAGCGTGATACACGCGCATTGAGCTCAGGCTGTGTACGAGTGAATAAAGCTTCCGATCTGGCGAATATGCTGTTGCAGGATGCAGGATGGAATGACAAACGTATTTCTGATGCGCTGAAGCAGGGCGATACGCGTTACGTCAATATTCGGCAGTCGATTCCGGTGAATCTCTACTATCTGACGGCCTTTGTTGGTGCAGATGGTCGTACCCAGTATCGTACAGATATTTACAATTATGATCTGCCTGCGCGATCCAGCTCGCAAATCGTATCGAAAGCGGAACAATTAATCAGGTAAATGAAGCAGTTCGGGGAAATCAGTTGTCGTAATAATTAGCATGATCGGGGGCGCTTCTCTGCAGCCCCCGTCACTGCTGGGGTTGAGTCATCTTGACGTCTGCTTTACGGGCGGTTAAGGTGCCTCTTGTGCGCCAGAAGTGCATATAAACGATAACATTGACCTGTAGACTTGATTATCATGGACAAATTCGACGCTAATCGCCGCAAACTGCTGGCGCTTGGTGGCGTTGCACTCGGTGCCGCCATCCTGCCGACCCCGGCGTTTGCAACACTCTCGACCCCACGCCCGCGCATTTTGACACTCAATAATCTTCATACCGGAGAGTCAATCAAAGCGGAGTTTTTCGATGGCAGAGGCTATATTCAGGAAGAATTGGCAAAACTTAACCATTTTTTCCGCGATTACCGCGCGAACAAAATAAAGTCCATCGACCCAGGATTATTCGACCAGTTGTATCGCCTGCAAGGGTTGTTAGGCACCCGCAAACCGGTGCAACTCATTTCCGGTTATCGTTCCATTGATACCAACAATGAACTACGCGCCCGCAGCCGTGGAGTAGCGAAGAAAAGCTATCACACTAAAGGCCAGGCGATGGATTTCCACATTGAAGGTATCGCGTTAAGCAATATTCGCAAAGCCGCGTTATCTATGCGCGCAGGTGGTGTAGGATATTACCCACGTAGTAACTTTGTGCATATTGATACCGGGCCAGCACGGCACTGGTAGTAATCGCTTAACGAAACAGGGGCAGTATGAACTATCGTATTATTCCGGTCACCGCATTCTCCCAGAACTGTTCATTGATCTGGTGTGAACAAACCCGTCTGGCCGCACTGGTCGATCCTGGCGGCGATGCGGAAAAAATCAAACAGGAAGTTGATGCCAGCGGCCTGACACTGATGCAGATCCTGCTGACTCATGGTCATCTGGACCACGTTGGCGCAGCGGCGGAACTGGCGCAACATTACGGCGTGCCGGTTTTTGGCCCGGAAAAAGAAGATGAGTTCTGGCTACAAGGCTTGCCTGCGCAAAGTCGTATGTTTGGTCTGGAAGAGTGCCAGCCACTTACGCCAGATCGTTGGCTGAACGAAGGCGATACCATCAGCATAGGGAATGTGGCTTTACAGGTGTTACATTGCCCTGGGCATACGCCGGGTCATGTCGTGTTTTTTGATGATCGGGCAAAGCTGCTGATTTCTGGCGACGTTATTTTCAAAGGCGGAGTAGGGCGCAGTGACTTCCCGCGTGGCGATCATAATCAACTGATTTCTTCAATCAAAGATAAGTTGCTGCCACTGGGGGATGACGTGACATTTATTCCGGGTCACGGACCATTATCCACACTTGGTTATGAGCGCCTGCATAATCCCTTCCTGCAAGACGAAATGCCCGTCTGGTAAAGGCGCATAAAAAAGCCCGCTTTTCAGCGGGCTTCATTGTTTTTAACGCTTACAGCACTGCCACAATCGCTTCGCACAGCGGAGCCATATTATCTGGTGTCATCCCGGCCACGTTTACGCGACCAGAAGCAACAGCATACACGCCAAACTCTTCGCGCAGACGCAGCACTTGTTCTTTTGTCAGGCCACTGAAGGAGAACATGCCGTTCTGTTTGATGATAAAGCTGAAGTCGCGGTTTGCGCCTTTTTCCTGCAGCGTATTGACGAACAACTGACGCATACGCTGAATACGCTGGCGCATATCAGTCAGCTCTTGTTCCCAAATCGCACGTAACGCATCGTTGCTCAGGATGGTGGCAACAACAGAAGCGCCGTGTGCTGGTGGGTTAGAGTAGTTAGCGCGAATCGCCGCTTTCATTTGGCTGAATGCGCGATCAACGGTTTCACTGTCAGCAGCAACCAGAGTACAAGCGCCAACACGCTCGTTGTACAGGCCAAAGTTTTTAGAGTAGGAACTGGCAACAATCAGCTCTTTATGCATAGCCGCGAAAGCGCGCAGTCCTTCAGCATCTTCTTCCAGACCACGGGCAAACCCTTGGTAAGCGAAGTCAAACAGCGGTAACCAGCCTTTCTCAACGGAAAGTTGTGCCAGTGTCTGCCATTGTTCCAGCGTAGGGTCGATACCGGTTGGGTTATGGCAGCAGCCATGGAACAGCACTACGTCGCCAGCCTGAGCTTCGTTCAGGCTGTTAATCAGTGCATCGAAGTCAAGGGTGTGATTTTCCGCATCATAATAAGCGTATTCACGAACTTCCAGACCTGCAGAGTTAAAGACGCTCTTATGGTTCGGCCAGCTTGGGTTGCTCACCCACACACGCTTAACGCTGGTATTTTTTGCCAGGAAATCGGCAGCCACGCGTAGTGCGCCAGTGCCACCCGGAGTCTGTGCCGTGCGAGCACGTTTGTCATTGATCAGGGCGCTACCTTTACCAAACAGCAGTTCCTGAGTGCAGCGACCAAATTCAGGGATGCCGTCAATGCCGAGGTAATTTTTGGTGGTTTCATTTTCGAGCAGATACTGTTCAGCCTTTTTCACGCTGGTCAGTACCGGGGTTTTGCCCGTCTCATCTTTATAGACACCAATCCCGAGGTTAATTTTGCCGGGACGTTCATCGGCACGAAACAGATCGGCCAGGCCCAGAATCGGGTCGGCAGGAGCGGCGGTAATGTTCTCAAACATGACGAGGTTCCATTATGGTTACAGAAGGGAAGTCCGCTATCAGGGTAACGGGAGATTTACAAAATTCCAACTATTACTGATGAAAACGCAGGCTGTTTTTGCAAGACGTGAGATTGCTCTGAAAGGCATAAAAAAAACAGGACCAAAGTCCTGTTTTTTCGGCATTTAACAAAGAGGTGTGCTATTAGAACTGGTAAACGATACCCACAGCAACGGTGTCGTCTGAACCTACGCCCAGTTTGTTGTCAGAATCGATCTGGTTGATGATGTAGTCAACATAGGTAGACATGTTTTTGTTGAAGTAGTAGGTTGCGCCCACTTCAAAGTAGTTCACCAGATCAACATCACCGATACCTTCTACGTCTTTCGCTTTAGATTTGGTGTAAGCGATGGACGGACGCAGACCGAAATCGAACTGGTATTGCGCAACTAACAGAACATCTTGCGTTTTGTTGGCGAAGCCGCTGATGTTTGTAAATTTATTAGTGATCGGCGTAGCGTTACGGGTTTCACCGTAGTTCGCTGCCAGGTAGATGTTGTTCGCGTCATACTTCAGACCAGTAGCCCACTGTTCAGCTTTTTTACCGTTGCCAAGAGGTTGAGCTTCTTGCAGGTTGGTACGGTCAGCGGCGCCATAAGCACCAACGATACCAAAGCCTTCGTATTCGTAGCTGATAGAACCGCCAACACCGTCGCCGTTAGAGCGGCGTGCAGTGTCACGCTCGTTTTTACCCAGGTACTGAACAGCGAAGTTCAGGCCATCAACCAGACCAAAGAAGTTGGAGTTACGATAGGTAGCAACGCCGCCAACACGACCAACGAAGAAGTCATCGCTGTATGCAGTATCACCACCAAATTCTGGCAGCATATCGGTGTAACCCAGTGCATCATAAACCACACCGTAGTTACGGCCGTAATCGAAAGAACCAACGTCAGCGTATTTAAGCCCCGCGAATGCCAGACGGGTTTTGTTACCAGTTTGAGCGTCAGCGCCTTCAGAGTTGTTACCCTGGAAGTTATATTCCCACTGACCATAACCGGTCAGATCGGAATTGATTTGAGTTTCCCCTTTAAAACCAAGACGGGCATAGGTCATGTCGCCATTGCCACCGTAACTGTTTTCACCGTTACCCTTGGAGAAATAATGCAGACCGACAGCTTTACCGTACAGATCTACTTTGTTGCCATCTTTGTTATAAATTTCTGCAGCGTTTGCAGTACCTGCTACTAACAGAGCAGGGACGATCACTGCCAGAATATTGCGCTTCATCATTATTTATTACCCTCATGGTTTTTTTATGACACCTGCCACTGCCGTCAATAAGTTCTGTCAATAAAAATTTACGGAACTATTGATGAGAGTTTGGTGTCTTTATGTGTCTGCAGGCATCTTTCCATTCAAACTAACGTTTCGCTACCGTGAAAGTGCTACAAAGATAAAGATTTGGTTTCAAAAAGAAAAAATATGTAACTAAAAGTAAAATTTAAGGAACTTTGTGAACACCGTCATATTTCCTTAGAAGCGTGATGATATTTACAGCAATTTTTATCTATTTATATGATTTCCTTATATTTAAATTAACTAAAAGGAAATTTTGTTTCTGATGGAAACTTTATCGACCTGGCACTAAATCCTCGTTCAGATATCCAGAACGCCAAAAAATAGTATGAAAATTGTGCTATCAGCTAAGAAAAAACTAATCCGCAATAAGAATGCGGATTATTTTTTGTGCGCAAATGTTGCAGTGTAATATTCCGTAACAGGATGATCGTTATGGCGGGGTTGCAAATAGATTGCTTGACTTAACAAACAGATAACTTGACAGAAAGGATAAAAAAAGAGCCAGCGGGTGCTGGCTCTTGAAGACGCTAAATTAGAAGCTGGCGTTACGCGGAGTACGTGGGAACGGAATCACATCACGCACGTTTTGCACGCCAGTTACGTAAGCAATCAGGCGTTCAAAACCAAGACCGAAACCGGAATGTGGAACAGTACCGTAGCGACGCAGATCGCGATACCACCAGTAATCTTCTTTATTCAGGCCCATTTCCAACATACGCTCGTCCAGCACGTCCAGACGCTCTTCACGCTGAGAACCACCAATGATTTCACCGATGCCCGGAGCCAGAACATCCATAGCCGCAACAGTTTTACCGTCTTCGTTAAGGCGCATATAGAACGCTTTAATGTCTTTCGGATAGTTTTTAACCACCACCGGTGCTTTAAAGTGTTCTTCCGCCAGATAACGTTCATGCTCAGAAGAGAGATCAACGCCCCAGTAAACCGGGTTTTCAAACTTCTTGCCGCAGTTTTCGAGAATGGTCACTGCGTCGGTGTAATCCACCTGAGCGAAGTCGGCCTCAATAAAACGTTCCAGACGTGAAACGGCATCTTTATCTACGCGTTCAGCGAAGAATTTCATGTCGTCAGCGCGTTCTTCGAGAACCGCTTTGAAGACATATTTCAGCATGGCTTCAGCCAGACCCGCGATATCGTTCAGGTTAGCAAACGCCACTTCCGGCTCCAGCATCCAGAATTCCGCCAGGTGACGGCTGGTGTTGGAGTTTTCAGCACGGAAAGTCGGGCCGAAGGTATAAATTTTGGACAATGCGCAAGCGTAGGTTTCGCCGTTCAACTGGCCAGATACGGTCAGGAAAGACTCTTTACCAAAGAAGTCTTTGTCGAAATCCACTTTGCCCTGATCGTTACGCGGCAGGTTTTCCAGATCCAGCGTAGAAACGCGGAACATTTCGCCAGCCCCTTCGGTATCAGACGCAGTAATCAGTGGCGTTGAAACCCAGAAGAATCCCTGCTCGTTAAAGAAGCGATGCAGCGCCTGCGCCAGCGTATGGCGAACGCGCGCGACGGCACCAATCAGGTTTGTGCGCGGACGCAGGTGAGCGACTTCACGCAGATACTCAATGCTGTGGCGTTTTGCCGCCATCGGGTAAGTGTCTGGATCTTCAACCCAACCAGCAACTTCAACCTTGCTGGCCTGAATTTCAAATTGTTGCCCCTGGCCCGGCGACGCCACGACTTTACCCGTCACAATGACCGAGCAGCCGGTGGTCAGACGCAAGACGTCTTCATTGTAATTGGGCAGAGAATTATTAATGACAGCCTGTACAGGATCAAAGCAGGAACCGTCATAAACGGCGAGGAAGGAGATGCCAGCTTTTGAATCTCGGCGGGTACGTACCCATCCGCGCACGGTGACTTCGCTGTCAACGGCTACGCGGCCCTGGAGTACGTCGGCTACAGGCACAACGCTCATAATATTCTCTCTGTTAATAGTCGGAAAAAATAAACACTTGTCCACCCGTAAATGGGGGGATACCTATGTTACCTGGCATCTGCAATCAGACAAGCAGAATTCGCAAATGCAGCGAAAGATTTCGGAATAAAAGGTAAAAAAAGGGAGCCGATTAGCTCCCTGATGATATTAACTGGCTTTTTTAATATGCGGAAGGTCGAACGCTTTGCGCAGCGCCCGAACAAACGCTTTATCGTGGCAGATAGTTTTGCCAGGGCTGTCAGAAAGTTTCGCCACCGGTTTACCGTTACACTCAACCAACTTAATGACAATATTCAGGGGTTTTACCTGGGGGATATCGCAGGTCAGGCGAGTCCCAATACCAAAACTTAATTGCACGCGGGAAGAGAAATGGCGGTATAGCTCAACCGCTTTGCGTAAATCCAGATTGTCAGAGAAAACCAGCGTTTTACTCTGCGGATCAATTCCCAGCTTCTCATAATGTGCAATGGCTTTTTCACCCCATTCAACCGGGTCGCCGGAGTCATGACGCAAGCCCTGATAGCGGCTGGCAAATTCTACGCCGAAATCTCGCAGGAAAGCATCCATGGTAATACAGTCGGTTAACGCAATGCCAAGTTGGTCGGGATATTCTTCCAGCCAGGCAGCAAGTGCAGCTCGCTGGCTGTTGGCAAGATCCGGACTGATTTGCTGATGCGCCTGGAACCATTCGTGTGCTTGTGTTCCCATTGGCGTGAGGGAAAGCCGACGCGCCAGATCGTAGTTGCTGGTGCCTACGAACCAGGATTCCTGTTGCAGACGTTTCACGATGGTTTCTTGTACTTCACGAGAAAAACGTCGGCGGGTGCCAAAATCCATCAGATGGAAGCGCGACATATCAAGACCGGCGGTTAATGCCGAGAAGTCGGCTAATTTGCTTTCCAGCGTGTCGAGGGCTTGCGCAACGTCGGCCTGCGGTGAGCGATAGCGATGTACCATTTCACTGATAACCGCCAGCAAAGGAACTTCCCAGAGGATGACTTCACGCCACGGGCCGCTTAAACGAATATCCAGCTTGCCATTATCGTTGGACACGGTGACTTGTTCCGGGTTAAAGCGGAACTCGCGTAGCCAGTTAAGATAGTCGGCTTTAAAGAAAGGCAGGGCTGAGAGCCATTGATATTCATCATCCTGCAGGCGCAGGTGCTGCATCGCCTGAACCTGTTCACGAATAGCATCGGCATAAATACCCAGCAGATCGTCACCTCGGCAACGAAACTCCGCCGCGACATGCACATCGTAATAGTGATGAAACACGGCTTGCTGCATATGCAACTTATAAGCATCTGTATCCAGCAACGAGTGCAGAACAGGAGAAGCGAATTGTGTCATAGGTGCGCAGTAGCGTCCTCGTACAGGAGCGTTTAGTACAATAAACATCTTCAGGAACTGCTGGAGTATACCTTGTTTCGTAATTTATTGAACCCCGATCACACCATATGTCACCTTTCTGGTCGATGGTATTGCGCTGCGTATGTTATAAAAATGTAGCAATAAAGGCGTTTGTACCTGAAAAGATGAAGATTCTGCATAGCGCGATTTACGCAACAGGAATAGACTGAACACCAGACTCTATAAAAGATGCTAAAGGTTATTTATGACTCAACAGCCACAAGCCAAATACCGTCACGATTATCGTGCGCCGGATTACCAGATTACTGATATTGACTTGACCTTTGACCTGGACGCGCAAAAGACGGTCGTTACCGCGGTCAGCCAGGCTGTCCGTCATGGTGCATCAGATGCTCCGCTTCGTCTTGATGGCGAAGATCTTAAACTGGTTTCTGTTCATATTAATGATGAGCCGTGGACCGCCTGGAAAGAAGAAGAGGGCGCACTGGTCATCAGTAATTTGCCGGAGCGTTTTACGCTTAAGATCGTTAATGAAATTAGCCCGGCGACGAATACCGCGCTGGAAGGGCTTTATCAGTCAGGCGATGCGCTTTGCACTCAGTGTGAAGCCGAAGGTTTCCGCCATATTACGTATTATCTTGACCGCCCGGACGTGCTGGCGCGTTTTACCACCAAAATTATTGCCGATAAAACCAAATATCCCTTCCTGCTTTCCAACGGTAACCGCGTTGCGCAAGGCGAACTGGAAAACGGACGTCACTGGGTACAGTGGCAGGACCCGTTCCCGAAACCGTGCTACCTGTTTGCGCTGGTGGCAGGTGACTTTGATGTACTGCGCGACACCTTCACCACGCGTTCTGGTCGCGAAGTGGCGCTGGAGCTGTATGTTGATCGTGGTAATCTCGACCGTGCACCGTGGGCGATGACCTCGCTGAAAAATTCCATGAAGTGGGATGAAGAACGCTTCGGTCTGGAGTATGACCTCGACATCTATATGATCGTTGCAGTGGATTTCTTCAATATGGGCGCAATGGAGAATAAAGGTCTGAATATCTTTAACTCCAAATATGTGCTGGCCCGTACCGACACTGCGACCGATAAAGATTACCTCGATATTGAGCGTGTTATTGGTCACGAATATTTCCATAACTGGACCGGTAACCGTGTGACCTGCCGCGACTGGTTCCAGCTCAGCCTGAAAGAAGGTTTAACCGTCTTCCGCGATCAGGAATTCAGCTCTGACCTTGGTTCCCGCGCGGTAAACCGTATCAACAACGTGCGCACCATGCGCGGATTGCAGTTTGCGGAAGACGCCAGCCCGATGGCGCACCCGATCCGCCCAGATATGGTCATTGAGATGAACAACTTCTACACCCTGACCGTTTACGAGAAGGGCGCGGAAGTGATTCGCATGATCCACACTCTGCTGGGCGAAGAAAACTTCCAGAAAGGGATGCAGCTCTATTTCGAGCGCCATGATGGCAGTGCGGCAACCTGCGACGACTTTGTTCAGGCGATGGAAGATGCGTCAAATGTCGATCTCTCCCATTTCCGCCGTTGGTACAGCCAGTCCGGTACGCCGGTTGTGACCGTCAAAGACGACTATAATCCGGAAACCGAGCAGTACACCCTGACCATCAGCCAGCGCACGCCTGCTACGCCGGATCAGGCAGAAAAACAGCCGCTGCATATTCCGTTTGCCATTGAACTGTATGACAACGAAGGCAAAGTGATCCCGTTGCAGAAAGGCGGTCACCCGGTGAATTCGGTGCTGAACGTCACCCAGGCGGAACAGACCTTTGTCTTTGATAATGTCTACTTCCAGCCGGTACCCGCACTGCTGTGCGAATTCTCTGCGCCAGTGAAACTGGAATATAAGTGGAGCGATCAGCAACTGACCTTCCTGATGCGTCATGCGCGTAATGATTTCTCCCGCTGGGATGCGGCGCAAAGCCTGCTGGCAACCTACATCAAGCTCAACGTCGCCCGTCATCAGCAAGGGCAGCCGCTGTCTCTGCCGGTGCATGTGGCTGACGCTTTCCGCGCGGTGCTGCTCGATGAGAAGATTGATCCGGCGCTGGCGGCAGAAATTCTGACGCTGCCTTCCGTCAATGAAATGGCAGAACTGTTCGATATCATCGATCCGATTGCTATTGCCGAAGTGCGTGAAGCACTCACCCGTACTCTGGCGACTGAACTGGCGGATGAGTTGCTGGCTATTTACAACGCGAATTACCAGAGCGAGTATCGCGTTGAGCATGAAGATATTGCAAAACGCACTCTGCGAAATGCCTGCCTGCGCTTCCTCGCTTTTGGTGAAACGCATCTGGCTGACGTGCTGGTAAGCAAGCAGTTCCATGAAGCAAACAATATGACCGATGCGCTGGCCGCGCTTTCTGCGGCGGTTGCTGCACAGCTGCCATGCCGTGACGCGCTGATGCAGGAGTACGACGACAAGTGGCATCAGGATGGTCTGGTGATGGATAAATGGTTTATCCTGCAAGCCACCAGCCCGGCGGCGAATGTGCTGGAGACGGTGCGTGGTCTGTTGCAGCATCGCTCATTTACCATGAGCAACCCGAACCGCATTCGTTCGTTGATTGGCGCGTTTGCGGGCAGCAACCCGGCAGCGTTCCATGCCGAAGATGGCAGCGGTTACCAGTTCCTGGTGGAAATGCTTACCGACCTCAACAGCCGTAACCCGCAGGTGGCTTCACGTCTGATTGAACCGCTGATTCGCCTGAAGCGTTACGATGCCAAACGTCAGGAGAAAATGCGCGCGGCGCTGGAGCAGTTGAAAGGGCTGGAAAATCTCTCTGGCGATCTGTACGAGAAGATAACTAAAGCACTGGCTTAATACTTTTGAGCCCAAATGCCGGATGCGGCGCTTGACGCGTCTTATCAGGCCTACAAGTCCGTTGAAAATGCTGGTTTTGTAGGCTGGATAAGGCGTTCACGCCGCATCTGGCAGCCGTGCCCAAATGCCTGATGCGACGCTTGACGCGTCTTATCAGGCCTACAATCCGTTGAAACCGCTGGTTTTGTGCGCCACATCCGGCATATTAACCATGACGCCGAATCGGTTGTTCAGAGTGCCCACGCTGCATCACTCGTTGCAACACTTCCGCTTCCAGCTCCGCTAATCTCACCGACCCTAACCGGCGCGGACGGGGGATATCCACCGTCAAATCCAGACCAATTTTTCCCTCTTCAATTAACAACACCCGGTCCGCCATTGCTACCGCTTCGTTCACATCATGCGTCACCAGCAAGACGGTAAAGCCGTGCTCCTGCCAAAGTGACACAATCAAATCCTGCATCTCGAGCCGAGTCAGGGCGTCCAGCGCCCCGAGCGGTTCATCAAGCAATAATAAACCCGGTCGATGAATTAACGCTCTTGCCAGCGCCACACGCTGTTTCTGCCCACCAGAAAGTGCGGCAGGCCATTCCCGCGCGCGATTCTCCAGCCCTACCGCAGCCAGCGCCCGACGCGCGGCATCGCGCCACTGGCCTTTAAGGCCCAGCCCAACGTTATCAATCACCGATTTCCACGGTAGCAGACGCGCATCCTGAAACATCATTCGCGTGTCTTCCTGAATCTCAGCCAGCGGTGTGGTACCCGCTAACACATCGCCTGCGGTTGGCGTTTCCAGACCTGCCAGCAGGCGCAGCAGGGTACTTTTGCCACCACCGCTGCGGCCCACCACCGCCACAAACTGACCTGCCGGAATATGTAAATCCAGTTGGTTCAGGACGATATTTTCCGCGTAATGTTTGCTTACTGCATTGAGTAACAAGGGTGTGCCCTGGTTCAGACGAGCAGTATTCATACCGTGGCCTCCTTCAAATGATAAGCTGGGTTCCAGCGCAGCCAGAGGCGCTCTAACAGCTGCGCGCTGACGTCAGCAAGTTTGCCGAGCAGGGCGTAGAGAATAATGGCGACTACCACCACATCCGTTTGCAAAAACTCCCGCGCATTCATCGCCAGATAACCAATGCCGGAATTGGCAGAAATGGTTTCGGCAACAATCAGCGTCAGCCACATCAGGCCCAACGCAAAACGTACGCCGACCATAATTGAGGGCAGGGCACCAGGCAGGATCACATGGATAAACAGCGGAATGCCGGATAATCCATAGCTACGCGCCATTTCCACCAGACCGCGATCGATATTACGGATGCCGTGCCAGGTGTTGATATAAATGGGGAATAGCGTGCCGAGCGCCACCAGAAAGATTTTTGCGGATTCATCAATGCCAAACCACAAAATCACCAGCGGGATCAGCGCCAGATGCGGCACGTTGCGCAACATCTGAATTGAGGTATCCAGCAGCCGTTCTCCCCAGCGCGACAGTCCGCTTATCAGTCCCAGAATCAACCCCAGCGATCCGCCAATTGAAAAGCCAATCAACGCCCGCCAGGAGCTGATCGCCAGATGCTGCCACAATTCGCCGCTGGCGGAGAGCGTCCAGAACGCCGTCATCACTCCTTCCGGAGAGGGCAAAACACGCGTCGACAGCCAGCCAACTGAGGAGGCCAGTTGCCACACCGCCACGATGCCCACCGGTAAAAACCAGGGGGCAACGCGCAATAACCACTTTTTCACTGGCGTTGCCATCATTTTGTTCCTTAGCTTTGCGCGACTTTACGGGGGATAAAATCATTCGCCACCGCTTCGCCTTGCGGATTCAGCGGTTGTGGCTGGGGAATTTCCGGAATGGCAATATCCAGATGTGGGAACAACAACTCGCCGACCCGATACGCTTCTTCCAGATGCGGATAACCAGAAAGCACAAAGCTGTCGATGCCAAGCGCAGCGTATTCGTTGATTCGCGCGGCGACCGTGGGACCATCGCCCACCAACGCCGTCCCGGCACCGCCGCGCACTAAGCCAACGCCCGCCCATAAATTGGGGCTGATCTCCAGATTGTCGCGCTTGCCGTTATGTAGCGCCGCCATTCGCTGTTGCCCCACGGAATCGGTGCGGGCAAACGCGGCTTGTGCTTTAGCGATGGTCTCATCATCAAGATGGGAGATTAAGCGCTTAGCGGCCTGCCACGCTTCGTCGTTAGTTTCACGGACAATCACGTGCAGGCGAATACCGAAACGAATTTTGCGTCCATGTGCGGCAGCTTTCGCCCGCACTTGCGCGATCTTCTCTTTTACCAGCTCCGGTGGTTCGCCCCAGGTGAGGTAGAGATCAACCTGTTCAGCGGCCAGATCCTGGGCGACGTCTGACGAGCCGCCAAAGTAAAGCGGAGGATAGGGCTGTTGAATCGGCGGGAAGAGCAGTTTGGCTCCGCGCACATGAATATGTTTGCCGTTGAAATCCACTGTCTCGCCAAGCAACAACCGCCGCCAGACCTGGGTAAATTCTGCCGAGGCTTCGTAACGCTCGCTATGATCAAGGAACACGCCGTCGCCTGCCAGCTCTTGTGGATCGCTGCCTGTGACCAGGTTAAACAACGCACGTCCGTTAGAGAGACGGTCAAGCGTGGCGGCCTGGCGGGCGGCAACGGTAGGTGAGGTTACGCTGGGGCGCAGGGCGACAAGAAACTTCAGCCGTTGCGTCACCGGGATCATCGACGCGGCAACCAGCCACGCATCTTCGCAGGAGCGCCCCGTTGGGATCAGCACACCGGTATAGCCCAGACGATCCGCTGCTTGCGCAATTTGTTGCAGATAACCGTGATCAACCGGGCGTGAACCTTCTTCCGTTCCCAGATAATGTCCGTCACCGTGGGTCGGTAAAAACCAGAACATATTCAGACTCATAATTGTTTTCCTTCCAGTTGAGTGGGCTGCCAGATACGCTGGCGAATATCGACTTTTTTCGGCACCAGACGGTTTTCATAAAACAGATCTGCCGTTTGCTGCTGTAAGGCGGCAACTTCAGCGCTCAACGGTTTGATGGTGGTGGGAGGACGATGATCCAGATACGAGGCAATAACCGGTGCCGGTAAGCCCATCGTTTTTGCCAGTAAAGCGATGCTTTGTTCGCGCTGGCTGCGGGTTAACGCATCGGCCTCACTAAAGGTTATCAGCACACCCTGAATAAAAGCGCCGTTTTTTTCTGCATACGGACGAGCTGCCAGATAAAACGATCCAGTTTGATTGAGATCGGTGCCGTCTTTCAGCACCCGCACGCCGCCCTGTAATAATGCAGCGGAGTAGTAGGGATCCCAGATAGCCCAGGCGTCAACGTTACCTTGCTGGAACGCGGCGCGGGCATCGGCAGGCGTCAGGTAAGTGGGCTGAATATCCGTGAATTTAAGCCCGGCTTGGCGAAGGGCTCGCAGTAAAAGATTGTGCGAACTGGAACCTTTCTGAAAGGCAACTTTGTGACCTTTAAGATCGGCTACGGTTTTGATCGGGCTGTTTTCTGCCACCAGAATCACTTCGGCTTTGGGCTTCGGTGGCTCGACGCCCACGTATACCAAATCAGCCCCGGCAGCCTGGGCAAAGATTGGCGGAATATCCCCGGTACTGCCGAGATCGATACTGCCAATGTTTAACGCCTCCAGCATCTGTGGGCCAGCCGGGAACTCCACCCACGAGATTTTTGTTTGCGGATAGCGTTTTTCCAGCATTTGGTAATTTTTCGCCAGTACCGAACTGATATTGCTTTTCTGATAGCCAATCCTTAACGCTTCTGGCGAAGATTCCGCGGCAACTGCGAGTGTAGAGACGCTAAGCAATCCCGCAAGCGCCAGTTTAATGATGTTACGCATGGGCATTACCTCGCAGAGAAAGAAGGTCAGGAACCTGAACATCACGGCGGTGAAGTGCCTGCCAGAAAGTTTCTAGCGCGGTATCAAGACGGGTTTGCAGATTTGGCGTGAACTGGGGTTTGTGGTGGTAATCAATTACTTGTGAGTCATCGGCAAACACGCCGTGCAGGATCTCCTGGGCTTTCAGTGCGCTTAAAACCGGTTTAAGGGCGTAATCGACCGCCAGAAGGTGAGCCGCTGTACCGCCCGTTGCCAGCGGCAGTACCACTTTGTCTTGCAACGCACGTTCTGGCAGCAGATCGAGCAGGGTTTTCAGCGCTCCGGAATAGGCGGCCTTATACACAGGTGTGGCGACAATTAACCCATCGGCCTGTTGCAGTTGTTCGGTAAAAGTTTTCAGGGCCGGACTATCGAAACGGGCATAGAGCAGATCCTCCGGGGCGAAGTTTTGCAGATTCCAGTGATAAACCTCGACATCCAGGTTATTCAGTTTTTCCCGCGCATATTCCAGCAAGGAGCTGGAGCGAGAAGGAAAGCGAGGACTACCCGCCAGGGTGATGACACGCATACTCTCTCCTTATAACCAATTGTTCTTGTTTTGTTAATATTGATAACAATTCGGTCAGTCTGACAGAGGTGGCCCGCGAGTCGAAATGATTTATCTGAGGAAGAAAAGCCAAAAAAAGCATAAAAAAAGCGCAATAAGAAAACGTTTGCTATTTATTGCCGTAGGTCAATTCCCTTTTGGTCCGAACTCGCACATAATACGCCCCCGGTTTGCACACCGGGAATCCAGGAGAGTTCATGTACTACCCCTTCGTTCGTAAAGCCCTTTTCCAGCTCGATCCAGAGCGCGCTCATGAGTTTACTTTTCAGCAATTACGCCGCATTACCGGAAGGCCGTTTGAAGCACTGATTCGGCAAAAAGTTCCAGCAAAACCCGTTAGTTGCATGGGCCTGACGTTTAAAAATCCACTTGGTCTGGCAGCTGGTCTGGATAAAGACGGGGAGTGCATTGACGCATTAGGCGCGATGGGATTTGGATCGATCGAGATCGGTACCGTCACACCACGTCCACAACCAGGTAATGACAAGCCGCGTCTCTTTCGTTTGGTTGATGCCGAAGGTTTGATCAACCGTATGGGCTTTAATAATCTCGGCGTTGATAACCTCGTTGAGAACGTAAAAAAAGCTCATTACGATGGTGTTCTGGGGATTAATATCGGCAAAAATAAAGATACGCCGGTGGAGCAGGGTAAAGATGACTATCTGATTTGTATGGAAAAAATCTATGCCTATGCGGGATATATCGCTATCAATATTTCATCGCCGAATACCCCAGGATTACGCACACTGCAATATGGCGAAGCGCTGGATGATCTCTTAACCGCGATTAAAAATAAGCAAAATGATTTGCAAGCGATGCACCATAAATATGTGCCGATCGCAGTGAAGATCGCGCCGGATCTTTCTGAAGAAGAATTGATCCAGGTTGCCGATAGTTTAGTTCGCCATAATATTGATGGCGTTATTGCAACCAATACCACACTCGATCGTTCTCTGGTTCAGGGAATGAAAAATTGTGATCAAACCGGTGGCTTAAGTGGTCGTCCGCTTCAGTTAAAAAGCACAGAAATTATTCGCCGCTTGTCACAGGAATTAAACGGTCGCTTACCGATCATCGGTGTTGGCGGCATTGACTCGGTTATCGCTGCGCGTGAAAAGATTGCTGCGGGGGCCTCACTGGTGCAAATTTATTCTGGTTTTATTTTTAAAGGTCCGCCGCTGATTAAAGAAATCGTTACCCATATCTAATTATTTCTTCGAATTCCTCTTTATAAGATAATCAGGGCTTTATTTTAAGCCCTGGTTGTTTTATATTCATCGCTGTTGCTTATTTAGACATTTTGTACTTTTATTGTTGAGGTTATTAAGCGAAGCGACAATGGATTGTGTTGCTGCGGTTTTTTAGGGTAGGGGAGAGGCAAATGCGAATTAAACCAGACGATAACTGGCGTTGGTATTACGATGAAGAGCACGATCGAATGATGCTCGATTTAGCCAATGGTATGCTATTTCGCTCACGTTTTGCGCGCAAAATGTTGACTCCAGATGCCTTTTCTCCCGCAGGCTTTTGCGTTGACGACGCCGCGCTCTATTTCTCATTTGAAGAAAAATGCCGCGATTTTAATTTATCTAAAGAACAAAAAGCCGAACTGGTGCTTAATGCGCTGGTAGCAATTCGTTATCTCAAACCGCAAATGCCGAAAAGCTGGCATTTTGTTTCCCATGGTGAAATGTGGGTGCCCATGCCGGGCGATGCGGCCTGCGTTTGGTTGAGCGACACTCACGAGCAAGTTAATTTGCTGGTCGTTGAATCTGGCGAAAATGCCGCACTATGCCTGCTGGCACAACCCTGCGTTGTTATTGCGGGTCGCGCGATGCAGTTGGGGGACGCCATCAAAATCATGAATGACAGGCTGAAACCGCAGGTTAATGTTGACAGTTTCAGCCTCGAACAGGCAGTTTAACGCGCTAGTTTAAGCGCAGTCTTCGGCACACAACTACAGCAAAGAATGGTACCATCATTGCTGATTGCTGATTTTTTGAGCGGTGTGACTTCGCCTTCTAAAAGCTGAACACGGCAGCTTCCACAAATGCCCGCGCGGCAAGAATAAGGGATACGAATTCCCCGATTTTCTAATTGCTCCAGCAGAACCTGTTGGTTATTTCCACGAAATGCCTGCCCTTGCCAGTCAATATCTACATTTGCGTCCGGTTGCTGCGCGGCGTCGACGGTATCGTCCACGGCAGCTGCGCCGTAAATTTTCGCCGGAGCCGTTGCAAGAATTTCCACCTCGTCGCCAACGCGAATCACGCCACTATTACGGGCAATTAAATTCTGACCAAAATCGACATCGCCGTTATCCTGGGCTGTGCGGAAAGATTGCAATGTTTTTAATGGTTCACCTGCCGGATGCTTTTGTCCTTTTTCCGGACTGACGGTGGTGAAAATACAGCGGCTGCAAGGCTTAACCACATCAAACACCACATCACCAATACGAATCACTTTCCAGCTATCTTCTTCCCAGGCTGACGCGCCGGAAACCACCAGATTGGGGCGGAATTGCTCCATTTTTACACTGGCCGGACAACGTTGTTGGAGATCACGTAACGAGGCTTCGTTAGCAAGAAGGTAAGGATAGCCATCAGCAAATGACAGAGGTACAGTGTTGTGGCATTTCACGCGCCGGGTCATTTGTGGCCCCACCCAGCGCAATTGCACTTCGCGGGAGAAAAATCCACTTAACCATTTGTTGATCGCGTCTGGCGCAATTCGCGCGGTAAAATGTGTGCCCCAAACTTCGGTTGGTGCGTCTTGTGTGGCGAAATCAGCAAAACGAACATATGCGCTACTGCCATCTGGTGCGGTGAGATGCAAGCCATCATGCACAGGTGAAGGAGTAAACCGTACCATCTGGGGAAACTGGCGAGCGGTAATAAACGTACCGTCAGGTTCCGTGATCATAAAGATGCGATCGAAGGCCAGACCACTGACATCTGCCAGAGCATGTGTAAGACCAATGCCGCGCATCGATTTAACAGGATGAATAAAAAGCCGGGTTAATGTCGCCACGGTGCGGTCCTCAAATGAAAATAAGCCCTCAACTTTATGACATGACGCGCTTATTAGCTATAATGCGCAACAATTTTCTTAGAGTAAAAGTGACGATATGAATTCTCTGTTTGCCAGTACGGCCCGTGGGCTGGAAGAGCTGTTAAAAACTGAACTGGAAAACCTGGGGGCCGTTGAATGCCAGGTGGTTCAGGGTGGGGTCCATTTTAAGGGCGACACACGGCTTGTTTACCAGAGCCTGATGTGGAGCCGCCTGGCCTCGCGTATTATGTTGCCGCTGGGCGAGTGTAAGGTTTACAGTGATTTAGACCTCTATCTCGGCGTTCAGGCGATCAACTGGACAGAGATGTTTAATCCTGGCGCGACCTTCGCTGTCCATTTCAGTGGTTTAAATGACACCATTCGCAACAGCCAGTACGGCGCGATGAAAGTGAAAGACGCGATCGTCGATGCTTTCACGCGGAAAAATCTGCCACGTCCCAATGTTGATCGCGATGCGCCGGATATTCGCGTTAACGTCTGGCTGCATAAAGAAACCGCCAGTATCGCCCTTGATCTCAGTGGTGATGGCTTGCATCTGCGTGGCTATCGTGATCGTGCTGGTATTGCACCGATCAAAGAAACCCTGGCAGCCGCGATTGTGATGCGATCCGGCTGGCAGCCAGGAACACCGCTGCTCGATCCAATGTGTGGTTCCGGTACGTTGCTGATTGAAGCGGCGATGCTGGCGACCGATCGCGCACCAGGTTTGCACCGTGGGCGTTGGGGCTTTAGCGGCTGGGCGCAGCATGATGAAGCTATCTGGCAGGAAGTGAAAGCGGAAGCGCAAACTCGCGCCCGTAAAGGCTTGGCTGAGTATAGCTCTCATTTTTACGGTTCGGACAGCGACGCACGGGTGATTCAACGTGCGCGCACTAACGCCCGTCTTGCGGGGATTGGTGAACTGATCACCTTTGAGGTGAAAGATGTTGCGCAACTGACCAATCCGCTGCCGAAAGGGCCGTACGGTACAGTGTTGAGCAACCCGCCATACGGTGAACGTCTGGACAGCGAACCGGCGCTGATTGCACTGCATAGCCTGCTGGGCCGAATCATGAAAAACCAGTTCGGTGGCTGGAATCTCTCTTTGTTTAGTGCCTCGCAGGATCTGCTAAGCTGCCTGCAGCTGCGTGCAGACAAACAGTACAAGGCGAAAAACGGCCCGCTGGACTGCGTACAGAAAAATTATCACGTTGCCGAAAGCACACCAGACAGCAAACCGGCAATGGTAGCGGAAGACTACGCCAACCGCCTGCGTAAGAACCTCAAAAAATTCGAGAAGTGGGCACGTCAGGAAGGGATTGAATGTTATCGCCTGTATGATGCCGATCTGCCGGAGTATAACGTTGCCGTTGACCGTTATGCCGACTGGGTGGTAGTGCAGGAGTATGCGCCGCCAAAAACGATTGATGCGCACAAAGCGCGTCAGCGTCTGTTCGATATTATCGCTGCAACCATTTCTGTACTGGGGATTGCGCCAAACAAACTGGTGCTGAAAACCCGTGAACGCCAGAAGGGCAAAAATCAGTACCAGAAACTGGGCGAGAAGGGCGAGTTTCTTGAAGTTACCGAATATAACGCTCACTTGTGGGTGAACCTGACGGATTACCTCGATACCGGTCTGTTCCTCGATCACCGTATCGCCCGTCGGATGCTCGGTCAGATGAGCAAAGGCAAAGATTTCCTCAACCTGTTCTCCTATACCGGTAGCGCCACCGTGCATGCGGGATTAGGCGGTGCACGCAGCACCACCACCGTGGATATGTCGCGTACTTATCTGGAGTGGGCAGAACGCAACCTGCGTCTGAATGGCTTAACTGGCCGAGCGCATCGCCTGATTCAGGCCGATTGCCTGGCATGGCTGCGTGAGGCAAATGAACAGTTCGATCTGATCTTTATTGATCCGCCAACCTTCTCTAACTCAAAACGAATGGAAGATGCGTTTGATGTTCAGCGCGATCATCTGGCGCTGATGAAAGATTTGAAACGTCTGCTGCGTGCTGGTGGGACGATCATGTTCTCGAACAACAAACGTGGATTCCGTATGGATCTTGACGGACTGGCAAAACTGGGACTGAAAGCACAAGAAATTACGCAAAAAACGCTCTCCCAGGATTTCGCCCGTAACCGCCAGATCCACAACTGCTGGCTGATTACCGCAGCCTGAAAGGAATAGTAATGTCATTAATCAGTATGCATGGCGCATGGCTGTCGTTCAGCGACGCGCCGCTTCTCGATAACGCAGAACTGCATATCGAAGATAACGAACGTGTTTGTCTGGTAGGCCGTAACGGCGCAGGCAAATCGACGTTAATGAAAATCCTCAACCGTGAACAGGGGCTGGATGACGGTCGCATTATTTACGAGCAAGATTTGATTGTCGCTCGTCTGCAACAGGATCCGCCGCGTAACGTTGAGGGTAGCGTTTATGATTTCGTTGCCGAAGGCATTGAAGAACAAGCGGAATACCTGAAACGCTATCACGATATTTCGCGCCTGGTGATGAACGACCCGAGCGAGAAAAATCTCAACGAACTGGCGAAGGTTCAGGAACAGCTGGATCACCACAACCTGTGGCAGCTGGAAAACCGCATCAACGAAGTGCTGGCGCAACTGGGGTTAGATCCTAATGTTGCGCTGTCGTCGCTTTCCGGCGGCTGGTTGCGTAAAGCGGCATTAGGACGCGCGCTGGTGAGCAATCCGCGCGTATTGCTGCTCGACGAACCGACTAACCACCTGGATATCGAAACCATCGACTGGCTGGAAGGATTCCTTAAAACCTTCAATGGGACGATTATTTTCATCTCCCACGACCGCTCGTTTATCCGCAATATGGCGACGCGTATTGTTGATCTCGATCGCGGCAAGCTGGTGACCTATCCAGGGAATTACGACCAGTACCTGCTGGAAAAAGAAGAAGCCCTGCGCGTGGAAGAACTACAAAATGCCGAGTTCGATCGCAAACTGGCGCAGGAAGAGGTGTGGATCCGCCAGGGGATCAAAGCACGCCGTACCCGTAATGAAGGCCGCGTACGCGCCCTGAAAGCAATGCGGCGCGAGCGTGGCGAACGTCGCGAAGTGATGGGTACCGCAAAGATGCAGGTGGAAGAGGCCAGCCGCTCCGGTAAGATCGTTTTCGAAATGGAAGACGTTTGCTACCAGGTTGACGGTAAGCAACTGGTAAAAGATTTTTCTGCCCAGGTTCTACGTGGCGACAAAATTGCCCTGATTGGGCCGAATGGATGCGGCAAAACCACGCTGCTGAAACTGATGCTCGGTCAGCTTCAGGCGGACAGCGGGCGTATTCACGTTGGCACCAAACTGGAAGTGGCTTATTTCGATCAGCACCGCGCGGAACTGGATCCCGATAAAACGGTGATGGATAACCTGGCCGAAGGCAAACAAGAGGTGATGGTTAATGGCAAACCACGCCATGTACTGGGTTATTTGCAGGACTTCCTGTTCCATCCGAAACGGGCGATGACGCCGGTACGTGCGCTATCTGGCGGTGAGCGTAACCGCTTGCTGCTGGCGCGTTTGTTCCTCAAACCAAGCAACTTATTGATTCTTGACGAACCGACCAACGACCTTGATGTCGAAACGCTGGAATTGCTGGAAGAACTGATCGACAGCTACCAGGGCACGGTATTGCTGGTGAGCCACGATCGTCAGTTTGTCGATAATACCGTAACAGAATGCTGGATCTTCGAAGGCGACGGTAAAATTGGTCGTTATGTTGGCGGCTATCATGACGCCCGTGGTCAGCAAGAGCAGTATGTGGCGCTTAAACAGCCTGCTGTGAAAAAAACCGAAGAAGCCGCCGCGCCAAAAGCAGAAACTGTAAAACGCAGCAGTAGCAAACTAAGCTATAAATTGCAGCGCGAATTGGAGCAACTGCCGCAATTGCTCGAAGAGCTGGAGGCGAAGCTGGAAGCCCTACAGACGCAGGTGGCGGATGCTGCCTTCTTTAGTCAGCCGCATGAGCAGACGCAAAAAGTGCTCGCTGATATGGCTGCTGCGGAGCAGGAGCTGGAGCAAGCCTTTGAACGCTGGGAGTATCTTGAAGCGTTAAAAAATGGTGGCTGATCGCAAAATAGTCGATTTAAACAGAGGCTGCTGACAACGGTAAAATTGCCAGATGTGTAACGTTTATCTGGCACGAAAACCAGCGCTTTGTTAGCAATCTGTATAATAGCGCATCATTAAGGAGTACCAATGTGCGAACATCATCATGCCGCGAAGCATATCCTGTGCTCGCAGTGTGACATGCTGGTGGCGTTACCGCGCCTTGAGCATGGTCAGAAAGCGGCATGTCCCCGGTGTGGCACAACGTTAACCGTGGCGTGGGATGCCCCTCGGCAGCGTCCCACTGCCTATGCGTTGGCTGCACTGTTCATGCTGTTGCTGTCCAACTTGTTTCCTTTTGTGAATATGAACGTTGCGGGAGTCACCAGTGAAATTACATTACTGGAAATTCCCGGCGTGCTTTTTTCTGAGGACTACGCCAGCCTCGGCACCTTTTTCCTGTTGTTTGTGCAACTGGTTCCCGCGTTTTGCCTGATAACTATTCTGTTACTGGTTAATCGCGCACAATTACCGGTCCGTTTAAAAGAGCAACTGGCACGGGTGCTTTTTCAACTCAAAACATGGGGAATGGCGGAGATTTTCCTCGCGGGTGTGCTGGTGAGTTTCGTTAAACTGATGGCCTACGGCAGCATTGGTGTAGGCAGCAGCTTTCTCCCCTGGTGTTTATTTTGTGTCCTGCAACTGCGCGCCTTTCAGTGTGTTGATCGTCGCTGGTTATGGGACGATATCGCCCCAATGCCAGAACTGCGCCAGCCGCTAAAACCGGGCGTCACGGGGATACGCCAGGGGCTGCGTTCGTGCTCCTGTTGCACGGCAATCCTTCGTGCTGATGAACCTGTGTGCCCGCGCTGTAGTACCAAAGGGTATGTACGTCGTAGAAACAGCCTGCAGTGGACACTCGCGCTGCTTGTAACGTCCATCATGCTGTACCTTCCGGCTAATATTTTGCCCATCATGGTGACGGATTTATTAGGCTCGAAGATGCCATCGACGATTCTCGCTGGGGTCATCCTGTTATGGAGCGAAGGATCTTATCCCGTCGCTGCGGTTATCTTTCTGGCCAGTATTATGGTGCCAACGTTAAAGATGATCGCCATAGCGTGGTTGTGTTGGGATGCCAAAGGGCATGGCAAGCGCGACAGTGAAAGAATGCATTTGATTTATGAAGTTGTTGAGTTTGTAGGCCGCTGGTCGATGATTGACGTTTTCGTCATCGCGGTGCTCTCGGCGCTGGTGCGTATGGGAGGTTTAATGAGTATTTATCCGGCAATGGGTGCATTAATGTTTGCTTTAGTCGTCATAATGACAATGTTTTCTGCTATGACGTTTGACCCGCGTTTGTCGTGGGATCGTCAACCTGAATCAGAGCATGAGGAGTCCTGACAGTATGGAATCTAATAATGGGGAAGCCAAAATCCAGAAAGTGAAGAACTGGTCTCCCGTGTGGATATTTCCTATCGTCACGGCGCTCATTGGGGCCTGGGTTCTTTTTTATCATTACAGCCATCAGGGGCCGGAAGTGACCCTGATCACCGCGAATGCGGAAGGAATAGAAGGTGGTAAAACCACCATTAAAAGCCGTAGCGTTGACGTCGGCGTGGTTGAAAGCGCCACACTGGCTGATGATTTGACGCACGTTGAAATCAAAGCGCGGCTGAATTCCGGTATGGAAAAATTACTGCATAAAGATACCGTCTTTTGGGTGGTGAAACCGCAGATTGGTCGAGAAGGGATTAGCGGCCTGGGAACGCTGCTGTCTGGGGTTTATATCGAACTGCAGCCAGGCGCGAAAGGCAGCAAAATGGATAAATACGATTTGCTGGACTCGCCACCGTTGGCCCCGCCTGATGCAAAAGGTATCCGTGTGATTCTCGATAGTAAAAAAGCCGGGCAGCTCTCGCCAGGAGATCCCGTGCTGTTCCGTGGCTATCGGGTAGGTTCGGTTGAAACCAGCACCTTCGATACGCAAAAACGCAATATCAGCTATCAACTGTTCATCAATGCACCTTATGACCGACTGGTGACAAGCAATGTTCGCTTCTGGAAAGATAGTGGCATTGCGGTTGATTTGACGTCAGCGGGAATGCGTGTGGAGATGGGCTCATTGACAACGCTGCTGAGTGGCGGTGTCAGCTTTGATGTGCCGGAAGGTCTGGATTTAGGGCAGCCAGTGGCACCGAAAACAGCTTTCGTTTTGTATGATGATCAGAAGAGCATTCAGGATTCGTTGTACACCGATCACATTGATTATCTGATGTTCTTTAAAGATTCGGTACGCGGTCTGCAACCGGGAGCTCCGGTAGAATTCCGGGGTATTCGCCTGGGTACCGTAAGCAAAGTACCGTTCTTTGCGCCGAATATGCGGCAGACATTTAACGATGATTACCGTATTCCGGTACTGATTCGTATCGAACCAGAGCGGCTGAAAATGCAGCTTGGTGAAAATGCGGATGTTGTTGAGCACCTTGGCGAATTGTTGAAACGTGGTTTACGCGGATCGCTGAAGACCGGAAATCTGGTCACTGGCGCACTGTATGTTGATCTCGATTTCTATCCAAATAGCCCTGCTATTACCGGTATTCGTGAGTTTAATGGTTATCAGATTATCCCGACCGTTAGCGGTGGCCTGGCGCAAATCCAGCAGCGTCTGATGGAAGCGTTGGATAAGATCAACAAACTGCCATTGAATCCGATGATTGAGCAGGCGACCAGTACGCTTTCTGAAAGTCAGCGCACCATGAAAAACCTGCAAACGACGCTGGATAGCATGAACAAGATCCTCGCCAGCCAGTCGATGCAGCAGTTGCCGACCGATATGCAGTCTACATTACGTGAGTTGAATCGCAGTATGCAGGGCTTCCAGCCTGGCTCCGCAGCCTACAACAAGATGGTGGCGGATATGCAGCGCCTTGATCAGGTGTTGCGTGAACTGCAGCCGGTGCTGAAAACGCTCAACGAGAAGAGTAACGCGCTGGTATTTGAAGCGAAGGACAAAAAAGATCCAGAGCCGAAGAGGGCGAAACAATGAAAAAGTGGCTAGTGACGATTGCGGCACTGTGGCTGGCAGGATGCAGCTCCGGCGAGATCAATAAAAACTATTACCAGCTACCTGTGGTGCAGAGCGGTACACAAAGTACCGCCAGCCAGGGTAATCGCCTGTTATGGGTAGAGCAGGTCGCTGTTCCTGACTATCTGGCCGGAAATGGTGTGGTTTATCAAACCAGTGATGTGAAGTATGTGATTGCCAACAACAACTTGTGGGCCAGCCCGTTGGATCAACAGTTGCGCAACACTCTGGTTGCCAACCTGAGCACGCAACTGCCCGGCTGGGTGGTTGCCTCCCAGCCTCTGGGAAGCGCCCAGGATACGCTCAATGTTACCGTAACGGAGTTTAACGGGCGCTATGATGGCAAGGTCATTGTCAGTGGTGAGTGGCTGTTGAACCACCAGGGACAATTGATCAAACGTCCGTTCCGTCTGGAAGGGGTGCAAACTCAGGATGGTTACGATGAGATGGTTAAGGTGCTGGCCAGTGTCTGGAGTCAGGAAGCCGCTTCTATTGCGCAAGAGATAAAGCGTCTACCTTAATTATAAAGATTTGTAAATATGACCGTCTCCGGTATGTAGCCTGAGGCGGTTTTTTTGTTTCTAACGTGCGGAAAAAGTTGTTCCTCTTCACATTTTTTGTACAACCGACATGCCCGTGTAGCTCACAAATATGACAGTGGCGTGAATTTTGCGCATTGACGGCAGTTATGATTCGCGGTATTGCTTAACTGTGATTGCACATTTAGTAATCACTGTTTTCTTTTCCACCAGAAACCAGTATGAGGGAAACGAGGCATGAAGAGACAAAAACGAGATCGCCTGGAACGGGCACATCAACGTGGTTATCAGGCCGGCATCGCCGGACGCTCAAAAGAAATGTGTCCCTATCAGACGCTGAATCAAAGGTCACAATGGCTGGGAGGCTGGCGAGAAGCCATGGCGGACAGGGTAGTAATGGCCTGATTCTGTCTCTTTAAAAAGAAACCTCCGCAATGCGGAGGTTTCGCCTTTTTATACTCTGTCTGATTTCAATCAGAAGGCAGACGTATCCTGGAACAGACCGACTTTCAGGTCGCTGGCGGTATAGATCAGACGACCATCAACCAGCACTTCGCCATCTGCCAGACCCATAATCAGACGACGATTAACAATGCGTTTAAAGTGAATACGGTAGGTCACTTTTTTTGCTGTCGGCAGAACCTGACCAGTGAATTTCACTTCGCCAACACCCAGTGCGCGGCCTTTACCTTCGCCGCCCAGCCAGCCGAGGTAGAACCCTACCAGCTGCCACATTGCGTCCAGGCCCAGGCATCCCGGCATAACCGGATCGCCAATGAAGTGGCATCCGAAGAACCACAGATCCGGATTGATATCCAGTTCTGCTTCAACATACCCTTTGTCGAAGTTACCACCCGTTTCGGTCATTTTGACCACACGGTCCATCATCAGCATGTTCGGTGCTGGCAATTGAGGGCCTTTAGCGCCAAACAGTTCACCGCGACCAGAGGCAAGAAGGTCTTCTTTTGTATAGGATTCGCGTTTATCTACCATGTTCTCTGTAAGCCTTATTTTATTGAAGCACGCAGGATAGCTAACACGTGTACGCTGAACAAGTCCGATCAGTTCGGAATAAACCAGTTCAGCCAACGTAATGGCCATGGAAAACGGTGACGTCCTTCCTGTTGCGATGCTTGCGCGATACGTTCCTGGATGGTTTGCATCAGCGTCGTTTGGCCTTCGCCATCCCACACCAGATTTAATAATAACGGCAGTGCTTCAGTCACATCGTCTACTGCCCAGATGGTGAATTTGCCTTCCTCTACTGCTTTCACCAGTTCACTGTGAAGACTTAAATGGCGAACGTTAGCAGTGGGGATAATGACACCTTGTTTCCCCGTTAACTCACGTTGCTGGCAAATAGCAAAGAAGCCTTCGATTTTCTCATTTAAACCACCGACTGGCTGGGCGCGACCGAATTGATCGACTGAACCTGTGATAGCAATACTCTGATTCACCGGCACATCGGCGAGGGCGCTTATCAGGGCGCAGAGTTCAGCCATTGAGGCACTATCGCCATCCACTTCGCTATATGACTGCTCAAATGTCAGCGATGCTGAGAAGGGGATCTGTTGCTCAAGCTGAAGTTCCGACATCAGGAACGCCTGCATGATCATCATCCCTTTCGCATGGATATTGCCGCCAAGCTCCGCTTTGCGTTCGATGTCAGTGAATTCACCATCGCCAATATGTACAACGCAGCTAATGCGAGAAGGTTCGCCAAAAGCGCGCGGATGACCCGGAAATTCAATGACCGAAAGGGCGTTAATTTGCCCGATGCGTTCGCCTTCGGTTTCAATCAGGATTTGCTCCTGAAGGATCTCATCCTGCATGCGTTCAGCGAGGAAACCTTCGCGCCATTCACGCTGCTGTAACATTAAGTTTAGCTGCTCGCCGGAGAAGGTGTCGCCATCACACAGTGAGGCGACCTCTTTACACTGGCGGAGGATCCACTGCGGGCTAAGCGGCAGTGTTTCTTGTTCACCGGTGTAGCGTGCGGCTTCGCGAATAAGTACCGGCCAGGCATCCGCTCCCGGTGCAGGTAAGTGGCTATGTCTGGCGGTAAATGTCACCCAACGACACCACTGGTTTACTGACTCCGCATCGACAATCTGCAGAGTATCTTCAAATTCGCTATAAATAGCCTGCTCAGCAAGCTCTGGCTCCATCTCCTGGAAATCAGCTAATGATTCGCGTTCGCCTACCAGAATGACTTTCAGCTTCAATGGCATCGAAGGCACAGAGACGGGGAGAGGGCGCGACTCGTCAAACGCAACCCAGTCAAAACGCTCGCGGTTAACGATATTTTTCAGCCGCATCCACAGCAGAGGTTGCGCCAGCAGTGTACGCAAAGAGACGATGAGAATACCGCCATTTGCCTGATGCACCAGACCTGGCTGCAGGGTAATGTCACCATTAAACTGGCGCAGGCAGCCAAAGAGTTGTTCCGCTTCTACCCAGTCGGCAGCGACAACTTGCGTTAAAGTCGCAAAATTATCATCTGCACTCACTGCGTTACGTAAGCGGATGGTGTGGCCGGAAACCTCATAGTGACCGCCCACCAGTTGGCCTGCATCGCTTTGTAGCGCACGCGCGGCATCGGCAATAAGATTCAGATACTCAGACTCTTCCGGGGCCTTCGCCAGCATAAAAGAGGAGGATGCTCGCGTATGCAGCAACTGCTCCAGCGCAAATTGCAGTCGCGGTTGAGTATCACTGAATAAAGGATCGTTTTCGTCAATCAAATGTGGCTGAGCATATATTTCCTGATAGCTATCGGTATCAGGAACCAGGTCACGCCATGCAAGTTTCGTAATGGTCAAAGTTGATGTTTTTTAGTCTGTTGTCAAAGCCGCGATTATACCGTAACCGGCACTGCAGCACACGTAGAAAGCACCGACAATACTCCTGGCATGGGCGTTAAAGCTCACAGGATGGAGATTCTTTTCTTCACTGGCCTAAAAAGCTGATATTCTGTAAAGAGTTACACGGTAACATTGAGATCGCTATGAAATATCAACAACTTGAAAATCTTGAAAGCGGTTGGAAATGGAAGTATCTGGTGAAGAAGCACCGCGAAGGGGAGTTAATCACCCGTTACATAGAAGCCAGTGCCGCCCAGGAAGCCGTCGATGTGTTGCTCTCGCTGGAAAATGAACCCGTGCTGGTAAATGGCTGGATTGACAAGCATATGAATCCGGAACTGGTCAATCGCATGAAGCAAACCATTCGGGCCAGACGGAAGCGCCATTTTAATGCGGAACACCAGCATACGCGCAAAAAATCGATCGATCTGGAATTTATTGTCTGGCAACGTCTGGCTGGTCTTGCGCAGCGTCGCGGTAAAACGCTTTCTGAAACGATTGTTCAGCTGATTGAAGATGCGGAAAACAAAGAGAAATACGCGAATAAAATGTCTTCTCTAAAGCAGGATCTGCAGGCATTGCTGGGTAAGGAATAACTGTCGAAAGTCAGTTCAATTTACGCAAGGCGAAAAAAAACCCCGCAGCTGCGGGGTTTTTCTATCAGACGATAACTTAAGCCTGCGGCTGAGTTACAACGTCTTTGATGCCTTTAACTTCGATCTCTACGCGACGATCCGGAGCCAGGCAGTCGATCAGCGCAGCACGCTGTTTCACGTTGTCACAGGTGTTGCCAGTAACCGGGTTGGATTCACCCATACCACGTGCAGAGATTTTGTCTGCCGGGATACCTTTGGAGATCAGGTAATCAACAACGGACTGAGCACGACGCTCGGACAGACCCTGGTTGTAAGCGTCAGAACCGATGCGGTCAGTGTAACCCAGAACAACTACGGAACCATCTTTCGGATCCAGGTTGCTCAGCTGGCTGTACAGCTGATCCAGAGCAGCCTGACCTTCCGGTTTCAGGGTTGCTTTGTTGAAGTTGAACAGAACGTCAGACTTCAGAGTGAAGTGCTTGGTCTGTACTTCCGGTGCCGGAGCTGGTGCCGGAGCAACTACTGGAGCTGCTTCGCCCTGACCGAAACGGTAGGAAACACCCAGGCTCAGCAGGCCGTTGTCCGGACGAGTACCGATGGTGTGTGCGTCACCGATGTTGTTGGTCCACTGGTATTCCAGACGGGTAGCGATTTCAGGAGTGATCGCGTACTCAACACCGCCAGCGAAGACCGGAGAAACACCGGTATCGTGGTCTTTAAAGGATGCGCCACCAGGTACGTTAGCCTTGGTGTCTGCACGCCATACCATACCACCCAGACGAGTGTAGATGTCCAGATCGTCAGTGATTGGGTAACCCAGTTTGGCGGTCAGTTGAACGCCCTGAGCTTTATATGCGCCATTGATGTTGTCGCCTTTGTACGGCATACGACCTAACCAGTCGTAACCCATTTCAAAGCCAACATACGGGTTAACCTGGTAACCACCAAAAGCACCTGCACCCAGTTGGTTTTCGTGGGTCGGACCATTGTTGTTGATGAAACCAGTGTCATGGTACTGGGACCAGCCCAGTTTAGCACCAGTGTACCAGGTGTTATCTTTCGGAGCGGCCTGCGCTACGGTAGCGAAACCAGCCAGTGCCACTGCAATCGCGATAGCTGTCTTTTTCATTTTTTGCGCCTCGTTATCATCCAAAATACGCCATGAATATCTCCAACGAGATAACACGGTTAAATCCTTCACCGGGGGATCTGCTCAATATTAACTCTACCGATATCTTCGGCTTATGCCGAGCACCCCTGGCGATGTAAAGTCTACAACGTAGTTGAAAACTTACAAGTGTGAACTCCGTCAGGCATATGAAAAAAAAGTCTTGTATAAGGTACGTTTAATCTTTTTTGTCAGCGACAATTTACAGAAGAAAATCGCGGAAACCGCTTCAGACAAGCCTCTGCAAGGAAAATTAGTCACGACTGAAAGCATTGGCTGGGCGACAAAAAAAGTTCCAGGATTAATCCTAAATTTACTTAATGATACAAATTAGAGTGAATTTTTAGCCCGGAAAGTTGTCTCGTTGCGTGAGAGGATGCGCTTACCGGACGCATAATAAACCCCATAGCGTTACCTTCATTTGCCGCATCAACAAGTTCAGCATGCTCTTCTTCAGTCAAATCATCTGCCAACCAACCGATCACCACACTGTAATTGCCCGTGCGTAAAGCGCGAACCATTGACTCCACAGTGTGGCAAGGGGAGAGCTGGCTAATCTGCATCACTTTCGTTAAGGGTAGCCCAGATGCCTGAACCCATTCCCGACTCAGTTTTTGTTGCGGTGTTAACCAGAGTTGCCAGCGCGATTGCTGACCGAGTTGCTGTAACAATGGCAACAGTAGAAGTTGCGTCATCATGGGCTGATCTTCGCGATAGACAACTTCACTGATAAGCCCGGCTGTAGTGTTTTCCGTAGAGACACGCGCAATTTTACTTGCTGCGGATGAGAACGACGAAGAACGATGTGCATAGCCTGAAGTGTACATAATCAATCCAGCCCCTGTGAGTTACTGTATGGATGTACAGTACATCCAGTGACGACAAAGATCAACCCTATTTTCGGAAAGAGCCTCGCAAATTTTGTCGTTAGTGACGGGAAAACATAAATTAATCTTGCCCCTTAAGAATAAGTTGCCTATTTTCGTAGTTAACGGATCCGTTAATGTGAATCATTCTTTTATGTTATGATTTTAAAAGGAATTTTATGAAAAGTCTCTCCTATAAGCGGATCTATAAATCACAAGAATACCTGGCAACGTTGGGCACAATTGAATACCGATCATTGTTTGGTAGTTACAGCCTGACCGTTGACGACACGGTGTTTGCGATGGTTTCTGATGGTGAGTTGTATCTTCGGGCTTGTGAGCAAAGTGCACAGTACTGTGTAAAACATCCGCCTGTCTGGCTGACATATAAAAAGTGTGGCCGATCCGTTACCCTCAATTACTATCGGGTTGATGAAAGTCTATGGCGAAATCAACTGAAGCTGGTGCGTCTGTCGAAATATTCTCTCGATGCAGCGCTGAAAGAGAAAAGCACGCGCAATACCCGGGAAAGACTGAAAGATTTGCCCAATATGTCTTTTCATCTGGAAGCGATACTCGGGGAGGTGGGGATTAAGGATGTACGGGCGTTACGTATACTTGGGGCAAAAATGTGTTGGTTGCGACTGCGGCAGCAAAACAGTCTGGTGACAGAAAAGATTCTGTTTATGCTTGAAGGGGCCATTATCGGCATTCATGAAGCTGCGCTCCCGGTGGCACGCCGCCAGGAGCTTGCAGAATGGGCTGACTCTCTTACGCCGAAACAGGAGTTTCCTGCGGAACTTGAGTAATCTGGCGTTGCAGACGACCAATCTCTGGCAGTAATGCAATCAATAACCCGACTTGTTGTACGACCAGAGGTTCTTTGCTGTCTGCCCGTGGTTCAAGTTGCTGCATCCGCTGTTTCAGGTCAGCTAATGCCTGATTGACGCGTTCTTCATCAGCAGGTTGATGATGTAGCGCGTCATCAACATAGCAAACTGCGTCATCAAGAAACGCCAGAATTTCAGGATTAGTTAACTGCTCCCGGTGAGCACCGAGGGCTGAGATATAGCTGGTAAACGTATGGTTAAGGCACAGCAACCGAAACGCAGCCTCGCGAATTTGCGGGGTAACGTTCGGCTCGCTGGACATATTTGACACCACCGACGCCAGTTCAGCATCACGGTTGTGTGCATCGCGGCGGGCAATACGATACGCCAGACGGTTATCACGCCCTTGATGGTATTGCTCCAGTATGGCATCGAGATAGCGACAGTTGGCCTCGGTGGCACGTTCGAGCATGCGCGGCAGATTGCGAAACTTCCAGTCAGGCCAGATGTAGCTCACCGCCGCCCACGCAATGGCACAACCAATCAGCGTATCGATTACGCGAGGTAACGCCACTTCAAAACCTTCACCCAGCAAGTTAAAACAAAGTAGCACCAAAAGTGTGATGAACATCGTTGCATGGGCATATTGCACGTTACGGAAGGCAAAAAAGAGCACGCCGGTAATAACCAGCAACACCAGCTGCCCTTCCAGTGACGGCACAAACCACAGCACAGGAATGCCAATGGCGATACCTACCAGCGTACCAATAATCCTTAACTTCAGGCGGTGGCGCGTGGCGTTATAGTTTGGCTGGCAGACAAACAAACTTGTCAGCAAGATCCAATACCCGTGATGCATTCCGGTTATCTGAATGATGGCGTAGCCGAAGCACAACACCAGCGACATTCTTACCGCATGACGGAAGAGGGCGGATTCCGGTGTGAAGTGACGGCTAAGACGCAGCCAGATATCACTCAATCCGTGCGGGCTGTCATCAGCGAGCTCATTTTCGTCATTATTATGGGGCAGTGCCTGGGCCTGTTCTGATTCAATTGTTGCCAGTTGGGCATCAATAGCGCGTAAATTGTTCAGCAAAAATCCCAGTGTTTTGAGTAAATCGGCAGGCGCGCCGTTATCGCGCATCCGCTCCAGCGCAGCATCAATATGCGTAAAAGCGCGCTCAAAATGCGGATCATGTTGATAAGGCTGACGCAGCAAAATACAGCGTGACAGTTGCTGGCACGCCTGGCCCTGCATCGACATCAGTCGCTGAAAACGGAACAGCACGTCGCTGTGGCGAAAATGTTCACGCAATGTTTGATACTGAATATGAGAAGAGCTGGCACGCTCGTGAATATCCTGCGCGACAAAGTAATAATGCAGCGTGCGACGCGTTCCCCGTTGACCACGATCGCCACGTAAGCGGGTCAGCAGCGAGAGTTTCGTCTGATTCAATGTCGCCATCAGCTGACCGTTGGCGAGAGCCAAATCGTACAGCGGTGCCTGGCTTTCATCTTCAATATCAGGATCAAACATGCGTGACTTGAGCTCAAGGTAACGCGCCAGTTGTTCATAGCAACGCGCCAGGTTGTCCTGCAGCGGGCGGACCGGGAACAGTAGATGACCAATAAGTGTCAGGACGTTGTACCAGACGGCACCGGCCAGCAGATACATCGGCTGCTGATACCAGTGCTCATACAGTGACGTCCCCAACATAGTGTAAATGGCGATCAGTAACGCACCGAAGGCAATTGTTGCATAGCGTTGACCCAGACCGCCGAGCAAAATGAAGCCGCTGGTAGAGAGCGTTAAACCAATTGCAAATAGCCAGGGCCAGGGAAACAGCAATTCTACTGAGGCCGAGGCGATAAAAAAGCAGAACAGCGTAATGATGAGGTTACGCAAACGTCCCGCCAGCCGGTCATCGAGATCGGTCAGCGCCGCTGCCACCATCCCCAGCGTCAGCGGAATCGTCAGTTTTACATCACCCAGCCACCACGGAAACGCTGTGGTTCCACAAAGCGCAATAAAAATACGCGCGTAATACAGCCAGGCGCTGTTCCAGGTATAGCGTTTGAGCAAAGGACTTAGCATAAAGGCCATATTAGTGGATTATTCAAAACGACGACGTGCATTGGCTTCACGCGCAGCTTGCGCTGTTTCTACCGATACCACGCGACGACCGACCGGCCATAGTGCAATAGCGGCAATTTTAAAGTTCGCAATGCCGACAGGAATGCCAATGATGGAAATACATTGTGCGATGCCCGTTGCAATGTGCATCAGGCATAACCACCAGCCAAAGAAAATCAGCCAGAAAATATTCAATACCGTACCGCCAGTATTCAGCAGCACATTTTTGCCAGCCGGGTTCAGTTCATCGACATGAATAGCTTCATTGCCATAAGGCACCAGAGACAGTTTAGTGATCTCCCAGCAGGATCGTGTCAGCGGTAAGGTAAAAATCAGCACAATACTGACCAGAGTCGCCAACAGCCAGCCCAGAGTGGTGGCAAATCCGCCAAGCACAAAGTTCAGAATGTTCAAAACGGTACGCATAAAACCTCGCTTTACTGTGGTTTTCAGTAATGGGCGGCAATTGTAACGTTTTTTTGGGCTGGAGCACGTTTTCTCTGACGGTTACACTGATAAGAAATAATTTCGTGTGGATCTACAGAGTCATGGAACTGAAAGCGACAACGCTTGGAAAACGTCTGGCACAGCACCCTTACGATCGGGCGGTGATCCTCAATGCCGGGATTAAAGTCTCCGGCGATCGCCACGAATACCTTATTCCTTTCAATCAATTACTGGCAATTCACTGTAAGCGCGGTCTGGTATGGGGCGAGCTGGAATTTGTACTGCCGGACGAAAAAGTGGTGCGTCTGCACGGCACCGAATGGGGCGAGACGCAGCGTTTTTACCATCATCTTGATGCTCACTGGCGGCGGTGGAGTGCGGAGATGAGCGAAATTGCGGCAGGTGTTTTACAGCAGCAACTGGATTTGATTGCCACGCGCACCGGAGAAAATAAATGGCTGACGCGTGAGCAAACTTCTGGCGTGCAGCAACAAATCCGCCAGGCTTTGTTGGCGTTGCCGTTGCCGGTCAACCGACTGGAAGAATTCGATAACTGCCGTGAGGCGTGGCGTAAATGTCAGGCCTGGTTAAAAGATATTGAAGGCGCTCGGTTGCAGCATAATCAGGCGTATACCGAAGCTATGCTTACCGAGTATGCGGATTTTTTCCGTCAGGTTGAGTCTTCACCGCTGAATCCGGCACAGGCCCGGGCAGTCGTTAACGGCGAGCATTCTCTGTTAGTGCTGGCCGGTGCAGGAAGCGGAAAAACGTCGGTGCTGGTGGCCCGTGCAGGCTGGTTGCTGGCGCGTGGTGAAGCGTCCCCTGAGCAAATTTTATTGCTGGCGTTTGGTCGCAAAGCAGCTGAAGAGATGGACGAGCGTATCCGAGAACGACTACATACCGAAGACATTACCGCGCGCACGTTTCACTCGTTGGCGCTGCATATTATTCAGCAGGGTAGCAAAAAAGTGCCGACAGTCAGCAAACTAGAAAATGATACCGCTGCCCGTCATGAACTCTTTATTGCTGAGTGGCGTAAGCAATGCAGCGAAAAGAAAGCGCAGGCGAAGGGCTGGCGGCAATGGCTGACGGAAGAAATGCAGTGGTCAGTGCCAGAAGGTAACTTCTGGGATGATGAGAAATTACAGCGTCGTCTTGCTTCTCGCCTCGATCGCTGGGTAAGTCTGATGCGAATGCACGGCGGTGCACAGGCAGAAATGATTGCCAATGCACCTGAAGAGATTCGCGACTTGTTCAGTAAACGTATCAAGTTGATGGCCCCGTTATTAAAAGCCTGGAAAGGTGCGCTGAAGGCAGAAAACGCTGTCGATTTTTCCGGCCTTATTCACCAGGCGATTGTGATTCTGGAGAAAGGTCGCTTTATCAGCCCGTGGAAGCATATTCTGGTTGATGAATTTCAGGATATCTCGCCGCAGCGTGCAGCGTTGTTAGCGGCATTACGCAAGCAAAACAGTCAAACGACGTTGTTCGCCGTTGGCGATGACTGGCAGGCGATTTACCGTTTCAGCGGTGCGCAAATGTCGCTCACCACCGCTTTCCATGAAAACTTTGGTGAAGGCGATCGCTGTGATTTAGACACGACTTACCGTTTTAACAGTCGTATCGGTGAGGTGGCAAACCGTTTTATTCAGCAGAACCCTGGCCAGCTGAAAAAGCCGCTAAACAGCTTAACCAATGGAGACAAAAAAGCCGTCACGTTATTGGATGAGAGTCAACTTGATGCTTTGCTGGATAAGCTCTCTGGTTATGCCAAACCGGAAGAGCGCATTCTGATCCTGGCGCGTTACCATCACATGAGGCCTGCCAGCCTGGAAAAAGCGGCAACACGCTGGCCGAAGTTGCAAATCGACTTTATGACCATTCATGCCAGCAAAGGGCAACAGGCGGATTACGTCATCATCGTTGGCTTGCAGGAGGGGAGTGATGGTTTTCCGGCTGCGGCGCGGGAGTCGATTATGGAAGAGGCGCTACTACCCCCGGTTGAGGATTTTCCGGACGCTGAAGAACGGCGGTTAATGTACGTGGCGCTGACCCGGGCACGCCATCGGGTATGGGCATTGTTTAACAAAGAGAATCCCTCTCCCTTTGTCGAAATACTGAAAAATCTGGATGTGCCGGTGGCGAGAAAACCGTAGGAAACAGGTGGCGTTTGCCACCTGTGTAATATTACTTCAGACGGTCCGCGAGATAACGCTGATAATCGGGGATCAGAATATCGACCGCGTCGTTGAAATGCGGTGACTGGATAATGAAGTCTGCCGTTGCCACGTTGGTGGCAACCGGAATGTTCCATACCGTCGCCAGACGCAGCAAGGCTTTCACGTCAGGATCGTGCGGCACGGCATTTAGTGGGTCCCAGAAGAAAATCAATACATCAATTTTCCCTTCTGAGATCAATGCGCCAACCTGCTGGTCACCCCCCATTGGGCCACTCAACATCGCGTTGACGTTCATGCCGGTTGCACGGGAAATCAAGTTACCGGTAGTGCCTGTTGCATACAGTACGTGTTGTTCCAGTAACGGTTGATGCCGTTCCACCCAGCTCATCAGCATTTGTTTGCAGTGATCGTGTGCCACCAGCGCAATATGTTTCCGCGCAGGTAAAGTACGTGTCGTCAGTTCCATAATGTACATCCGTAGTTAACTTTCCTACAGATTACTGTAAGCACTTATCGCTGCAAGAGAAAGACCGAAAAAGCCTGCGCACAGGCACAAAAATCTCAGGAAGATGGTTGTTTTTCCGCCCATTGCAGAAAAGTATTTCGCGTTTGTGGGTCAGCCAGTTTAAACCAATACTTCAGCCGTTGTTCTGTGAGCACCTGAGACTGCGGTGGAATAGCATCCAGCTCGGAAACACCCGAAAGCAGCGTACTGTCATCTGCCATCATCGTGGCAAATTGCGGTAGTGAAGCGCGTTTCGCGGATTTGTTATAACGTTCAACCTCGACCTCATAATCAATCGTTTTTGCCGTTGAGGTAATGGCGAGAATATCCAGCTTTACCGGAATCGGCGTCGCATCGCCATCCAACAATTCAAGGCGCGGCGCGGCATCAAAATGGTTAGCTTCCCGCTCATTCTCCAGGCGAGGCAGGCGAAAATTGACCTGGTTGATGAGCTGGGTATTAAAAATGACCACTAGTGGTGGGGAGATATACAGCCGTTCTTCACTATTGGAAAGATGAATCGTCTTCTCAACGCGAAACACTAACTGATGTGGTCCATTATCCAGTTCAATGCTGTCCGCACCGCGCAGCAGAGAGCTGGAAACCTTCTTGCCGTCGAGTACCAGAAGATCGACATCGGTTGAAAGCCGCAGCGTGGTGGCAAAAACGGATACCGGCAAACATAATGCAATCAAGGTGGTCACGATGCCGGTTTTCATAGGTAGCTCCTGTCAAAAGACCGCCCGAATAATAATGTGTCAAAATTTTTCTTTAATCATACTTACTAACATATAGACATAATTCCCGCTTTTGCTCTCATTCATTCGTATTAGCTGCATGGTTGGCATGTCGGCTTTGTCGTACACTTTGTTAAACAGTCTGGAGGAAATAATGAAAGAAACCGATATTGCAGGCATTTTAACGTCCACTCACACCATTGCGCTGGTGGGGGCAAGCGACAAACCCGATCGTCCCAGCTATCGCGTGATGAAATATCTACTCGACCAGGGGTATCACGTCATTCCGGTTTCACCAAAAGTTGCCGGCAAAACGCTGCTGGGCCAGCAGGGGTATGGCACGCTGGCAGAAGTTCCGGAAAAAGTCGATATGGTCGATGTTTTCCGTAATTCAGAAGCGGCGTGGGGCGTGGCGCAGGAAGCGATCGCCATTGGCGCGAAAACCCTCTGGATGCAACTGGGGGTGATTAATGAGCAAGCGGCAGTACTGGCACGGGATGCCGGGTTAAATGTGGTGATGGATCGCTGCCCGGCTATTGAGATCCCTCGCCTGGGCCTGGCCAAATAAAAAATCCCCGGAAGGCCAAAACCTTCCGGGGATTTGTTCAGGGATTAGTTACGCAGACGCGGGGCCTGAAGTTGTTTGCGGATGGTCTGCGCCAGCTCATCCATGGATGGCTGTTCAGGATGTTCATCCTGCAATTCGCTACTTAGCTGGGCTTCAGCCAGGTAGGTATGAACCGGTAGGCCGTTATCGTCCTCCATCACCACGTGATACCACGGAGCGGCGCGAAGCTCGTCATTCACCGCCAGCTCATCAGGCGACGGTTCAGAGAGCGAATAAACCGGGTCGATATCCACGACCACTCCGAGATAACCTAACAGGGAATGGCGGACCTGCTGGCCGATACCGAATTTGCTGGCAATCATAGTCACCTCCCGGGAAATCTTTACCTTTGATATAAGGGTAAAATTCCACATTTCAAGTTACATGACGCGACAGGCAAACCCTTTCAGATATAGCCCTTCCGGGTAGGTAGCGATCACCGGATGATCGGCTGCCTGACGGAACTGCTCTATAAATTGTACATCACGACCGGCATCAATTGCGGCATCCGCGATGATTTTCTGAAATAAATCGCTGGTCATCAGACCGGAACAGGAGAAAGTCAGGAGAACTCCGCCTTCATTCAGCAACTGAATCGCCAGCATGTTGATGTCTTTATAGCCACGACACGCGCCCATCAACTGGCTTTTATTCTCAACAAACTTCGGCGGGTCCATCACGATAACGTCAAATTTTTCACCGCGATCGCGATAAGTACGCAGCAATTTAAAGACATCATCACGGACAAACTCAGCCTTGCTCAGATCCAGTTTGTTCAGCTCAACATTCTGCCGTGCAATATCCAGCGCTTCCTGGGAGGTATCAACGCTGACAACCTGGCTGCAACCGCCCATCAATGCCGATACGGCGAAACCACCGGTATAGGAAAAACAGTTCAGTACGCGTTTATTTTCAACGTAGCGGCGGGTAGCCAGGCGGCTGTCACGCTGGTCCAGGTAGTAGCCCGTTTTGTGCCCGTGCTGTATGTCCACCAGCAGCTTCATGCCGTGTTCTTCAATCGGCAGCAGGGCAGGCGGTAGCTCTCCGGTAACGGGGCCCTGGGTCAGCTCCATCCCTTCTTTTTTACGTACCGCAACGTCGCTGCGATCGTAAATTGCACATTCCGGGTACAGCGTTTGCAGGGCACTAATTAATGCTGCGCGCTGATATTCTGCCCCAGCACTCAGCAGTTGCAGTACCAGAAAATTACCGAAACGATCGATAGTAATACCCGGCAGGCCATCAGATTCTCCGGCGATTAAACGATAGCTGTCGAGGCCATCTTTTTGCGCCAGCCAGTCACGCCATTTTTGTGCTTGTTGCAAACGGCGGGTAAAAAAAGCAATGTCAATGGATTCAGAGGGGTCAAACGTCCAGACGCGCGCCCGGATTTGCGAAGCTGGCGAATAAGCGCCGCGTGCTAACCATTTTCCCTGATGATCAACAATATCGATGGTTTCACCGAGGTTGGCTTTACCTTCCATGCGGGCAACGGCCCCGGAAAAGACCCACGGATGGCGACGAAGTAATGATTTTTCGCGCCCTTTGGCTAACACTAAACGTACACTCATAATTTACTTTTCTGTCGATGCAAAGAAATGGGCGTCATTGTCCGGAGTTTTCCATGGATTTGCAACGCGTCCATTAAGGATAAGGAGAGCAGCAATGTCGAAAGTCTGCATAATTGCCTGGGTTTACGGGCGAGTTCAGGGCGTAGGATTTCGCTATACCACGCAGTACGAAGCGAAAAAACTCGGGTTAAGCGGCTACGCCAAAAATCTTGACGATGGCAGCGTGGAAGTGGTTGCCTGCGGTGAAGAAGGGCAGGTGGAAAAATTAATGCAGTGGTTAAAGAGTGGCGGCCCGCGTTCTGCACGTGTGGAACGGGTGCTCAGCGAGCCGCATCATCCCTCGGGGGAATTAACCGATTTTCGTATTCGTTAGATACATTTTACCGGTTTTGGCAGGCCAGCAATTTTGGTGGCTTGCTTAGCCGGACCTTTCGGAAACAGTCGGTATAGATAGCGGCTGTTACCTTTTTCTTCGCCAAATTTATTCGCCATCGCTTTTACCAGCATACGAATCGCCGGAGAAGTATTGAATTCCAGATAGAAATCACGCACAAAACGCACCACTTCCCAGTGTTCTGGTGACAGCGTAATCCCTTCGTTCTCTGCAATCACCACTGCCAGCGGCTCACTCCACTGGCTGCTTTCTTTGAGATAGCCTTCGGTATCCGTTTCTATCTCTTTACCTTCGAAGATCAGCATAATTATTACTACCTTAATCAGACTGGCGGCAGTGTAACAAAAAATAAAGCCCCGCATAAAGCGAGGCTATGAAAGTGTTAGCGGGTGAGATTAATCGCGGCTGGCGAAGCCCAGAATGCTCAGCAGGCTGACGAAGATGTTGTACAGCGAAACATACAGGCTAACCGTGGCACGAATATAGTTCGTTTCACCGCCATGAATGATGTTGCTGGTTTCAAACAAGATAGCGCCAGAGGAGATCAGAATGAAGACCGCGCTGATCGCCAGATACAGGGCAGGCAGCTGCAGGAAGATATTAGCAACCATACCAATCAGCACCACCACAATACCCGCCATCAGCATACCGCCAAGGAACGACATATCTTTGCGGGTGGTCAGCACATACGCAGAGCAGCAGAAGAACACTAACGCCGTTCCGCCCAGTGCCATAGCGATTACGTCACCCATTCCGGCAGACAGATAGGTATTCAGAATTGGTCCGAGGATATAACCCAGAAAACCGGTAAAGGCGAATGCGGAGATAATTCCGGTCGGCTTATTCGCCGTTTTATAGGTCAGGAACATCAAACCATACATACCCACCAGCGTCAGAATCAGACCCGGAGATGGCAGCATCAGCACCGTACTGGCAGTTGCGGTAATCGCCGAAAAGGCCAGCGTCAGGCTCAGCAGAAAATAGGTATTACGCAGCACCTTATGAGTGCTAAGCAGCGATGTACGGTCATGTGAAGAACTAACAATACGATCCATTGAGTCACTCTCTATGACAGATGTAATTAATTAAGCAGCATAATGATAATGCGTAAGGGCACCCAGAAGTTTTACCCATCTTTACGCATTTGATCTGGAACAGGTTTAACAGCGGATTATCAGGTCATTAAGCAAATATAACGCCCTGAGAATTTCGACAGGCAAAAGAAAAAGGGGTTAGCATTTAGCTAACCCCTTATCTTATTTGGCGGAAGCGCAGAGATTCGAACTCTGGAACCCTTTCGGGTCGCCGGTTTTCAAGACCGGTGCCTTCAACCGCTCGGCCACACTTCCGGAATGACGCGCACTATAAACATCCCGATGCGGCGTGTAAACCCCTAATTTGTTTGTTTGACTGAAAAACAGCCAAAAGTGCATTGATAGCGTGAAATAACAGCAGATTGATCATTTCATCACCATGAATTCCTTCTCTTTTACTCGTTTAGCAACCGGCTAAACATCCCCACCGCCCGGCAAAAAGAAAAATAGGTCCATTTTTATCGCTAAAAGATAAATCCACACAGTTTGTATTGTTTTGTGCAAAAGTTTCACTACGCTTTATTAACAATACTATCTGGCGACGTGCGCCAGTGCAGAAGGATGAGCTTTCGTTTTCAGCATCTCACGTGAAGCGATGGTTTGCCTTGCTACAGGGACGTCGCTTGCCGACCATAAGCGCCCGGTGTCCTGCCGGTGTCGCAAGGAGAAGAGACGTGCGATATGAATAACGAGGAAACATTTTACCAGGCCATGCGGCGTCAGGGCGTTACCCGGCGCAGCTTTCTCAAATATTGCAGTCTGGCTGCCACCTCGCTGGGATTAGGCGCGGGAATGGCTCCGAAGATTGCCTGGGCGCTGGAGAACAAACCGCGCATTCCTGTGGTGTGGATCCACGGTCTTGAATGCACCTGCTGTACCGAATCTTTTATCCGCTCCGCTCACCCACTGGCGAAGGACGTCATCCTTTCCCTGATTTCCCTCGATTACGACGATACCCTGATGGCTGCCGCCGGAACCCAGGCAGAAGAAGTCTTTGAAGACATCATCACGCAATATAATGGCAAATATATCCTCGCAGTAGAAGGTAATCCGCCGCTGGGCGAGCAGGGGATGTTCTGTATCAGCAGTGGTCGACCGTTTATTGAAAAACTCAAACGCGCCGCCGCCGGAGCCAGTGCGATTATCGCCTGGGGAACCTGTGCTTCCTGGGGATGCGTGCAGGCCGCGCGGCCCAATCCGACGCAGGCCACACCAATCGACAAAGTGATCACCGACAAACCCATTATCAAAGTACCTGGCTGCCCGCCGATCCCGGATGTGATGAGCGCCATCATTACTTACATGGTGACGTTTGATCGTCTGCCGGATGTCGACAGAATGGGCCGTCCATTGATGTTCTATGGTCAGCGTATTCACGATAAATGTTATCGCCGCGCTCACTTTGACGCCGGAGAGTTCGTCCAGAGTTGGGATGATGACGCTGCCCGCAAAGGTTACTGCCTGTACAAAATGGGCTGCAAAGGGCCTACCACCTATAACGCCTGTTCCTCCACACGCTGGAATGATGGCGTTTCTTTCCCAATCCAGTCTGGTCACGGCTGCCTGGGCTGTGCGGAAAATGGTTTCTGGGATCGCGGTTCGTTCTACAGTCGCGTAGTCGATATTCCACAAATGGGTACCCATTCCACCGCTGATACCGTCGGCTTAACCGCGCTTGGCGTGGTGGCTGCGGCTGTTGGTGTACATGCGGTCGCCAGCGCCGTTGATCAGCGCAGACGTCATAACCAGCAACCTACAGAAACCGAACAACAGCCAGGCAATGAGGATAAACAGGCATGAGCACTCAGTACGAAACTCAGGGATACACCATCAACAATGCCGGACGCCGCCTGGTGGTCGACCCGATTACGCGCATTGAAGGCCACATGCGCTGTGAAGTGAATATTAACGATCAGAATGTGATCACCAATGCCGTCTCCTGCGGCACCATGTTTCGCGGGCTGGAGATCATTCTGCAAGGGCGCGACCCGCGCGATGCGTGGGCGTTCGTGGAACGTATTTGCGGCGTCTGTACCGGCGTACACGCTCTGGCTTCGGTCTATGCCATCGAAGATGCTATCGACATTAAAGTGCCGGACAACGCTAATATCATTCGCAACATTATGCTGGCGACGCTCTGGTGCCATGACCATCTGGTGCACTTTTATCAGCTTGCCGGGATGGACTGGATCGATGTGTTAGATGCGCTGAAAGCCGATCCGCGGAAAACCTCCGAACTGGCGCAAAGCCTCTCCTCATGGCCGAAATCATCACCTGGCTATTTCTTCGATGTGCAAAACCGCCTGAAGAAATTCGTTGAAGGCGGCCAGTTGGGGATCTTCCGCAATGGCTACTGGGGGCACCCGCAGTACAAACTGCCGCCAGAAGCCAACCTGATGGGCTTTGCTCACTATCTCGAAGCTCTCGATTTCCAGCGTGAAATTGTCAAAATCCACGCGGTCTTTGGTGGTAAAAACCCACATCCAAACTGGATTGTTGGCGGGATGCCGTGCGCTATCAACATTGACGAAAGTGGCGCGGTCGGGGCGGTCAATATGGAGCGCCTGAATCTGGTGCAGTCGATCATTACCCGCACGGCGGATTTCATTAATAACGTGATGATCCCCGACGCTTTAGCCATCGGTCAGTTCAACAAACCGTGGAGCGAAATCGGCACTGGTCTTTCTGATAAATGTGTCCTTAGTTACGGGGCGTTCCCGGATATTGCCAACGACTTTGGCGAGAAAAGTCTGCTAATGCCTGGCGGCGCGGTGATCAACGGCGACTTCAACAATGTGCTGCCAGTGGATTTAGTCGATCCGCAACAAGTGCAGGAATTTGTCGATCACGCCTGGTATCGTTATCCCAACGATCAGGTCGGGCGTCATCCCTTCGATGGTATTACCGACCCGTGGTACAACCCCGGCGATGTCAAAGGCAGCGATACCAACATTCAGCAGCTGAATGAACAGGAACGCTACTCGTGGATCAAAGCGCCACGCTGGCGCGGTAACGCGATGGAAGTGGGGCCGCTGGCACGCACATTGATCGCTTATCACAAAGGCGATGCTGCGACCGTTGAGTCGGTCGATCGCATGATGTCGGCGTTGAACCTGCCGCTTTCCGGCATCCAGTCAACGTTGGGCCGCATTTTGTGCCGCGCGCACGAAGCGCAGTGGGCCGCAGGTAAGTTGCAATACTTCTTCGACAAGTTGATGACCAACCTTAAAAACGGCAATCTCGCCACCGCGTCCACTGAAAAATGGGAACCTGCAACCTGGCCGACAGAGTGCCGTGGTGTCGGTTTTACCGAAGCGCCGCGTGGAGCGCTAGGCCACTGGGCTGCCATTCGTGACGGCAAGATTGATCTCTACCAGTGTGTGGTGCCGACCACCTGGAACGCCAGCCCGCGCGACCCCAAAGGGCAAATTGGCGCTTATGAAGCCGCGCTGATGAACACCAAAATGGCGATCCCCGAGCAACCGCTGGAGATCCTGCGTACTCTGCACAGCTTTGACCCGTGCCTCGCCTGTTCAACACACGTGCTGGGCGACGACGGTAGCGAGCTGATCTCCGTGCAGGTGCGTTAACAGCGAAGGAGAATCATCATGCAACAGAAAAGCGACAACGTTGTCAGTCACTATGTCTTTGAAGCACCCGTGCGGATATGGCACTGGCTGACGGTGTTATGCATGGCGGTGTTGATGGTCACCGGTTACTTTATCGGCAAGCCGCTGCCTTCGGTCAGCGGTGAGGCGACGTATCTGTTTTATATGGGCTACATCAGGTTAATTCACTTCAGCGCCGGGATGGTTTTTACTGTGGTCTTGCTGATGCGGATCTACTGGGCTTTTGTCGGCAATCGCTACTCACGCGAGCTGTTTATCGTGCCGGTATGGCGTAAAAGCTGGTGGCAGGGCGTGTGGTATGAAATCCGCTGGTATCTGTTTCTGGCAAAACGTCCGAGTGCCGATATAGGTCATAACCCCATCGCCCAGGCGGCGATGTTCGGCTATTTCCTGATGTCGGTATTTATGATCGTCACCGGCTTTGCGCTGTACAGCGAACATAGTCAGTACGCTATTTTTGCGCCGTTCCGTTATGTGGTGGAATTTTTCTACTGGACGGGCGGCAACTCAATGGACATTCACAGCTGGCATCGGCTGGGGATGTGGCTGATTGGCGCGTTTGTGATCGGTCATGTCTACATGGCGCTGCGTGAAGACATCATGTCCGACGACACAGTGATCTCCACCATGGTCAACGGCTACCGTAGCCACAAATTTGGCAAAATAAGTAACAAGGAGCGTTCATGAGCGAGCAACGCGTGGTGGTAATGGGGCTGGGCAATCTGCTGTGGGCCGATGAAGGCTTCGGCGTGCGGGTGGCGGAACGGTTGTATGCCCATTACTACTGGCCCGAGGAAGTGGAAATTGTCGATGGCGGTACTCAGGGACTGAACTTGCTGGGCTATGTCGAAAGCGCCAGCCATCTGTTGATTCTCGATGCCATTGATTACGGGCTGGAACCCGGAACGCTACGAACGTATGCCGGAGAACGCATTCCGGCCTATCTCAGCGCGAAGAAAATGAGCCTGCACCAGAACAGTTTCTCCGAAGTACTGGCGCTGGCAGATATCCGCGGAAATCTGCCAGCACATATTGCCCTCGTCGGCCTGCAACCCGCGATGCTCGACGACTACGGCGGTAGCCTGAGCGAACTGGCTCTGGAGCAACTGCCCGCCGCGGAACAGGGGGCGCTGGCGCAACTGGCTGCGTGGGGAATTGAGCCGCAACCGGCTAATGAATCGCGCTGTCTCAATTATGACTGTCTGTCGATGGAAAACTACGAAGGCGTTCGCTTGCGCCAGTACCGGATGATGCTGGAGGAGCAGGAATGAGCAACGACACGCCATTTGATGCGTTGTGGCAACGTATGCTGGCGCGCGGCTGGACGCCGATCAGTGAATCCCGTCTTGACGACTGGCTTACGCAAGCGCCAGACGGTGTGGTGTTATTAAGCAGTGACCCGAAACGCACGCCAGAGGTCAGCGATAATCCGGTAATGATTGGCGAATTACTGCGCGAGTTTCCTGATTATACATGGCAGGTAGCGATTGCCGACCTTGAGCAAAGCGAAGCCATCGGCGATCGTTTTGGCGTATTTCGTTTTCCCGCCACACTGGTGTTTACCGGTGGTAGCTATCGCGGCGTGCTGAATGGTATTCACCCGTGGGCGGAACTGATAAACCTGATGCGCGGGCTTGTCGAACCGCAACAGGAGCGTGCCTCATGAGCGAAACTTTTTTCCATCTGCTGGGGCCAGGAACGCAACCGAACGATGACAGTTTCAGCATGAATCCACTGCCGATCACCTGTCAGGTGAATGATGAACCGAGTATGGCGGCCCTGGAGCAATGTGCTCACAGCCCGCAGGTGATTGCGCTATTAAACGAGTTACAACATCAACTAAGCGAGCGCCAGCCGCCGCTGGGCGAGGTGCTGGCAGTCGATCTGTTAAATCTCAACGCCGACGATCGTCACTTTATCAATACGCTTCTCGGGGAAGGGGAAGTGTCAGTGCGCATTCAGCAGGCTGACGACAGTGAAAGTGAAATACAGGAGGCGATCTTCTGCGGATTATGGCGGGTGCGCAGACGTTGCGGCGAACAGTTGCTGGAGGACAAACTGGAGGCTGGCTGCGTGCCGCTCGCGTTGTGGCAGGCGGCAACGCAAAACGTCTTGCCGACAGATTCGCTGTTACCGCCGCCCATTGATGGCCTGATGAATGGCCTACCGTTGGCTCATGAATTACTAGCACATGTACGTAATCCTGACGCGCAGCCGCACAGCATTAATCTGACGCAATTACCTATCAGCGAGGCTGATCGGCTTTTTCTCTCACGTCTCTGTGGGCCGGGAAATATTCAGATTCGCACCATTGGCTACGGCGAGAGCTATATCAACGCCACGGGGTTACGCCATGTCTGGCATTTACGCTGTACGGACACCTTAAAAGGCCCGTTACTGGAAAGTTATGAAATCTGCCCGATACCGGAAGTGGTGCTGGCAGCGCCAGAAGATTTGGTCGACTCTGCGCAGCGGCTTAGCGAGGTATGTCAGTGGCTGGCGGAAGGTGCACCGACGTAAAAAGACGGTAAGTATCGCTTTCAGTCTTATGAATATCGCAATCGGCGAATACCTCTGGTCGTAGAGTTTCAGGATAAAGAGGGAGATCTACCATTATCGGGTTATTTTTCTCTCTTCGCCTACAGGAGTGCGCATGTGGGATGTCATTGATTTATCGCGCTGGCAGTTTGCTCTGACCGCGCTGTATCACTTTTTATTTGTACCCCTTACCCTGGGGCTGATTTTTTTGCTGGCTATCATGGAAACCATTTACGTGGTCACCGGCAAAACAATCTACCGCGATATGACGCGCTTCTGGGGTAAGCTCTTCGGTATCAACTTTGCTCTTGGCGTGGCTACCGGCCTGACCATGGAGTTTCAGTTTGGTACTAACTGGTCATTCTATTCCAACTATGTGGGCGATATTTTTGGCGCACCGCTGGCGATGGAAGCATTAATGGCCTTCTTCCTCGAATCCACCTTTGTCGGGCTGTTCTTCTTCGGCTGGCAACGGCTGAATAAATACCAGCACCTGCTGGTGACGTGGCTGGTGGCGTTCGGTTCAAATCTCTCTGCGTTGTGGATATTGAATGCCAACGGTTGGATGCAATACCCGACCGGTGCGCATTTTGATATCGACACCCTTCGTATGGAAATGACCAGCTTCAGCGAGCTGGTCTTTAACCCGGTCAGCCAGGTGAAATTTGTGCACACCGTAATGGCGGGCTACGTGACCGGGGCCATGTTTATTATGGCGATCAGCGCCTGGTATTTACTGCGCGGACGGGAGCGCGATGTTGCATTACGCTCGTTTGCCATCGGTTCCGTCTTCGGTACTCTGGCGATTATCGGTACGCTGCAACTCGGAGACAGTTCTGCGTATGAAGTCGCGCAAGTACAACCGGTAAAACTGGCGGCAATGGAAGGGGAGTGGCAAACGGAACCTGCACCTGCACCGTTCCATGTAGTTGCCTGGCCGGAACAGGATCAAGAGCGTAACGCCTTTGCCATCAAAATTCCTGCGCTGCTAGGGATCCTCGCCACTCACTCATTAGATAAACCCGTGCCGGGTCTGAAGAATTTGATGGCTGAAACCTACCCACGCTTGCAACGCGGACGTATGGCCTGGCTGTTAATGCAGGAAATATCGCAAGGCAATCGTGAGCCGCATGTGTTGCAGGCATTCCGGGAGCTGGAAGGCGACCTTGGTTACGGCATGTTGCTCTCCCGCTATGCGCCGGATATGAACCATGTCACAGCTGCACAGTACCAGGCGGCGATGCGTGGCGCGATACCTCAGGTTGCGCCGGTATTCTGGAGTTTCCGCATCATGGTGGGCTGTGGTTCTCTGCTGCTACTGGTGATGCTGATTGCGCTTGTCCAGACGCTGCGTGGCAAAATCGACCAGCATCGCTGGGTACTGAAAATGGCGCTCTGGAGTTTGCCGTTGCCGTGGATTGCGATTGAAGCCGGGTGGTTTATGACCGAGTTTGGTCGGCAGCCGTGGGCGATACAGGACATCTTACCGACATACTCCGCGCACTCCGCTTTAACCACAGGACAACTGGCTTTCTCACTGATCATGATCGTAGGGCTTTACACCCTGTTCTTAATCGCCGAAGTCTACCTGATGCAGAAATATGCCCGTCTGGGGCCGAGTGCGATGCAGAGTGAACAACCGACGCAGCAACAGGGGTAAAGGAGAAAATCATGTTTGATTATGAAACATTGCGCTTCATCTGGTGGCTGCTGATTGGCGTGATCCTGGTGGTCTTTATGATCTCCGATGGATTTGACATGGGGATCGGCTGTCTGCTGCCGCTGGTGGCGCGTAATGATGATGAACGCCGGATAGTGATAAACAGCGTTGGCGCGCACTGGGAAGGCAATCAGGTCTGGTTAATCCTCGCAGGTGGGGCATTATTTGCCGCCTGGCCCAGAGTGTATGCAGCGGCGTTTTCCGGCTTTTATGTGGCGATGATCCTGGTGCTGTGCTCACTGTTCTTCCGCCCGCTGGCCTTTGATTATCGCGGAAAAATCGCCGATGCACGCTGGCGTAAAATGTGGGATGCCGGTCTGGTCATCGGCAGCCTGGTGCCGCCGGTAGTCTTCGGTATCGCCTTCGGCAACTTGTTGCTCGGCGTGCCGTTTGCCTTCACACCGCAATTACGCGTGGAGTATCTCGGCACCTTCTGGCAACTGCTGACGCCATTCCCTTTATTGTGCGGATTGCTCAGCCTTGGGATGGTGATTTTGCAAGGTGGCGTCTGGTTACAACTAAAAACTGTTGGTGTGATTCATCTGCGTTCACAGCTGGCGACCAAACGCGCCGCACTGCTGGTGATGCTGTGCTTTTTGCTGGCGGGTTACTGGCTGTGGGTCGGTATTGATGGCTTTGTACTGCTCGCCCAGGATGCTAACGGTCCTTCCAATCCGTTAATGAAACTGGTGGCAGTGCTACCTGGTGCCTGGATGAATAATTTCGTCGAATCGCCCGTTCTGTGGATCTTCCCGCTGCTGGGGTTCTTCTGCCCATTGCTGACGGTGATGGCGATTTATCGTGGTCGCCCGGGGTGGGGATTTTTGATGGTGTCATTGATGCAATTTGGCGTGATTTTCACGGCAGGCATCACGCTGTTCCCCTTCGTCATGCCGTCAAGCGTGAGTCCGATCTCCAGCCTGACGTTGTGGGACAGCACTTCCAGCCAGTTGACGCTGAGCATTATGTTGGTAATCGTGCTGATATTTTTGCCCATTGTGTTGCTCTACACTCTCTGGAGCTACTACAAAATGTGGGGGCGCATGACGACAGAAACTCTCCGCCGTAACGAAAACGAGCTGTACTAAGGAGCAGGAACAATGTGGTATTTACTTTGGTTCGTCGGCATTTTGTTGATGTGTTCGCTCTCCACCCTTGTGTTGGTATGGCTGGACCCGCGTCTGAAAAGTTAACGAACGTAAGCCTGATGAGGCGCATTAGCGTCGCATCAGGCAATCAATAATGTCGGATATGAAAAGCGGAAACATATCGATGAAAGCGATCTTGATCCCATTCTTATCTCTTCTGATTCCGTTCACCCCGCAATCTGCATTCGCTCAGAGTGAGCCGGAGCTGAAGCTGGAAAGTGTGGTGATTGTCAGTCGTCATGGTGTGCGTGCCCCAACCAAGGCCACGCAACTGATGCAGGATGTCACCCCAGACGCATGGCCAACATGGCCGGTAAAACTGGGGTGGCTGACACCGCGCGGTGGTGAGCTAATCGCTTATCTCGGACATTACCAACGCCAGCGTCTGGTGGCTGACGGATTGCTGGCGAAAAAGGGCTGCCCGCAGCCTGGTCAGGTCGCGATTATTGCTGATGTCGACGAGCGTACCCGTAAAACAGGCGAAGCCTTCGCCGCCGGGCTGGCACCTGACTGCGCAATAACCGTACATACCCAGGCAGATACGTCCAGTCCCGATCCGTTATTTAATCCTCTAAAAACTGGCATTTGCCAACTGGATAACGCGAACGTGACTGACGCGATCCTCAGCAGGGCAGGAGGGTCAATTGCTGACTTTACCGGGCATCGGCAAACGGCGTTTCGCGAACTGGAACAGGTGCTTAATTTCCCACAATCAAACTTGTGCCTTAACCGTGAGAAACAGGACGAAAGCTGTTCATTAACGCAGGTATTACCATCGGAACTCAAGGTGAGCGCCGACAATGTCTCATTAACCGGTGCGGTAAGCCTGGCGTCAATGCTGACGGAGATATTTCTCCTGCAACAAGCACAGGGAATGCCGGAGCCGGGGTGGGGAAGGATCACCGATTCACACCAGTGGAACACCTTGCTAAGCCTGCATAACGCGCAGTTTTATTTGCTACAACGCACGCCAGAGGTTGCCCGCAGTCGTGCCACCCCGTTGTTGGATTTGATCATGACAGCGTTGATGCCCCATCCACCGCAAAAACAGGTGTATGGTGTGACATTACCCACTTCAGTGCTGTTTATCGCCGGACACGATACTAATCTGGCAAATCTCGGCGGCGCACTGGAGCTCAACTGGACGCTTCCAGGTCAGCCGGATAACACACCGCCAGGTGGTGAACTGGTGTTTGAACGCTGGCGTAGGCTAAGCGATAACAGCCATTGGATTCAGGTTTCGCTGGTCTTCCAGACTTTACAGCAGATGCGTGATAAAACGCCGCTATCATTAAATACGCCGCCCGGAGAGGTGAAACTGACCCTGGCAGGATGTGAAGAGCGAAACGCGCAGGGCATGTGTTCGTTGACCGGTTTTACGCAAATCGTGAATGAAGCACGCATACCGGCGTGCAGTTTGTAATGCATAAAAAAAGAGCATTCAGTTACCTGAATGCTCTGAAGCTGATGACAAACGAAGAACTGTCTGATGCGTAGGCCGGAAAAGGCGTTCACGCCGCATCCGGCCACATTACCTTCAGTTTTACTCTTTCTCGGAGTAACTATAACCATAATAGTTATAGCCATAACTGTAAGCGGTGCTGGCGCGTTTAATCACACCATTGAGGATTGCGCCTTTAATATTAACGCCAGCCTGTTCCAGACGCTGCATTGACAAGCTCACCTCTTTGGCGGTGTTCAAGCCAAAACGCGCAACCAGCAGGCTGGTGCCGACAGAGCGTCCCACGACCGCAGCATCGCTCACTGCCAGCATCGGCGGCGTATCGACAATCACCAGATCGTAATGGTCGTTCGCCCATTCCAGTAATTGACGCATCCGATCGCGCATCAGCAGTTCAGACGGGTTAGGTGGCACCTGACCGCGAGTAATCACATCAAAGCCTCCTTTGCCAAAATGCTGGATCACTTTGTTGAGCTCATCTTTCCCTGCCAGATATTCCGACAAGCCATGTTCATTACTCACGGTAAACAGGTTATGCGAATAACCACGGCGTAAGTCGGCATCAATAAATAACACTTTTTGATCGGACTGGGCGATCACCGCTGCCAGAGTTGAACTGACGAACGTTTTACCACTGTCTGGCGTCGCACCCGTGATCATCAGAATATTATTCTCAGTCTCCATCATAGCGAAATGCAGACTGGTTCGTAGCGCACGTACGGCTTCCACAGCAGAATCCGCCGGGTTATCCACCGCCAGGAAGGGGATATTTTTAGTACGATGGCGCTGCTGATTAGAAAATAAATTTTTCTTACGCAGACGGGTACGCTTATCCAGCCACTCGGACATCGGGATAGTGGCATAAACGCTGATGCCGTGCTCTTCCAGTTGTTCCGGTGCTTCTACACCACGACGCAACATCGCACGCGCCAGCACGGCACCCACCGAAATAAACAGGCCAAGAATAAAACCAAGCACCACATTCAACGCTTTTTTCGGTTTCACTGGCTGCGGCTGAGTGACTGCCGGGTCGATAATCCGCACGTTACCAATCGCACTGGATTTCGAAATACTCAACTCCTGCTGGCGGTTAAGTAATTGCAGATATACCGCACGGCCCGCTTCTACGTCACGGCTTAAACGCAATACTTCCTGTTGAGTGGAAGGCATTGCCGATACCCGCTTATTCAGGCGTTTGCGTTCTTGCTCCAGCGTCTGGCGTTTTTCCAGCAGCGCACGATAAGTTGGGTGATCTTTCTTATACAGCTGGGAGATCTCGGCCTCGCGGAAGGTCAGCTCATTGAGTTGATTATCAACGTTAACAATCTGCTCAAGAACGGCTTTGGCTTCCAGGTTAAGGTCAACCGAATCGCGCTGCTGGCGATAAACGTTGAGTTTTTCTTCCGCCTGGTCCAGCTCGCTGCGCACTTCTGGCAACTGGCGCTGTAAGAATTCAAGGCTTTGTGAATCCTGCGCCGCCTGGCGAGCGATATTCTGTTGCAAATAGTTGTTAGCGATGCTGTTCAGAATACGAGTAATCAACTGGGGATCATCACCGGTCATGGTAAGTTCCAGCATCCCGCTTTCTTTACTGCGTTCGCTAACGGTAAAGGTTTCCTGCAACGCGTTAATCGCTTCCAGTTCGGTACGCTGGCTCAGGACAAACTGCGTTCCTGGTTTGGCCTTAATGTCCGCGATAGTCAACGCAACGCCGTCTTTTTCCAGACGCTGGCCGACCATACCATTGACGGTGAACCCTTCACCTTCCAGCGTATAGTGGCCGTTTTCCCCAACTGTGAGTGTAAGTTGCTGATCCTGACCATTCAGTTGTGGGATGTGCATCCAGCTGATCGCCAGCTCACCTGGTTTCTCTTTGGTTAATCTCGCCCAGCCGCGACCCACAATCGGAAAATACTTCTGCTCAACCATGTCGCGCAGATTCAGTTCAGCAATGGTTTTACCGAGAATCATGCGCGATTGCAGCAGTTGGATCTCCGGTGCTGACTCGGGCGATGAGTTAGGGATCATATCGCTCAGGCCGCTGAGAATGGCGTTGCCCTGTTTCTGCTCAACCTGGACCAGCGTATCTGCCTGATAAATTGGCGTGCTTAACAGCGAGTAAGCGACAGCGATCAGCGTGAACAACGCGGTTACGCTGATAATAAACTTACGGTGATCCCATAACTCGCCGACCAGACGAAGCAGATCGATCTCATTTTCCTGAGTGCTGCCTGGTGGCGTATTCATATTTTTAGTTGTCATCGTATTTTATAAACTCAAATTACCGGCTGAGGCGCTTCGTCCATTCCTGACTGGCGCGCTCCAACATACCGTAGACATGCTCAAATGCGTCCTGACTTTTACGATAGGGATCCGGAATCTCTTTCTGTTCCAGCCATTGCCCAAACAGCATTGTCTTCCCGCGGACCTCGGGAGCGATTGCTGTAACCTGAGCAATATGCTCTGACTCCATTGCCAGAATCAGATCGTAATTTCGTGCCATCTCAGCCGTTAGCTTACGTCCGGCATGTCCTTCAAGAGATACGCCATGATTAGCGGCAACATCTGCCGCTGTCGCATCTGCAGGGTGCTTTACCAGACCATGAACACCTGCCGATTTGACTTTTACGCCTGGCAGACGTTTACGCAGCAAGCGCTCGCCAATGGGCGAACGGCAAATGTTGCCGGTACAAACCACCAGGATTGAGTTAAATTTTAGTTGGGCCATGTTTGAATCCACCGTGAAGTCTCTGTCAGGTCATGCACCCCGGAAATCGTCGGTACCAGCAGAGAAATCACACGGTTCCAACGAGCCAGCGGCGCGGTAGTGACATAAACAATGTCGTAAGGTTCAAGCTGGAATTCCGTTCCGAGTATCATTGCCGATGCGTCCTTCGCATTCAGCTGATAAATATTGGCGATTTTGCCATTCTGCTTGTTTTGCGTTGCACGAATAACAAAAATCCCCGTCGCATCAGCGACATCCTGATTCATACCCTCAGCGTTACCCAGTGCTTCCGCCAGGGTCATACCGCTGCGGTCCATTTTCAACGTGCTCTGTTTACCCACTTCACCCATCACGAAGACTTTCAGATCATCGTTGCGCGGAATAAATAAAATATCGCCCGGGTGCAGCAGTTTGTTCTGGCGCAAGTCGCCACGCTGCATCAGCGCATAGAGGTTCACTTTGGTCTTTACGCCATTCTGGGTGAGCACCACGTTGCGCCAGTCTGCATCTGCGGTCAGACCGCCCGCGGCGTTAATCGCATCCATGATGGTCAGAGGAATATTGGTAATCGGCTGCTGACCCGATTTGCTGACTTCGCCGGTGACGTACGCTTTTTGCGATCGGAACGCCGCGACGCTGACATCGACTTGCGGGCTTTCAATGACTGAGTCCAGACGCGCTGTAATCTCGTTGCGTACTTGGGTAAGCGTTTTCCCGGCCACTTTCAGGCGACCAATATAAGGGTAGAAAATTGCACCATCAGCGTTAACCCAGTTGCCAGTATCACTGGCGCTACGATATTGCCCTGCGGGTGTGGTTAGTTCCGGGTGATCCCAGACCGTCACCATCAACACATCACCAATGCCGATACGATATTCATAGTTCGCGATTTGCTGCTCCAGCTCCGGGTTAGCCTGCGACATAATCGGTTTGGCGCGCAGCTGATCAATCAATCCTGGCGTGACGGGATAGATATTGACCATTTTGTCCAGGTCATACTGATTGTCAGGTAGTTCAATGACATCCTTGTTACTGGTCGATAAATTCTGACCAGGAACAAGGGTACATGCTGTCAAAGACAGAACAGCCAATGTCAGTACCGAAAACTTAAAAATGTTCTTTTTCATTGGTTTATATTTATCAGTCAATGTAATGTTATGAATTACGTCAGGTTATTGTCCAACCGGTACTTCTCGCTCTGCCGTCATTGGATAGAGCTGGTATTTACGTGACAGCATTTGTCCACCATCACGCGTCAATGGTGTCCACGAAACCACCGCGCGGTTGCGGTTAGGTCCAATGGTCATCAAGTCGAACGGAATCGAGATATAAAAACCTTTACTAAAGCCGCCTTCGCCGTAGTCATCTTTAGATACGTTACTGATTGCCGCCCATACCCCTACCGCCACGCCGCTGTCAAAGCGTTTGGCGACGTCGATGGTTGCCCCTTTATCTTTTGCCAGATATTGCCCAACGCTGAGTTTCATCAGTACGCCGTTGAGCGTCGGCGGGTTCCAGTAAGCCGTCACGAAACCTGTTGGCGTGGAATAATCGGTGAAGCGCATCATGTTGTCCCAGTCACGCTGCTTCACGTAGTTAACGTCCACCCCCAGCGCCCAGCTGGCATCGAGCGGGCGATAAAGCAGCTCGGAACCAACACCGGCATACATCGTTTCCAGATAACCGCCGTACACCTGGCCATAGAAACCATTGCCTAAGTCGGCAAAATAGTTCGCCTGCAAGTTGTTGAGATAAACGTCATTGCGAACGTAGTCACGGATATGCGTGCGCACGCGGGGGAGGGTAGAGTCCGCGGGTAACAGCGAAGACTTAAACTTGTCGTAGTTGTTGTAAATATTGGTGAAAATACCGCCATCAAGCAGCAGGTGATCGGTAAACCAGTAGCGGGCGCTGGACATCAGCCCCAACTGGAACATATAGAAATCTTCCGGGCCGCCCAGCGACTGTGAAAGTGTTGGGTTGAAAGAGTAGCTAAAGCGATCTTCACGAATACGGTAGCCCCGACCAAAGGCAGAAAGATCTTCAGCTTCAACACGTTGTTGTTGCAGTGGCTCTGATTGACCTGGCGCTGTACCGGCCAGCTGTTTGCGCAGGCTGGCTACGTCGGTTTCGGTAGTCACCATCGTCATATGCTCGCGCTTTTGCGTCACGCTAATCTTCTCAACGCCTTGCGGCAGGTTATTCACCAGAATCCGGTTGGCACGATCGACCGCTTCACGAGAGTCACGGTATTTGTATTGCTGACCAGACATATATAGCGTCTTATCGCGCAGCTGAATTTCTGGCGCGTCAAAGCCCGCGTTATACTTCAACGCGGTAAGTTGGTTCGCTACTGTGGTGTACTGCAATCCTTCAGATTCCGGCGCAGGTTGATACGCCGGTTTTGGCGTATCGCGCAGGGCAGGGCGCAGATCGTTGAAATTGGTCCGTAATGTGAAGCCAAACATCAATGTGTTACCGCGCTCGTAGCTAAGGTTAAGATCTGCCCAGCTGGCAGCACGATACACAGCACCGAAATTGAAATGACTTGCCTGCGGCAATTTGCCCGCAAAATCATTCTGGTAATTGTTGCCGTCGTATTCGAGTTTCAGACGCAGAGGATTCCACGGCGTTTGATACTCAATGCCGCCAAAGATGGACGCCGGACCACGAAAGATATCGCTAAAGCTGATATCTCCCGCATCGTGAGACTCTGCACGATGACAATATTTATCGCTCACCCGGCAAAACGGGTTGGTAATATTGCCCGCATTACCGGCGTAGCCCCACGCCATCCCGAGGGTGAAATCAAATGGCCCCGCTTGCTTGCTGGCCACCAGATATTCACCGTCAAACAGACCCGTACCAGCAATATCACGTTTACCAAACGCCACTTGCGGTAGCCAGTAACCTTCTTCCCACAGGCGAAGTTTAAAATCGAAAGATTTGTCTTTGTATGACTGATCGCCGCTGAAATCTTCCCACTGGCTATATTTGCGTGTGCGCACATCCGTATAACGAATGGTGCCTTCCAGCCATGGGAACAGCGCCACGGACGTGGAGTAGAAACGGTATTGATCGTTATCCCGGTAGTTGACGCTGAATTCACCTTCCGGTGCGATGCGCGCATTTGGCATCTGCAACAATCCTGTGCCGCCAAAGTCTGATTGCGACGACCCCAGCGGATCCGGGTAGGTGAATACTTCAGCATGACAGGCACTGGAGACGGCAATGGCCAGGCAGCTTAAAAGATAAGAGTTCTTCTTCATCAGTCAGGAACACGTTGCGTTAAAACAGACACAATCTGGTCATTTAAATCAGCATATTTTTCGGGCAGTACATGCGCAGAAAAGCCCAACCAAAGCTGGCTGCCAGGCGGTGGTTCCACATGTCTTTTATTCCACAGGGCAACAGGGGCGACGACAGTCTCACCCTCAGGCGTAATCACCATAACGTTATTCTTGTCCGCGCCTGCAAGACGGGGGGTATCTTGCAGATAATCGGTAACGCTACGGCCTGCCTGCCAGGGCAATTGCCCAGCCCCAGAAACCGCACCCAGCAGAGTAATAGTCACTGGGCGCTGTACGGTATAGAGCGTATAGTCCCCGACCAGCGGGGGGATTGCTGTTCTCATCCATTCGTACAAAATCAGGGTCCAGTTTGACCGGTAAGCGACCAGTGATATTGAGATTGAGTAACTGCTGGCGCACGGATTTAATCGTTGCCGCCACATCGTCGTCAGCTTCTGCTTCCCAGGAAGCAAGCTGTGCCATGACATGTTGGTAGTCTTTAAGCGCTTTAGCTTTCGCCGCGGAGTCGGTCAGCAAGACTCCAGGCCACCAGAGGCGATCGCGCAGTTGCGGTTGTGTCACCAACTGGACAACATTCTCCACGGGGCCAACGGAAAGGGGCTGTTGTTCGCCAGGCAGATAAATAGTCACCGTTCCTTGCGCAAAGGCATGGGGTGTCATTACGTAAAGTACGCTGGCAATGAAATACGACTGTAATTTATTCATGGTGCGGGTTTAAGAAACGTCATTTCTACGGGAATAACCCCTGCGCCTAACATTTGCCGACTTTGACGAACCTGGCCAGTAGCCGAATCGACCCAGAATGTGTTTTGCCACTGTTTTTCTGGCAGCGTGGAAGTCACCTCTTCCTGCCAGACATTACACAGCACATCGCGACCCGCAATATTCAGCGTCTCTAATCCAGCAAAGGAAAAAGTGGAACTCAGGGTCGCAGAGCGAAAATGATTGTCTTCACTCCAGAGAATATCGCGCGTCCAGCGGCTGCCGTCTTTTATTGCCAGCGCGTTACGCAGAGGGTCCTGCCCGGAATTTGTCACTTCCAGCAGATTATTATTAAGTTTGACGGTTTTTAAAAGACGTCCATTGTGGGTAACCAGCATGGCGTTATCCTGGGATAACCATTTGCTTTGTTCTTGTTCTATATATCCCAGTACCACAAAGATTCGTTGCCCTTCATTAAGGCGTAAATACATCGTGGAATAAGGCAACGCCTGTATCTGCTGATCCGCTACGGTGATATCCTGATTATCGAAAAGGCTGGAGCGAAATGTATCGACCATACTTTGCTGGCTGTGCGTACATCCCGCAAGAAATAGTGCGAAAATCGATAAAATAAGAGGGCGCACCTTTAATCCTTGAAAGGTTAATTAAAAAAATGCAAATCTCTAAAGCCCGGTACGAATATCGCAACCGGGTATCATTTAACTTTAATTTTGACGCGTTAAAGCAGTATTAGCGCGTAGTGGACGTGGTGGTTGAGGTGTTATGAGAACCGCCATCGCCACTGTCATTTGCTGCAACTACTGCCAAAGTCGCCACACCAACAGCCGTTGCCACACCGACAACCGTCGCCGTGCCGACAGCGCCAGCAGCTACGCCACCGGTGGTAGCAGCAGTCGTAGTGGCACCAGTAGTGGTCGTTGTGGTGCCAGTAGTACCCGTCGTTGCCTCGGTCCCGTTTGCTGCTTCTGGTGCAGCAAACGCAGCTGGCGTCGTCAACATGAAGGCCATAAGGATTGCAGAAAGCTTGTGTTTCATAACTTTTCCTTTATTCATCGCATGGACAATACGTACGCTTGAGATCAGGATTGTCTACTTTGAGTATAACATCCTTGTGAAATCTCCCTTTCCGCATACCGCTAGCACTATATACTGCGGGTGGGGAAGGCGCGCAGAGGGAAATATAAGATTGTTAACTATTCCCCTCTGGAAATACGACTTGTGAGCACAAGATAAATCTTAGAAAAATATAAATTAAAGATAAGAAAATTGTTAAGAAAGCTATTAACTATTGTTGGTGATATAGTTTCAAGCGGTACTATGATTGACTGTTAAGTAGCATTTATAACTATTAGGTGCAGAGATATTCGGCCAAATGGATTTGTTTTCTGGGGTGAAAGTAACTTTTGTTATAATGTGCGATATTGACTATTGAGCTTTTTTAATAAAAACAGCCAGCTTTAAACAAGCTGCGTCATCTTAAGAGAGATAAACATTTGCCGCTGTTGGTCCGCGTAGGCCATTTACGCGGCAAAATTCCACGCGTAATCCTGGTATAAGTACTTCTGCGTCGCGGGGAGTGAATGCGGAAATATGGACCTGGACTTCTTTACGACCGTCGGAGGGGATAATGAATCCTTTGCCGCTTTTGCGATCAAAGGTTTTGACAATTCCTGTCATTTTACGGGGCAAACAAATTCCTTACTGAAAATACTGCGCTGCACTATACGGGGTTAATAAAATAAAGCCAGCGATATTTAAGACCGCCGGACGGCTAAAATAAAAATTGCTTAATCTCAATTATCATGCGTTAATAGCTGAGTCGGTTTGAAAGACAGACAGCATACAAAGTAGTTTACTAAAGCAGTTCTCATTATCAGGCATTATCCCCTTCTTTTGAGTCTCTCTCCTGAACACTAAGTAGTTTCTGTATTAAAGCCCTGTTTGCCGAAAGGCTCAAAATGAAGGAAGTAAAATATGTCTAATAAAATGACTGGTTTAGTAAAATGGTTTAACGCAGATAAAGGTTTTGGCTTTATCACTCCTGATGATGGCAGCAAAGACGTTTTCGTCCATTTCACCGCCATCCAGAGCAATGAATTCCGCACGCTGAACGAAAATCAGAAAGTTGAATTTTCTATTGAGCAGGGGCAACGTGGTCCCGCGGCAGCGAACGTTGTTACGCTCTAAGGTTGCCGTTATTACTCAACATCTCCATTTCCGCTGTCCATGTTGTCATGGTTCACAGTACCGCACATCGGCATTCGATGTGACGGAGCGAAATCCTTTAGGGGCAAAGTGTATTTTTTGTAAATCGACGATGATCACCTTTGATAACGTCGCGCTGCAAATACGCACTGACCATGCGCCGCTGGATTTCACAAAATAAGATCAGGCTCCCTCGTGGAGCCTTTTTTATATCTGCCTTATTTTCTTCAACGCTGTATGTATAGTAAGCGATAACCTGTTGATTATTGAATCTTTAGGGGAGATGGCTTATAACATTTCTTACCTGACCAGGGTACCGGGAACCAACACCTTACTGGCGTGTTGCTGTCTTTTAAGACCAGAAGAGGTTAACAGTGAATATTGAAGAGTTAAAAAAACAAGCCGAAACGGAAATCGCCGACTTTATCGCGCAAAAAATCGCCGAGTTGAACAAGAATACAGGGAAAGAAGTCTCTGAAATTCGCTTCACCGCACGAGAAAAAATGACTGGGCTTGAAAGCTATGATGTCAAAATCAAAATAATGTGATTTTGTGAACATCACCCCGTGCGAGGTGATGTTCCGCTTGTTGCTAATTTAGTGACCAATCATTGGCGCTTGTGGAATTAAGCGTCGATACAATTCCTCCGGCACCGGGCTTTGCCATACGCCTACATAAATTGCGTAACCAATTACCGCAAACATAATCCCCAGAACCAGTAGCGTCATTAACCACCCAGACAACGCAAAGGCTTTTTTATTTGCTGCAGGTTTTTGCAGTGAAAAGGTCAATGTTGAGGCTACCGGACATGACTCTACGCAAGTCATACAACCGGTACATTCCACGGTTCGTACCTGAATTAATTTATCGACCGGGATCCGCGATGGGCAATTTTTTGCGCATTTGCCACAGTCGATACAACTTTCGGCATTGCGACGAATCTTAAACGGCGACAATAGCGAAACCAAGCCCATCAGCGCGCCATATGGGCAAAGATAACGACACCAGGCATGGCGAATAAACAGGCTGACAATCAGCAAAACGGTCACGCTGATTAATGTCGCGGTCCCCATATGACGAAAGAAATCGAGCATTTTAACGTCCATCACCACGCTGTAGGGCGACAACATAAAATAGTGAATAGCCTGAGCGGGCATCAATAACGCGATATAGAGAAAAAAACTCAACAGCAAATACTTCACGCCGCGCAGAGGAATATCCAGACAGCGGGGAAGGACAAATTGCCGACCAAACAGTTTGTTACCGAGATCGCCGATTAATTCAGAAAGCGTACCAACCGGGCATAACCATGAACAAAAGGCCTTTTTTAGTAATAGACTGATGACGATAAAAGCGACCAATAACAGCATCGCGGCGGCGTGGACGGACGGTAACTGGCCTGTTGCAAGGCTATATTTCAGATTCATCAGACCGGCAATCGGTAGCCAGCCTTCGATGCCTCCTGGCCTGGCGACAAATGTCGTACTACCTGCCGTTTCGTAATAGCGCACCCAATACCAGAACGTGATGGCAATATAAATATTAATTGCCAACAGTAATAATTGCGTCGCTTTACGCCAGGTCGTGGCATTGCGCCAGTCATTCCACGGTAATTTGCCGCCCGTCGTGCCTGGCCGCCGCTGCCAGCGGGTTCTTCTTTTCTCTGCCATGATTTTGCCAGTCCGTTAAGTTGCATACCAAATGCCACTATTCTAGTTGTTCCTAACTGGCTGATATTGATTCAAATCGCGTTCAGGTCTTTCTTATTCAACCATGCTTCCAGAGCGGCAACACTGCGTGTAATTTCTTCGTGTGGAAGGGGGGCAGATAATGGCTGCTGCTCCAGTTGTGCGCATAGCTGGCTGGCGCTACGCATTCCCAGACTCGAGCAACTGCTTTTTAGCTGATGCGCGGCACGCTTTATTTTCTCGCTTTCCTGACTGGCGCGGGCAATGTCGATGTCATCGAGAAGCGGCAGGGCATGTTGTTTAAATAATGCCAGCCATTCGTGGATCTTCTTTGTTCCCATTAACTGAGCATCTTCATTGAGTTGCGATATATCCAACGGTTGATCGTTACTGGTTTGCAGTTGGAGATAGTGCGCCAGTAACTGACCGAGCACTTCACGCGGCACCGGTTTAGGGATAATCCCGCGAAATAGTGAACTGGTACGCTGGCGCAGTGTTTCGTCGATGACATGGGCGCTAAAGCCAATCAAAACCAGTGACGGATATTGCTGTACCAGTTGTCGGGCAAGGGTAATACCGTCGATATCCGGCAGATCAAAATCCACCAGTGCGGCAGCAAACGGTTCGCTATTTTGCAACGTCTCTATCGCGTGAGCGGCATTGCCAACAGCAACGAACTGCGCACCACTGTTGTTCAGCATCTCAATGGTAATTCGCTGGGTTAGCGGGTTATCTTCAATTAACAGCAAACGTAAACCGTCCAGATGCACCGCCTGATTGACTGTTTTTGGCACGGGTGCCGTGGCAATACGTAACGGCAAGCGTAAACAAAAACAGCTTCCAACCTCCGGCGTGCTGGTGGCGCTGAGTTCGCCGCCCATCGCCTGGGCCAGACGGCTACTGATAGTCAGCCCCAGCCCGGTGCCGCCGCGTTTGCCGCTAACCTGAACAAATGGCTGGAAGATTTCAGCCAGTTTCGAGGGATCAATACCGCAGCCGCTGTCTTCCACTTCGACCAGCCATTGTTCGCCATCAGTGCGACTACGCAGGATAATGTGCCCTTCGTCGGTGAAACGCAGGGCGTTGCTCAACAGGTTGGTTATAACCTGACGAATACGCCGCGGATCGCCCATTAACGCAGTCGGTACATCGTCGGCAATTTCAGTTACCAGGCGAATCGGACGACCTTTCACCCGTCCGCTCATTAATTGCAGGGTACTTTCCAGCAGCGGGCGCGGTTCAAAGGGCTCATCGCTGACCGAAACATTCTTGCCGCCTGCTTCGATAGCCGAATAATCGAGAATATCGTTGAGGATGGTCAGCAACGATTCACCAGAGTCAGTAATTGCCCGCAAATCATCACGCTGGGCATTAAGTGCGGGGTTATCTGCCAGCAGTTGCGCGGTGCCGAGAATACCGTACAGCGGTGTGCGGATCTCATGGCTCATTGCCGCCAGAAACGCCGATTTTGCCTGGCTGGCTTTTTCTGCTTCCGCCCGTGCCTGTCGATGTTCGACCACCAATTCCTGCAATTCGGCTGTGCGCGCTTTTACCTGCGCCGCCAGCTGTTCGCGGTGGCGATTAAGCGCATGAACATTGCTGCGAAACGCATCCATCAGCCGCCCGATGGTGTCCAGCTCCCGCACGCCAGCGGTTTCCGGGAAAGGGGAGTTGATATCACCGTCCAGCAGTCGTTGCAGCGCCTGCGTTTGTTCGGCAAGGGGACGCGTGACTGAGCGATAAACCACGCGCCAGAGGATCAGAATCAGTGCGCAAAGAGAAACTATCCCCAGCAATAACAGGCTGTATTGCCCGCGTGCACTGGCTTTTTCCAGATGCGCCAGGCCATGCTGATTACGCAGCTCAATAGTGTCGACCAGTTGACTGACTTCGCTACTAAACTGCGCGAACTGGGCGATGTTATTTTGGGCGAGAGTTTGCAGGTGATTGCTGATTTCACTGTCCTGCTGATACAGCGCCAGCAAATCGCTATAGTGGCTAACGGTAGTTAACGTTGTCGCGACCTGTGCACGAACACCGGGATCTTCAATGCGTATTTGCCGACGTTGCAGAATTTTCACCGCATTATTGAGCTGCTTTTCCAGCGTTGGCGCATTTTTCTGGATCTGTTTCAGCCCCAGATTCATCACCATTTGCTGCACCCGCAGGGCGCTAAGGCGCAGTTCATTCATCTGGTTAACGTACTCAAGATCGATATCAATCAGCCGATCAAGTGCGTTTTCTGCGGCCTGACGCTGATGTTGTTCGATCAAATCGTAAATCCCGGCCTGGGTCGCTCCGGCAGAGGTCGCCGCATTATTCGCCTGACCTTGTGCCAGGCGTGCGATCTCATCGGCGGCGGCGACTATCTGCTGGCTGAGTTGCTGTTGTTGCTGGCGCAGTTGCAAACGCTGCCCCACCAGTTCCCCTTGTTGACGTAACGAACGGGAGATCTCCTGCTCCTGTTGTTCAATAGCGGTAGTGTCAAACCCTTGTTCCCGTAACGCTTGCAGCAATGCGTTAATCTTCAGGCTTTGTGCGGTGAGCATTCGCCCCTGCGCCTGCCACATCTTTTCGTTATCGGCACTGGTCAGGTTCTGTGCGGCGAAAAGTTCCCAGGCGCTGGCTTCGCTCAACTGGCGCGCCATATTCATGGTAGGAATCAATGCCTGAGTATTGTCTTTTTCCACCTGGCTGATAAAGCGCAGGTTGTACCATCCCACCAGGGTACTGGTCAGGGTTAACAGCGCCATCAGGGCAAAGCCCATCCAGAGTCTTCGGGTCAGGGTTAAATTCACGGTCAGTGTACTTAAGGTGAAAAAGGTTGAGTCGCAAAGCGGAATGCATCTAGCATAAAGCCTTATTATTGATGAGGCTATCATGCGCGTACTGCTATTGTTACTTCTTTCCCTTTTCATGTTGCCTGGATTTTCGGCTGATAACTTGTTGCGCTGGCATGATGCGCAGCATTTCTCGGTGCAACCCTCTACACCGCTTAAAGCCAAACGTTCATGGAAACTGTGCGCGCTTTATCCCAGCCTGAAAGATTCATATTGGTTATCGTTGAACTATGGTATGCAGGAGGCTGCTCGCCGCTACGGTGTGGATTTAAAAGTGCTGGAGGCAGGCGGCTACAGCCAGTTGGCTACCCAGCAAGCACAAATCGACCAGTGCAAACAGTGGGGTGCAGAGGCCATTTTGCTCGGTAGTAGCACGACGTCATTTCCCGACCTGCAAAAGCAGGTAGCAAGTCTGCCGGTGATCGAACTGGTAAATGCTATTGATGCTCCCCAGGTGAAAAGCCGCGTTGGTGTGCCGTGGTTTCAGATGGGCTATCAACCAGGGCGATATCTGGTGCAATGGAGTCACGGAAAACCACTGAACGTGCTGTTGATGCCCGGCCCCGATAACGCCGGGGGCAGTAAGGAGATGGTAGAGGGTTTCCGCGCCGCCATTGCCGGAAGCCCGGTGCGTATTGTCGATATTGCGCTCGGCGACAACGATATTGAAATCCAGCGTAACCTGTTGCAGGAGATGTTGGAGCGCCATCCAGAAATCGACGTTGTGGCCGGAACGGCGATTGCGGCAGAGGCGGCAATGGGTGAAGGGCGTAACCTGAAAACGCCGCTTACCGTGGTGTCGTTTTATCTTTCACATCAGGTGTATCGCGGGTTGAAGCGGGGAAGAGTGATCATGGCTGCCAGCGATCAAATGGTCTGGCAGGGGGAACTGGCGGTTGAGCAAGCGATCAGGCAATTACAGGGACAATCGGTGTCTGATAATGTCAGCCCACCGATTTTAGTCCTGACGCCGAAAAATGCCGACCGCGAACATATCCGCCGCTCGCTGTCGCCAGGGGGATTTCGTCCGGTCTATTTTTATCAGCACACATCAGCGGCTAAGAAATAACCTTCGCCATGTTGTGTCACCAGTAAATCCGCGCTGAGTTTATGACGTAAACGACGAATTAACACATCGACGGTGCGCAGGTCGGGGTTTTCCACCCGGCGCGCAGAAAGCATACGCAGCAGACGTTCACGGCTGAGAATTTCGCCCGGATTGGTCACAAATGCCACCAACATTTCATACTCTGCGCGGGTTAGTTTAATCGGTTCGCCATCAATCTCCAGCGTATGGCGCGACACATTCAGGCAATAACCGGCAAAGCGATAGCAGTTGTCCTGAGTGAGCGGTTGAGCTTGTCGCGCGAGGTCGATTCGCCAGAGCAGATTTTTCACCCGTACCACCAGTTCGCGCAGTTCCAGCGGTTTGGTAACGTAATCGTCTGCGCCCATTTCCAGCCCAACAATACGGTCAATCCGATCGCTGCGTCCGGTAACCAGAATAATACCCACCGTCGAACGTTCCCGCAGGGCGCGGGTTAACATCAGGCCATTTTCATCGGGCAAATTGATATCCAGCAGAATTAAATCCACTGGCTGGTTTTGCATAATTTCACGCAGCCCGGCACCGCTCGCCGTAACGGAAACCGTATACCCCTCCTGAGTGAAGTAGGTTTGTAATCGCGCCTGGGTAACCGGCTCATCTTCAACAATAACAATGTGATGTGGCATCAGAGAGTTTTACTCATTCTGTTCATATCTGTTCATATTCTGCCGTAAGCCGTTCATCCTGACCAGTGCCGCTGTTCATATTTGCTCATTAAGATCGCTTCACTAAACCATAATTTTACAGGGGCTATTATGCGGAAACTCTGGAACGCGTTACGCCGACCCAGTGCTCGTTGGTCGGTACTGGCGCTGGTCGCTATTGGGATTGTGATTGGCATTGCGCTGATTGTGTTACCTCACGTGGGGATCAAAGTCACCAGCACAACCGAATTTTGTGTCAGTTGCCACAGTATGCAACCGGTGTATGAAGAATATAAACAGTCGGTGCATTTCCAGAACGCCTCCGGCGTGCGAGCTGAATGCCATGACTGCCATATCCCGCCGGATATTCCAGGCATGGTGAAGCGTAAACTGGAAGCGAGCAACGACATCTACCAGACCTTTATTGCCCACTCCATTGATACACCTGAGAAATTCGAAGCCAAACGCGCGGAACTTGCCGAGCGTGAATGGGCGCGAATGAAAGAAAACAACTCGGCAACCTGCCGCTCCTGCCATAACTACGACGCGATGGATCATGCGAAGCAACATCCTGAAGCGGCACGTCAGATGAAGGTGGCAGCGAAAGATAATCAATCCTGCATCGACTGTCATAAAGGTATTGCCCACCAGTTGCCGGATATGAGTAGCGGCTTCCGTAAGCAATTCGATGAGCTGCGCGCCAGTGCAAATGATAGTGGTGATACGCTGTACTCCATTGATATTAAGCCAATTTATGCGGCGAAAGGCGATAAAGAAGCGTCTGGTTCTCTGCTGCCTGCTTCGGAAGTGAAAGTCCTTAAACGTGACGGCGACTGGCTGCAAATTGAAATCACTGGCTGGACGGAAAGCGCAGGACGTCAGCGTGTACTCACCCAGTTCCCTGGCAAACGCATCTTTGTTGCCTCGATTCGTGGCGATGTTCAGCAGCAGGTGAAAACGCTGGAGAAAACCACCGTAGCCGACACCAATACCGAGTGGAGCAAATTGCAGGCCACCGCGTGGATGAAGAAAGGCGACATGGTGAACGATATCAAACCGATCTGGGCTTATGCGGATTCGCTGTACAACGGCACCTGTAATCAATGCCACGGCGCACCGGAAATCTCTCACTTTGACGCTAACGGTTGGATCGGCACGCTCAACGGCATGATTGGCTTTACCAGCCTCGATAAACGTGAAGAACGCACCTTGTTGAAATATCTCCAAATGAATGCGTCTGACACCGCAGGTAAGGCTCACGGCGATAAGAAGGAAGAAAAATAATGAGCAATAACGATCTCTTTCAGGCATCACGTCGGCGTTTTCTGGCACAACTCGGTGGCTTAACCGTCGCCGGGATGCTGGGGCCGTCATTGTTAACGCCGCGCCGTGCGACCGCGGCGCAAGCGGCGACTGAGGCTGTCATCTCGAAAGAGGGCATTCTTACCGGGTCGCACTGGGGGGCTATCCGCGCGACGGTGAAGGATGGTCGCTTTGTGGCGGCAAAACCGTTCGAACTGGATAAATATCCGTCGAAAATGATCGCCGGATTGCCGGATCACGTACACAACGCGGCGCGTATTCGTTATCCGATGGTACGCGTGGACTGGCTACGTAAGCGCCATCTGAGCGACACATCTCAGCGTGGCGATAACCGATTTGTGCGCGTGAGCTGGGATGAAGCCCTCGACATGTTCTATGAAGAGCTGGAACGTGTGCAGAAAACGCACGGGCCGAGTGCCTTGCTGACCGCCAGTGGTTGGCAGTCGACGGGGATGTTCCATAACGCGTCGGGGATGTTGGCGAAAGCGATTGCCTTACATGGTAATAGCGTTGGTACGGGTGGGGATTACTCCACCGGTGCTGCGCAGGTGATCCTGCCGCGTGTAGTTGGCTCAATGGAAGTGTATGAACAGCAAACCTCCTGGCCGCTGGTATTGCAGAACAGCAAAACCATTGTGCTGTGGGGCTCCGATTTGCTGAAAAACCAGCAAGCGAACTGGTGGTGCCCGGATCACGATGTTTATGAATATTACGCGCAGTTGAAAGCGAAAGTCGCCGCCGGTGAAATTCAGGTCATCAGCATCGATCCGGTTGTTACATCCACTCATGAGTATCTGGGACGCGAGCATGTGAAGCACATTGCGGTTAACCCGCAAACTGACGTGCCGCTGCAACTGGCGCTGGCGCATACGTTGTACAGCGAAAACCTGTACGACAAAAACTTCCTCGCTAACTACTGCGTGGGCTTTGAGCAGTTTCTGCCCTATCTGCTGGGCGAGAAAGACGGTCAGCCGAAAGATGCCGCATGGGCTGAAAAACTGACTGGCATTGATGCCGAAACCATTCGTGGACTGGCGCGGCAGATGGCGGCGAACAGAACGCAGATTATTGCTGGTTGGTGCGTACAGCGTATGCAGCACGGTGAACAGTGGGCGTGGATGATTGTGGTTCTGGCGGCGATGCTGGGGCAAATTGGCCTGCCGGGTGGTGGCTTCGGTTTTGGCTGGCACTATAACGGCGCAGGCACGCCGGGGCGTAAAGGCGTTATTCTGAGTGGTTTCTCCGGCTCTACGTCGATTCCACCTGTTCACGACAACAGCGACTACAAAGGCTATAGCAGCACTATTCCGATTGCCCGTTTTGTCGATGCGATCCTCGAACCGGGGAAAGTGATCAACTGGAACGGTAAATCGGTAAAACTGCCGCCGCTGAAAATGTGTATTTTTGCCGGAACGAACCCGTTCCATCGCCATCAGCAGATCAACCGCATTATTGAAGGCTGGCGCAAGCTGGAAACGGTTATCGCCATAGATAACCAGTGGACCTCAACCTGCCGCTTTGCCGATATCGTGCTGCCTGCGACCACGCAGTTTGAGCGTAACGATCTCGACCAGTATGGCAACCACTCCAACCGTGGCATTATCGCCATGAAACAGGTCGTGCCGCCGCAGTTCGAGGCGCGCAACGACTTTGATATTTTCCGCGAGCTGTGCCGCCGCTTTAATCGCGAAGAAGCCTTTACCGAAGGGCTGGACGAAATGGGCTGGCTGAAACGCATCTGGCAGGAAGGTGTACAACAGGGCAAAGGACGCGGCGTTCATCTGCCAGCGTTTGATGACTTCTGGAATAAGAAAGAGTACGTCGAGTTTGACCATCCGCAGATGTTTGTTCGCCACCAGGCATTCCGCGAAGATCCGGATCTCGAACCGCTGGGCACGCCGAGTGGCCTGATTGAGATCTACTCAAAAACCATCGCCGATATGAACTACGACGATTGTCAGGGGCATCCGATGTGGTTCGAGAAAATCGAACGCTCCCACGGCGGGCCCGGCTCGCAGAAGTATCCGTTGCATCTGCAATCTGTGCATCCGGATTTCCGACTTCACTCGCAGTTATGTGAGTCGGAAACTTTGCGTCAGCAATATACGGTTGCGGGTAAAGAGCCAGTATTTATTAGCCCGCAGGATGCCAGTGCGCGCGGTATTCGTAACGGTGATGTGGTGCGCGTCTTTAACGCTCGTGGTCAGGTGTTGGCTGGAGCAGTGGTTTCTGACCGCTATGCACCCGGCGTGGCACGAATTCACGAAGGGGCATGGTACGATCCAGATAAAGGCGGCGAGCCTGGTGCACTGTGTAAATACGGTAACCCCAACGTGTTGACCATCGACATCGGTACTTCGCAGCTGGCGCAGGCGACCAGTGCACATACCACGCTGGTGGAAATTGAGAAGTACAACGGAACAGTGGAACAAGTGACGGCGTTTAACGGCCCCGTTGAGATGGTGGCGCAGTGCGAATATGTTCCCGCGTCGCAGGTGAAATCATGACCACGCTGACAGCACAACAGATTGCCTGTGTCTACGCCTGGCTGGCGCAGTTGTTCTCCCGTGAGCTGGACGATGAACAACTAACGCAAATCGCCAGTGCGCAGATGGCTGAATGGTTTTCGTTGCTAAAAAGCGAACCGCCGCTCACTGCGGCGGTAAACGAGCTGGAAACTAAAATTGCCGCTCTGACAGTGCGTGACGACGCCCGTCTGGAACTGGCCGCTGACTTTTGCGGCCTGTTTCTGATGACCGACAAACAAGCGGCGCTGCCGTATGCATCGGCCTACAAACAGGACGAGCAAGAGATTAAACGCTTGTTAGTTGAGGCAGGGATGGAAACCAGCGGCAATTTCAACGAACCGGCAGATCATCTGGCGATCTATCTCGAATTGCTCAGTCATCTGTATTTTTCGCTGGGTGAGGAAACTATCCCTGCGCGAAGAATCGACAGTTTGCGGCAAAAAACACTGATGGCGCTGCGGCAATGGTTACCGGAGTTTGCGGCGCGTTGCCATCAGTATGATAGCTTTGGTTTTTACGCGGCACTAAGCCAGTTATTGCTGGCGTTAGTGGAGTGCGACAACCAAAACAGATAATGCCGTTTGTAGGCCAGATAAGACGCGTTGAGCGTCGCATTAGACATTAAGGTAGATCCGCCGGATGCGGCATGAACCTTATCCGGCCTACGGGGACAGTGCGCTTTGTAGGCCTGATAAGACGCGTTAAGCGTCGCATCAGGCAACAAACTCACGGATGAGCCACAAATCGGGAAAGCCGCTGGCGCAGCAGGCGGTTTTCCTGCTTCAGGTGCGCAATATCATCCATTAATGTTAGCGCCACCGCGATCCCCGGCCAGTCCAGTGCCAGTTCATGACGCAGACGTACCGCACGTTGCACCACAATGGCGGCATGGTCGTCAAATACCCAGGTTGTTTCCAGGCGCTCCCGCGGTTCAACCACCCCCAAACCGACAATTTCATTCAATTCCTCTTCAGAGATGCCGGTATGTAGGCAAAATTCGGTAATAGTAAAAGTCACCGTAACATTAGCCATCATGCTTTCCCCCAATCTTTACGTGGATCAAAAGACGACTGGGCGTCTGCCAGTTGCTGCCACAGCGCGGCCGTATTTTCATCCGGTTTCGGCGGCATCACGATTTTCAGTACCGCATACAGATCGCCGGTCTGTTTTTTGCTCACCAGGCCTTTGCCTTTAACGCGTAATCGTTGCCCGGCCTGACTGCCCGGCGGGATAGTTAGCAAAATGCTTTCTTTCAGTGTTGGAACGGTGACTTTAGCACCCAGCGCCGCTTCCCACGGGCTAACCGGCACCACTATTTCCAGATCCTGGCCGACAATATCAAACAATGGATGCGGCGCAATATGAATCACCAGCCACAAATCGCCATTTGGGCCGCCATTTTCGCCCGGCGTTCCCTGGCCTTTCAGGCGGATGCGTTGACCATTGCCGACGCCCGCCGGGATCTTCACATTCAGCGTTTTCGGGATTTCCTGTTCGATCATGCCAAAGGCGTTATAAACCGGCAGGTTATAGCTGATGGTACGCTTGTGCTCAGTAAGCGTTTCTTCCAGGAATACCGCCACTTCGATTTCAATATCGTGGCCGCGGGTGGCGGGGCGTTGACGGCTCTGGCGGGCATGCTGACCGAAAATTGACGAGAAGATATCGTCAAAATCTTCGGCGTTAAAACTCTGACCGTCGCCATGATGGAATTGACGGTTAAATTGCGGATCGTTGCGATGTTGCCACATCTGATCATACTCAGCGCGACGTTGTTCATCACTCAACACTTCCCAGGCTTCAGCGACCTCTTTGAAGCGGGCTTCGGCATCCGGTTCTTTGCTGACATCAGGATGGTATTTGCGGGCCAGTCGACGATAGGCGGTCTTGATTGTCTTGAGATCGTCCGTCGGTTTCACGCCCATGATGGCGTAATAATCCTTTAGTTCCATAGCGTTATCTCGCGTAAATCAACACAAATTGAAGGAACCCCTGTAAGGTAACTCCTATAAGTGTAGGGTAATCCTCAAAATTTCATATGCCAACACAGAATATGTTATTGAAATCATCGTGGAGAGGAGGTGGCGTCAAGATGGATTGCTGAGCATAGTTTAAACAGGTAAAAGGGTGAGCGATTTTTGATAGTTAAATCAGGCACTTTAAGCTTAACTAGGACGTCATTATTTATTAAATTTTATAGGCGCTATATATGGGTAGTAATATACATGGAGTAAGTTGCAGTGCTAATAATTATTTGAAAACAGCCTGGGCCGATATAAAAACCAGGCGCGAAGAAAATCAAAAATGTTCAATCACGCTTTTTGAACAAAAACTAGAGTGTTTTATGCGGTTGTACAATGAAATCATGCGGAAAGAAGAAAATATTTCATGCCTGGTGTGTGAATCACTAGAAACAGAATTAGAGGAAATGCAAAATGATAATGATTTATCTTCATTTATGAAAACATTACGTACTCATGATACAAACACTTATTCAGGGGATTCAGGAGGCATTACCTATACTATACAATATTTTCAAGAAAGAGAGCTTGTTAATATATCCTTGCCGGGTATGTTTTCACAGGCTATTGCAGGCTTTAAAAGTAGCTGTTGGTATAAATTTATAGCATATGTTGATATCTTAAATGAGTGTAATGATGTTTTTTCTGAGTATTGCTTTGATGATGATGAAATTACGAATGTCCAGCCAAAACGGATAAATGCGCCGGGAATATATGATTCAGCTACTGGTATTGATTTGTCTGGTATATCTTTTATTCAGAGTGAAGTTAATCAAGCACATAAATTAAAATACGCGCCTGTAGATGGCGATGGATATTGTCTGTTAAGAGCCATCCTGGTTATAAAACACGTTGATTATTCATGGGCGCTTGGCAGTCAAAAGACGCAAAAAGAAGTATACGACGAATTTATTAAAATTGTTGATAAACAAGTGATTGAGTCTTTTGTTGATGCAGCATTCTTTAATCTCAGGGAAGATATTAAGACATTATTTGGCGTTGATCTGCATTCTGACAACCAAATTCAGGATATGGGTAATTCTTTAGCGTCGAATTTTATTAAGTTTAAAAAAGAATTCATTGGTAGTTGCTTGAATGACGAAAGATGCATATTGCATTTACCCGAGTTTATATTTAATGATAACAAGGGTTCGCTTGTTTTAAATACCGACTCTCCGGAAAAGGTTAAAGCGGTGAAGAATTTCCTTGCTGTGCTTTCAGATAGCATTTGTTCATTGTTTATTGTTGCCTGTAATGTGGGATCAATCTCCTTGGGAAGTGAATCCTTTTCAACGGATGAAGATCTTGAGTATGGTTATTTAATAAATACTGGCAATCATTATGACGTTTACCTCCCTACTGAACTTTTTGCTCAGTCATACCAGTTAAACCATAAGGAAATGAAAGCGCAACTGGACTATTTAAATCGTTATGCCATCTAATGATAAAGACATGTGCTAAAATAGTTTTTATTAGTCTCACATTCTCTTTTTACTAGTAAATATTGCCCCTGTATCGATAACGTCGGTGATATTCTGTCTAGCCCATGGTGAAATCATCAACGGCGTACACGAGGCAGGGGCTAATCATGCATAGGTTGCGTCAAATCTTGCCTTTTTTTAATGACAAATATAGAAAAACAGGCACTCAACAAGCCATTTTGCGAACCTGTTCCCGGAAAAATGTCATATTTCTGTCACACTCTTTGGTGATTGATAACAAAAGAGGTGCCAGGAATGAACAAAACGCTAATCGCCGCAGCTGTGGCAGGGATAGTTTTACTCGCTTCAAATGCTCAGGCACAAACCGTACCGGAAGGCTATCAGTTGCAGCAAGTGCTCATAATGAGCCGCCATAACTTACGTGCGCCGCTGGCGAACAATGGCAGTGTGCTGGAACAATCCACACCGAATAAATGGCCAGAATGGGACGTCCCCGGTGGGCAGCTCACCACCAAAGGCGGTGTGCTGGAAGTGTATATGGGCCACTATATGCGTGAGTGGCTGGCAGAGCAGGGGATGGTGAATTCGGGGGAATGCCCGCCGCCGGACACCGTTTATGCCTATGCCAACAGCCTGCAACGTACCGTCGCAACCGCGCAGTTCTTTATTACTGGCGCATTCCCTGGGTGTGACATTCCAGTCCACCACCAGGAAAAAATGGGCACCATGGACCCAACCTTTAACCCGGTGATCACCGATGATTCCGCCGCATTCAGTGAACAGGCGGTGGCGGCAATGGAGAAAGAGCTCGGCAAACTCCAGCTTACCGACAGCTACAAGCTACTGGAAAAAATCGTTAACTATAAAGATTCTCCTGCCTGTAAAGAGAAGCAACAGTGTTCGCTTGTAGATGGCAAAAACACCTTTAGCGCGAAGTATCAACAAGAACCGGGCGTTTCCGGGCCGCTGAAAGTCGGCAACTCGCTGGTAGATGCGTTTACTTTGCAATACTACGAAGGTTTCCCGATGGATCAGGTGGCGTGGGGAGAAATCAAATCTGACCAACAGTGGAAAGTGTTGTCGAAGCTGAAAAACGGTTACCAGGATAGCCTGTTTACCTCACCGGAAGTGGCGCGCAATGTTGCGAAACCACTGGTCAGTTATATCGACAAAGCGCTGGTGACAGATCGCGCCAGTGCACCGAAAATCACGGTGCTGGTGGGGCACGACTCAAACATTGCCTCTCTGTTAACGGCACTGGATTTCAAACCGTATCAGTTGCATGACCAGAACGAACGCACGCCGATTGGCGGCAAAATCGTTTTCCAGCGTTGGCATAACAGCAAAGCTAATCGCGATTTGATGAAAATTGAATATGTGTACCAGAGTGCGGAACAGTTGCGTAATGCTGATGCGTTAACGTTGCAGGCTCCGGCTCAGCGCGTGACGCTGGAATTAACCGGCTGCCCGATAGACGCTGATGGTTTCTGCCCAATGGATAAGTTTGATAGCGTGTTGAATGAAGCGGTGAAATAAACCCGGCTATTGACATTTTGTAGTCATAAAATTGGGAAGATCACATGCAGATCTTCCCAATTAACCTGGAACATATTCACCAGAAATATATTGAGGGAGCAGAATATTACGCAGCGCCACATCTCGTATAATTTTTACCATAGAACGCATGGTTTACCCCAGACACAGTGGTAAACTTCAGACGCGTAAATCAAAGGATGGCTGACAAAATGAAGTATACATGGAAGGGAGAAAATGAAAGAACGCACTGGCAATTGTGTGAAAAATTAAATGCCCCATTTATATGCCTTAGCATAATTAATAAAAAATACGCTAATCTTTTTTATGATGTGACAAATTATTGCGTTGATCTTGAAAACATCTCAAATGAAATACTGGAAATATACTCGGCTTATGCACGCGTATTCATACTGCCTGAACATTTTATCAATGAAATTGCTGCGCAATATTACGTTATGAATGTCATTGTGCGACGTGAACATGCAGAATTCATTGCCGAAATTTTATATGATTATTTGTTTAAAAAATTACGATAACAGAGGTGGGTAATGAAGCGGTATTATCACGACGCGTTTTTATTAGGTTTATACGCATTGCTTACCCAAATACATTTGTCGGTGGCTCGCGGCATTAGCGCGCAGTCTGAACTCCGGTGCTGGTTGCGTCAGAAAGGGACGCTTGGCCTGATAGAACAAATATTGTGCTCAGCGCGGTCAAAGCGCCATAAGCAGAAGATCCCATTAATCAAATCTCTGTATTATAATCTGCGTGGGAAAAACTATCTTACTGAAAGTGAATGGATTTTATTAATTAAACACCTGCAGTTTATGCGTGACTTTATTGTTCATGGTGAAGTAAATGAGGATGCTTTGATAAATTCCCGGCTTAAATTTGCTATTTTTCGCTAAAAATTTGGCACAGACTGAACGTCAATTATCTAGCTAAGCGATTAGCAAATCATGTCGAGCATTTTAATGAAAGTGAGTATCATGCCCACTTCAGCGTGCGCCAGATAACGTCCGTTATAACGGGCTGGGCAGTTTTAAAAGATAATGAGATATTTTGATGATCCTCGCCGGGGAGTATTGATGAATAAATAATTTATTGGAAAATTTCCTTGTATTCAGAGCGTATCCAGGGTTGTTTATTCTGCAAGAGAATTACGAAAATATCACATCCTTCATTGCCGGGATGGATTTTTCAGCCGGAGGTATCTTATCTTCAAGATTTAACCAATGGCTATATAGGAAATACCCTGTACAATCAAATTCATGCTGGATATCGCTTATTACCCATATTTATAATCAATAACAAGCTTACCGCAATGATATCGATTTTTTTATTTGATAACGTGATTGAATATCTCACAGTAATAACAGGGCATGAGACGTTGGTCAATGAATAATCGAAAACTCCCCCGTTCACTACGGGGGAGGTTCAGGATTAAACGTTTTTACGTTCGATGGTCTGTTCGCCCCAAAAAAGCGAATCTTTATCGGTCTTAGCAAAGGCTTTGACTAACACTTCATCGCTACCTTCTTCCCAAATCTTTTCCGCCATTTTTTCGTCGTACCCGGCGACTTCGAAAATGGCCTCGGCTATTTCCGGCGACGTATTGCGCAGAGATGCCCATTCACCGACGTGATGAGCTTTCGCTTCTTGAGTTGGCATGCGTATCCTCCTGTTGAAGATTAGCCGTTAAGTTTAACTGCCAGACCTGCGACATATTCCCCTTGATAACGAGCAATAGACAGTTCTTCCTGGCTGGGCTGGCGTGAACCGTCACCGCCTGCGATGGTGGTTGCGCCGTACGGCGTACCGCCGCGAACCTGTGAAACGTCAAATAATTCCTGCGCTGCGTAGCCAATGGGGACAATCACCATGCCGTGATGCGCAAGGGTCGTCCAGGTGGATGTGATGGTTTGTTCCTGACCGCCGCCAGTACCGGTGGAACTAAAGACGCTCGCCAGTTTTCCGTATAGTGCGCCGGAAGCCCACAGGCCGCCCGTCTGGTCGAGGAAGGTACGCATTTGACCGGACATGTTACCAAAGCGGGTAGGTGTACCAAAAATAATGGCGTCGTAATCGGCCAGTTCTTGCGGGGTTGCAACCGGTGCAGTTTGCGTTTTACCGCCTGCTTTTTCAAATAATTGCGGCGGCATGGTTTCCGGTACACGCTTAACGACAACTTCTGCGCCATCCACTTTGCTTGCACCCTCAGCAACTGCGCGTGCCATCGTTTCAATATGTCCGTACATGGAATAATAAAGCACCAGAACTTTAGCCATTTCTAACCACTCCTCGTGTTATCTCTATTCCGTAGCGATTCGCTACCACTTATTTAAAGATAAGACGTCCTTTTCAGAGTGCAAATTTCACAACCACTTATTTGATTTATAACAACTTTCACAAGCACGCAATTTTGTCGCAAAATGACACATTTTTATCTCATCGCGTTTTTTTAATCATAAGAGCGGCTTATAGATAATTATTGGAGATGATATCTATTCTCGCTAAGAAGCTGTTGCAGGATATTACCAAACGCGGGTCTGCCCGCGTCAGTTCACTAAGCTTAGTCCCACGTAGCGAAAATATGGCAGCCGCCATACGCCGCGTTAATTCTATGCAATATGATGTCTATACCCAGACGGAGGTCAGTAATGGCAAACCATCGAGGCGGTTCCGGCAATTTTGCAGAAGACCGCGAAAGAGCATCAGAAGCAGGTAAAAAAGGTGGACAGCACAGCGGGGGTAATTTCAAAAATGACCCGCAGCGCGCATCTGAAGCAGGTAAAAAAGGTGGCAAGAGCAGTCACGGCAAAAGCGACAACTAGCCGGGCTAATCAATGACGAATGCATTTTTGTCTGTAGCTCGTCAAAAAGCCATCACCGCCGGTTACCCCGGCGGTTTTCTGTTTATGGTTCCTGATGAACAACTTCTGGCGGAGGAACGTCAACCAACCTTCTGCTCAACAACGCATTGAGTAAAATCGCGCCAAAGGTTGCTGTACCGATCCCTCCCAACGTAAAACCGCCCAGCGTGAGAGCAAAATCACCAGCACCCAGCACTAAGGTTACTGCGACCATAATCAAATTACCGTTCTGACTTAAATCCACACGATTTTGTACCCAGATCCGCGCGCCTGCGACGGCAATTAACCCGAACACAACAATTGACGCACCACCAATCACCGGTGCCGGAATGGTATGGATTAGTGCGCCAAATTTCGGCGAAAAGCCCAACAGCATGGCGATGACGGCGGCAGCAACAAACACCAGCGTCGAATAGACTTTTGTCACAGCCATCACACCGATATTTTCAGCATAGGTGGTCACGCCGCTACCGCCGACAGAACCCGAAAGCATTGTTGCCAGCCCATCGCCTACGAATGCCCGCCCCATATACGGGTCCATATTGCGTCCGGTCATCCCGGCTACCGCCTTCAGATGACCTAAGTTTTCCGCCACCAGAATAACCGCCACGGGCGCAATCAGCATCATTGCCTGACCATTAAAAGCAGGAGTGGAAAAATGTGGCAGACCGAACCAGGCAGCATGGCTGACGAGAGTAAAATCGACGGCTTTTCCCAGCCCTAAAACGTTGGTCATCACGCCATACAGCAGACAGGCGACAATTAATCCTACGAGAATCAATAATCGCTGGATCATGCCACGGGTAAACACCGCCACCAGCCCAATACACAGCACCGTCATTACCGCCATCCAACTATCAAAGGCCGAAGCCGATACACTTTTCACTGCGATAGGCGCTAAGTTCAGGCCAATCGCCATCACCACCGCACCCGTCACAACCGGCGGCATTAGTCGTTCAATCCAGCGCGTACCGATTTTCATCACCACCAGGCCAATGACGGTATAAACCAGCCCACAGGCGATAATCCCGCCCAGCGCGATGCTGATATTCGGATTAATTCCCTGACCATTAAAGCCCGTCGCGGCGATCACCACGCCGACAAAAGCCGCGCTGGAACCGAGATAACTGGGGACGCGCCCGCCGGTAATAAAGAAAAACAGTAACGTGCCGATCCCCGACATTAAAATGGAAAGGTTGGGATCCAGCCCCATCAGAATCGGCATTAACACCGTCGCGCCAAACATCGCCACCGCGTGTTGAACGCCCATTATTGCCGTCTGAGCAAACGGCAATCGTTCATTCGGCGCGACCACGCCGCTCTCTGTAGAGGTCGATTTTAACTGCCAGTGAGGAAAACCGAACATTGCCATCAGCTGTCTCCTTAAGGAGGTTAACAAGCAGGGCGCATCAGCGCGTGATAACTGCGATCAAACCACACCAGCCCGTAGGGGGTGGCGTGACGATGAATCGCTTCGATGGCGCAAAACAGAATGTCGTGGGTGCCGACGCTCACCACCTGGCTGATACGGCAGTCAAACGAAACCAGTGCTTCTTCCAGTTGCGGGCATCCGGTCACACCAGTCTGCCAGCGGGCGGCGGCAAAGCGGTGTTCCATGGGCGTTTTGCCGCCAAAAAGGTTTGAAAGCGGCTCCTGCCCGGCGCTAAGTGTATTTACACACAGCGTTCGGTTTTCATTAAATACCGGCCAGACGGATGCCCCACGATTCAGGCACACCAGTAATGTGGGCGGTGTGTCGGTTACGCTACAGACGGCGCTGGCGGTGAACCCGGCGCGCCCGGCTGGACCGTCCGTGGTGATGATATTGACCGCCGCGCCCATGCAGGACATCGCATCGCGAAAAGTTTGTTGATCGACAATGTTCATAGTTTGCTCCTTACAACAGCCCGCAGGCTTCTTCAAAGGACAGACGTGGCAGGCGCGCATAAAGCTTGCTGCTATCGCCATAGCCGATATTAATCAGCAGATTGCTCTTCAGCGTGCTGCCCGTAAAAAAGGCGTCGTCCACGTGTTGACGGTCAAAGCCGGACATCGGGCCGGTATCCAGCCCCAGCGCACGGCAGGCGACGATTAGATAGGCTGCCTGCATGGAACTGTTGCGAAACGCTGTTTCTTCGGCAAGTTGTGGGCTGGAGGTAAACCAACTGCGGGCATCGCCGTGAGGAAACAGCTGTGGTAACCGTTCATAAAATTCACTGTCCCAGGCGACGATCGCGGTGACGGGCGCGGTCAGGGTTTTTTGCAGATTGCCGCTGGAAAGCGCCGGGCGCAGACGTTCTTTTCCTTCTGCAGTGCGGATAAACACGATCCGTGCCGGAGAACAGTTAGCTGATGTCGGCCCCCATTTCATCAGGGCATAAATCTCCCGTAATGTCTCATCGCTGACGGGTGTCTCTCGCCAGCCGTTGTGAGTGCGGGCATCGGTGAACAGGGTGCTAAGCGCACCAGGGCTAACGGCTTCGTTCATAGCAATTCCTTACAGGGCGGCTTCACGGTGATGTAACAGGCTGGCAAGCCCGTTGAGTAACAGAGCATTAAACGTTTCGGGATCGGTCACGTTGCAGGCGTGTCCGCCATTGCGCATCACCATTTTCTGGCTATCGGGCAGGGCGGCATGAAGTTCACTGGAACATGCTGATGGCACGAGCAGATCATCACTGGCGCAGATGATTTGCACCGGGCAGCGAATGCGATCCGCATGGCGACTAAAGTCAGCGCGTTTGAGGGCGTTAAGTCGACGCAGTAAATTATTTTTGCCCTGAAAATGCGCCAGTGCCAGCGCGTCTTCTGCCTCAAGGCGAGGGGCGCGGGCCGCCATCCAGTCGGCGGGGTAGAGGAACAACGGCTGCGCTTCCACCCATGCCTGCGCGCCGCCGCTATGCAGTAATCGTTCGCGAACCTGAAAACAGCGGCGCGTATGGGCGTTTATTCGTAGCCAGCCGTTAACGCTGACCAGTGCAGTGACCGACGCGGGATAATCCAGCGCCAGCTGCATTCCCACCAGCGCACCGAGCGCATGGCCGACCACTGCGTAATGCTCAATCCCTGCGGCTACCAGCGCCTGATGCAGTTCCGTTGCCATCTGGGCGATACTGTAATCTTCTGCCAGCGTGTCGGGATTATTGCCTGTGCCGCGCTGGTCGTAACAGACTATCTGATACTCCTGCTCCAGCACCGCCAGTTGCGGTAACCAGTAACTGCCGCTACCGCCAAGACCCGAAATCAACACCACTACGGGCGCATCAGCATAAGGGGGAGGTGAGAGTGAAAGTTTCATCGCGGCCTCACTTGGCGATATGCGCAATTGTGGCGATTTCCACCAGCGCGTCAGGTTTTACCAGTCCGCACTGAATGCAGAATCGCGCCGGTTTATCATCAGGGAAAAACTCGGCGTAGATTTCGTTAATCGCGGCGTAATTTTTCCAGTCGGTAATAAAGATGCTGTTGAAGGTCACGTCCGCCATCGTGCCACCCGCCGTCTCGATAACCTTGCGGATGGTCTCCAGAACGTGGCGGGTTTGCGCCTTTGGGTCATCGGCAAACAGCACGTTATTATGTTGATCAAAAGCCAGCGTGCCGGAGACATACACCACGCCATCAGCCATCGTGCCGGGAACGAAGGGGGCCAGCGGTGCGCTGCTGCCAGCAGGAATAATTACGGATTTCGGCATCATTAAACTCCTTAAGCGATACGGGCAAAGGACGTGGGAGAAAGCGCGTCGCAGAACGTTTCGACGTCGCTCACCCAGCCAAAAAAGGTTTCGATATTGAACAACGCGGCTTTCTGCGCAAACTCCGGCCCCGCCTGGTGGGTTGCGTCTTCCAGCACCACGCCGAAATACTCCAGAAAAAAGCCGTCGCGCAGCGTCGATTCGACGCAGACGTTGGTAGCGATGCCGGTGAAAACCAGATGGCGTATTCCGCGGCTGCGCAAAATGCTGTCCAGCGGCGTATTGAAGAAACCGCTGTAGCGCGGCTTCGGCAGCACAATATCGCCAGGCTGCGGCACCAGTTCATCTACCAGTTGATAATCCCAGGAGCCTTTCGCCAGCAATTTCCCCTGTAGCTGCGGCTGCTTACGCATGGTTTTCAGGGCGTTCGATTTATGAAAATTCGGTGAGCCGGGACCGCCAGCCTCGACATACTGTTCATCCCAGCCATTTTGAAACCAGATGATCAACATCCCTGCCGCTCGCGCTGCGGTCACGGCGGTTTGAATGTTGGCAATGACCGGGCGAGTGGTTGAGACATCAAAACCGGCGAGATCTAAGTAGCCGCCTGGTGTGGCATAAGCGTTTTGCATATCCACCACGATCAGCGCACTTTGCTGCGGATCGAAGGTAATGGCTTCCGGTCGAGCGGTTAAGGTTTTCATCACGCGACCTCCTGAGTAAGCGCGGGGAGATGGGCGCGGCACTGCATTAGCGGCTGAATGCGCTCACCGAAGGTTTCGATTCCCGACAGAAAATCATCGAAGGTCAACAGCACGCCTTCGGCACCAGGTACGCTTGCGACTTCATCTAACATGCGCGCGACACTGGCGTAAGAACCGACTAACGTCCCCATATTGATGTTTACCGCCGAAGTGGGATCGGCCATCTGACGGACGTTGGTGTCAGTACCGGAGCGGGTATCTTTCTGACTTTGTTCGGTTAGCCAGCTTAACGCCTCTTCATCCGCGCCCGCTTTGTAGTGTTCCCATTTTGCACGAGCGGCATCGTCGGTTTCGTCGGCAATCACCATAAACAACACATAAGAGCCAACGTCGCGCCCGGTTTGCGCTGCGGCCTGTTTCATCCGCGCAGCGGTCGGGGCGAAAGCCGTGGGCGTGTTTACGCCTTTCCCGAAGCAGAAGTTGAAATCGGCATACTGGGCGGAGAACGCCATGCCAGCGTCGCTTTGCCCGGCACAGATCACTTTCATGGGTACGCTCGGTTGTGGACTGACGCGGCAATCGTTCATGGTGAAAAAATCGCCTTTAAAATCGCTTTTCCCCGTTCCCCACAGGTCGCGCAGCACCTGGACATATTCGGTGAGATAGTCATAACGACGGGAAAAATAGTCATCGCCAGGCCAGATGCCCATCTGCTCATACTCGGGTTTTTGCCAGCCAGTCACCAGGTTTACGCCAAAACGCCCGCCAGAGATGGAGTCAATGGTTGCGGCCATACGGGCGACGATTGCCGGAGGTAACGTTAAGGTGGCGGCAGTGGCGTAAATCTGAATACGCGAGGTCACGGCTGCCAGCCCGGCCATCAAAGTGAACGACTCCAGGTTGTGATCCCAGAACTCAGTTTTGCCACCAAAGCCACGCAGTTTGATCATCGACAGTGCGAAATCGAAATGGTAGTGCTCCGCTTTTTGCACGATGGCTTTATTCAGTTCAAAAGTCGGCATGTACTGCGGCGCGTGGGTCGAAATGAGCCAGCCGTTGTTGCCGATAGGTACGAATACGCCAATTTTCATCATCAACCTCTCTTCGTCTCGTAAAGTGAAAGTCAGACGGGGCGCTGCATCCTGCATATCCTTTTCAGCCGCGTAATGGTTTGTTTGCAAAGCGGATGCCAGTTTTTAAAAAGTGAATGTTATTAATGTGTTAATGTTAAGTTATCTAAAATACCTGGAAAAAAGTGGACTAAACGGTCAAAACAATTGCACATAAAACATGCATTCGTGCGCGATGAGAGTGCAGAAGGTCGAGGCCGGGCGGGGGTTTTGCTATCCTGTTGCCAATCAACAAGAGGGGAGAGCGCATGACGCAAGGCGCAGTGAAAACAACGGGTAAACGTTCGCGCGCAGTGAGCGCGAAGAAAAAAGCGATTCTTAGCGCAGCACTGGACACTTTTTCACAATTCGGTTTTCACGGCACAAGGCTGGAGCAGATCGCGGAGTTGGCGGGTGTTTCAAAAACCAATCTGCTGTATTACTTTCCGTCAAAAGAGGCGCTGTATATAGCCGTACTGCGGCAGATTCTCGATATCTGGCTGGCACCGTTAAAAGCGTTTCGAGAAGATTTCGCCCCGCTGGCAGCGATTAAAGAGTACATCCGTCTGAAGCTGGAAGTCTCCCGCGATTATCCGCAGGCTTCGCGCCTGTTCTGTATGGAGATGTTGGCAGGCGCACCGTTATTAATGGATGAGCTAACGGGCGATTTGAAAACGTTAATTGATGAGAAATCGGCGCTGATTGCCGGTTGGGTTAAAAGCGGCAAACTCGCGCTGATTGATCCGCAGCATTTGATTTTTATGATCTGGGCTTCCACTCAACATTACGCCGATTTCGCCCCTCAGGTGGAGGCGGTGACAGGTGCCACGTTGCGCGATGAAGTGTTTTTCAATCAAACGGTTGAAAACGTGCAGCGGATTATTCTTGAGGGGATTCGACCACGTTAATGATGCCGGAGGAGGTTATAGCATCCTCCGGCAACCTGCTTAACCAATCGTCATTAAACTGGCGTTACCGCCAGCGGCAGCGGTATTCACGCTCAGCGAACGCTCGATATACAACCGTTCCAGCAGGATATTGCTTTCGCCACGGGCAAAACCCTGCACCGAAACAATTGCGCCATCCCGCGCGGCAACCGCTTCACACAATGCACGAAGCTGATCCGAATCCCCGTGGAAGATCACCGCATTAAACGGTTGAGCGGTAATATTTTCCACTTTCGCCAGTTGAATACGTTCGCTGACTGCCGATGGCAATGCCTTCACTAACTGACGATGCAGAGCGTCATCCGGCCACAGCACCTGGCTGCCCACCGCCAGCACGGCGGCGAGCTGAGTCAGCGCATCCTGTTCATCATCCGCAATACACAACACGCGCTCACGCGGCAGCAGCGTCCAGGTGTTGCGTTCACCCGTCGGCCCTGGCAGCAATCGTTGTGTTCCTGCCTGCGCCAGCTCGCTATATTGCGTACATAACGCCTGCAATTCTGGACGGTTTGCCGACCATTCACGCAGTGCATTTAGCGGCTGGATCAATGCGGATTTCAATTGTGCATCGACCGGATACTCTGCATCCTGACGCGCCAGTGTCACCGCCAGCGCACTTTCCGGGCGATTCGCCAGCAGACGGTAGAGATAGAGCGGGCCGCCTGCTTTCGGCCCGGTGCCGGACAACCCTTCGCCGCCGAATGGTTGCACCCCAACCACTGCGCCCACCATATTACGGTTAACATACAGATTACCGACATGGGCCGAGCCAGTGACCTGGGCAATGGTTTCATCAATGCGCGTATGGACGCCAAGCGTCAGACCATAACCGGAAGCGTTAATCTGTTCGATCAGTTCCGGCAACTGGTTACGGTTGTAACGCACCACATGCAGCACCGGACCAAATACCTCTTTTTGCAATTCGGCAAAATCATCCAGTTCGATCAGCGTCGGGGCGACAAAGGTGCCACTTTGCCACTCACGGGCATCTTCACTGTTTTCCCGCACCGCCTGGAACACCGGACGGCCTTTACTACGCATAGTCTGAATATGGCGCTCGATATTGGCTTTCGCTTCGCCATCAATCACCGGACCGATATCGGTGGTCAGGCGACCCGGATTACCCATCCGGCATTCGGCCATTGCGCCGCGCAGCATTTTCAACGTGTGGTCGGCAATCTCATCTTGCAGGCACAGCACGCGCAGTGCCGAACAACGCTGACCCGCACTGTCGAAGGCCGAGGCCAGCACATCTATTACGACTTGTTCGGTCAGTGCTGAAGAATCGACAATCATCGCGTTCATGCCGCCGGTTTCCGCAATGAGTGGAATTGGGCGACCCTGAGCGTCCAGGCGGCTGGCGATATTGCGTTGCAGTAACGTAGCGACTTCGGTTGATCCGGTAAACATCACCCCGCGCACGCGATCATCACCCGTCAGTTGCGCGCCTACGGTTTCACCCTGACCGGGCAACAACTGCACCACGCCTGGCGGTACACCCGCTTCCAGCAAAATGGCAATCCCTTGTGCGGCAATCAGCGGCGTTTGTTCTGCCGGTTTTGCCAGTACGCTGTTACCTGCCGCCAGTGCGGCAGCGATTTGCCCGGTGAAAATCGCCAGCGGGAAATTCCACGGGCTGATACACACCACAGGCCCTAATGGACGGTGGGTTTCGTTAGCGAAATCATCCCGCACCTGTCCCGCGTAGTAGTGGAGAAAATCGACGGCTTCACGCACTTCGGCAATGGCGTTACTGAAGGTTTTTCCGGCCTCACGTACCAGAATACCAATCAGTTGCTGCATCTGACTTTCCATCAGTACGGCAGCGCGATGCAAAATCGCCGCGCGTTCGGCCGGAGGCGTGGCAAACCAGATTGGCGCGTTATTAACTGCACTTTCCAGCGCCTGTTCTACTTCACGTGGCGTGGCTTCACGCACATAGCCCACAATATCTTTCGGTTCCGCCGGGTTGATAACGGGTGACATTTCACCAGCCGCGACCGGTTGTTCCAGCATTGGCAAGGCCTGCCATTTTTGCAGTGCACTGTTGAGCAGGGCTGAGGAGAGCGAGGCCAGTCGGTGTTCATTGGCGAGATCCAGCCCTGCCGAGTTGTCGCGCCCGTGACCGTAAAGATCGCGCGGCAGGGGAATTTTCGGATGGGGTAATCCAGTTTGCCCTTCCTGTTGCGCCAGTTTTTCTACTGCAGTGACTGGATCGGCAACCAGTTCATCCAGTGGCAAAGAGGTATCAGCAATACGGTTAACAAACGAGGTGTTAGCACCGTTTTCCAGCAGGCGACGCACCAGATATGCCAGCAGTGTTTCATGGGTACCGACCGGAGCATAAATACGACACGGACGGTTAAGTTTGCCGTCGGCAACTTTCCCGGTGACCTGCTCATACAGTGGCTCGCCCATACCATGCAGGCACTGGAACTCGTACTGACCCGGATAGTAGTTTTGACCTGCCAGTTGATAAATCGCCGCCAGCGTGTGGGCGTTGTGCGTTGCAAACTGCGGGTAAATGAGATTTGGCACCGCCAGCAGCTTTTTCGCACAAGCGAGATAAGAAACATCGGTATACACCTTGCGGGTATAAACCGGATAACCTTCAAGGCCGTCCATTTGCGCACGTTTGATTTCACTATCCCAGTACGCGCCTTTCACCAGGCGAATCATCAGACGACGACGGCTGCGGGTGGCGAGATCAATCAGGTAATCGATCACCAGCGGGCAGCGTTTTTGATAAGCCTGAATAACAAAACCGATGCCGTTCCAGCCTGCCAGTTCAGGCTCGAAACAAAGCTTTTCCAACAGATCGAGGGAGATCTCCAGACGATCGGCCTCTTCGGCATCAATGTTAATACCAATATCGTACTGACGCGCCAGCAAGGTTAATGATTTCAGACGCGGGTAAAGCTCTTCCATTAACCGATCGTACTGGGCGCGGCTGTAGCGCGGATGCAGCGCCGACAGCTTGATTGAAATGCCTGGACCTTCATAGATGCCACGACCATTGGAGGCTTTACCAATAGCGTGAATCGCCTGCTGATAGGAAACCATATATGCCTGCGCGTCCGCTGCGGTCAGTGCGGCTTCGCCCAGCATATCGTAGGAGTAACGGAAACCTTTCTCTTCCAGCTTGCGGGCATTGGCTAACGCTTCCGCGATGGTTTCACCAGTGACGAACTGCTCGCCCATCAGACGCATCGCCATATCCACACCTTTGCGGATTAGCGGTTCGCCACTCTTACCGATAATGCGATTCAGCGAACGGGAGAGGCTGGCTTCGTTATGGGTAGAAACCAGTTTGCCGGTAAAGAGAAGCCCCCAGGTGGCGGCATTAACAAACAGCGACGGGCTACGACCAATATGTGACTGCCAGTTACCGTTGCTGATTTTGTCGCGTATTAACGCATCACGGGTGGCTTTGTCGGGAATACGCAATAGTGCTTCCGCCAGACACATCAGCGCCACGCCTTCCTGCGATGACAGCGAAAACTCCTGCAATAATCCCTGAACCATGCCTGCGCGACCACTGGCATTTTTTTGATTACGCAGTTTATCGGCCAGTTGATACGCCAGTTTATGCGCCTGTTCAGCAACCGGCTGCGGCAGGCGAGCTTGTTCCAGCAGCATAGAAACCGCTTCGGTTTCCGGGCGGCGATAGGCGGCGGTGATAGCCGCACGGGAAACCGACTGTGGCAAAATTTGCTCGGCAAAGTCGAGGAATGGCTGGTGTGGTTCCTCTGCCGGATTCGGTACTTCATCGCTCTCATTGGCCGCGCCAGAAAGCAGCGCAGGTAGCTCCGGCAGAGTATCGCTGTTTTCCAGTTGTTCAAGATAAGAAAAAATCGCCTGCTTAATTAACCAGTGCGGTGTGCGATCGATACGTGTCGCGGCAGACTTAATGCGTTCACGCGTCGCGTCGTCCAGCTTAACCCCCATGGTGGTGGTTCCCATGCCATTACTCCTGTTGTTCTGAAAGGTGCAACTTAACGTTATCGTGAAATATCCATGATGTTGCAACTTTGTGCAACTATGTTAAATGTGACCTGCGTAGCAAGCTTAAAAATGAATGAAATGTTAATAAAAGAAATCGATATGACAGGGATTAAAAAAATAACTCAGACTTTTTCTCTGCGGCAGTTAACATTTTTGAAAGGTGCAACCACAAAAAATGTGAGGGAGTGCAACCTGATGAAAAATAGTATCGCTGAGCACTAAAATTTAATGTAAATGGTGTGTTAAATCGATTGTGAATAACCAGCGCTTCCGGCAGGATACGGTCGCCCTGGTAAAACATAAACTCTGCTACCCCGTTCCGGTGGCAGATATAACGGCAAGTTTCGACATTGCCGATAATAATTTTTTGGAGACTTTAGATGGCTATTAGCACACCGATGTTGGTGACATTCTGTGTCTATATTTTTGGCATGATATTGATTGGGTTCATCGCCTGGCGATCAACCAAAAACTTCGACGACTATATTCTTGGCGGTCGCAGCCTTGGGCCATTCGTGACGGCATTATCGGCAGGTGCGTCGGATATGAGCGGCTGGCTGTTAATGGGATTACCGGGTGCAGTCTTTCTTTCCGGGATTTCCGAAAGCTGGATCGCCATTGGCCTGACATTAGGCGCGTGGATTAACTGGAAGCTGGTGGCCGGGCGCTTGCGTGTGCATACCGAATACAATAATAACGCCTTAACATTGCCGGATTATTTTACCGGGCGTTTTGAAGATAAAAGCCGTATTTTGCGCATTATCTCCGCGCTGGTAATTTTGCTGTTCTTCACCATTTATTGTGCTTCGGGCATTGTGGCTGGCGCGCGTCTGTTTGAAAGCACCTTCGGCATGAGCTACGAAACGGCTCTGTGGGCGGGAGCTGCGGCGACGATCCTTTACACCTTTATTGGCGGCTTCCTTGCGGTGAGCTGGACTGACACTGTACAGGCCAGCCTGATGATTTTTGCCCTGATCCTGACGCCGGTTATCGTGATCATTAGCGTCGGTGGGTTTGGCGACTCGCTGGAAGTGATCAAACAAAAGAGCATTGAAAACGTGGATATGCTCAAAGGGTTGAATTTTGTCGCCATTATCTCGCTGATGGGCTGGGGGCTGGGTTACTTCGGTCAGCCGCATATTCTGGCGCGTTTTATGGCGGCGGATTCTCACTATAGCATTGTCCATGCGCGTCGTATCAGCATGACCTGGATGATCCTCTGTCTGGCAGGCGCGGTGGCGGTCGGTTTCTTCGGCATTGCATACTTTAACAATAATCCAGCGGTTGCCGGTGCGGTAAACCAGAACTCTGAGCGCGTGTTTATCGAACTGGCACAAATATTGTTTAACCCGTGGATTGCCGGGATTCTGTTGTCGGCGATTCTGGCGGCGGTGATGTCGACGTTAAGTTGCCAGCTGCTGGTGTGCTCCAGTGCGATTACCGAAGATCTGTACAAAGCATTTCTACGTAAACATGCCAGCCAGAAAGAACTGGTGTGGGTAGGGCGTGTGATGGTGTTGGTGGTGGCGCTGGTGGCAATTGCGCTGGCGGCGAATCCTGAAAACCGTGTGCTGGGCTTAGTAAGCTACGCGTGGGCAGGCTTCGGTGCGGCGTTTGGTCCGGTGGTGCTGTTCTCGGTGATGTGGTCACGCATGACGCGCAATGGTGCGCTGGCGGGGATGATCATCGGTGCACTGACGGTTATCGTCTGGAAACAGTTCGGCTGGCTGGGTCTGTACGAAATTATTCCGGGCTTTATCTTCGGTAGCATTGGGATTGTGGTGTTTAGTTTACTGGGTAAAGCACCGTCAGCGGCGATGCAAAAACGCTTTGCTGACGCTGATGCGCACTATCATTCAGCGCCGCCGTCACGGTTGCAGGAAGGGTAAGGGAAGGCGTTTTACCGAAAATTCCACGCCATAATCAGAAGCAGGCAGAGGGCAATCAGTGATTGCCCTCTGCATTTTCTCTCAAATAAAATTTACATTTCCTCATCATTATCACTACATTCCGCTTGTGTTTTTCTTCACCGTAATGATAATCGCTATCACTGCGATTTACTTTTCTTTGCATAGATTGACTCAGAAAAACGTTTAAGGGTGGGTGGCATGTTTGTTCCGTTTCTCATTATGTTGCGCGAAGGACTTGAAGCCGCGCTGATTGTCAGCCTGATTGCCAGCTATCTTAAGCGTACCCAGCGAGGTCGATGGATTGGTGTCATGTGGATTGGCGTGTTGCTAGCCGCTGCGTTGTGCCTGGGGCTGGGTATATTCATTAATGAAACTACCGGCGAATTTCCGCAAAAAGAGCAGGAATTGTTCGAAGGTATCGTGGCGGTGATTGCCGTGGTGATCCTCACCTGGATGGTTTTCTGGATGCGTAAAGTGTCGCGCAACGTCAAAGTGCAACTGGAACAGGCAGTCGATAGCGCATTGCAGCGTGGGAATCATCATGGCTGGGCGCTGGTGATGATGGTCTTTTTTGCCGTTGCAAGGGAAGGACTGGAGTCGGTCTTTTTCCTGCTGGCGGCGTTTCAACAAGATGTCGGTATCTGGCCTCCGCTGGGTGCAATGCTCGGTCTTGCTACAGCCGTGGTGCTCGGCTTCCTGCTCTACTGGGGCGGTATTCGCCTCAATCTTGGCGCGTTTTTTAAATGGACCAGCCTGTTTATTCTCTTCGTCGCCGCAGGGCTGGCGGCAGGTGCTATTCGCGCGTTTCATGAAGCCGGGCTGTGGAACCACTTTCAGGAAATCGCCTTCGATATGAGCGCGGTGCTCTCAACTCACTCGCTGTTCGGTACGCTGATGGAAGGTATCTTTGGTTATCAGGAAGCGCCGAGCGTCAGCGAAGTCGCCGTCTGGTTTATTTATCTCATCCCGGCGCTGGTGGCATTTGCTCTGCCGCCGCGCGCAGGGGCGACAGCGTCTCGCTCCGCGTAACGAAAATGACGCAAACTCTTGCTTAGTTACAACATACTTTAAAGGGATAGTCTCGTCATGACCATTAACTTCCGCCGTAACGCATTGCAGTTGAGCGTGGCTGCGCTGTTCTCTTCTGCTTTTATGGCTAACGCCGCTGATATTCCGCAGGTCAAAGTCACTGTGACAGATAAGCAGTGCGAACCGATGACCATTACGGTTAACGCCGGGAAAACACAGTTCATTATTCAGAACCATAGCCAGAAGGCGCTGGAGTGGGAGATCCTCAAAGGCGTGATGGTGGTGGAAGAGCGGGAAAATATCGCCCCTGGTTTTAGCCAGAAAATGACGGCGAATTTACAGCCTGGCGAATACGATATGACCTGCGGTCTGCTGACTAACCCGAAAGGGAAGTTGATCGTCAAAGGTGAAGCAACGGCGGATGCGGCGCAAAGTGATGCGCTGTTAAGTCTTGGTGGTGCAATTACTGCATATAAAGCGTATGTCATGGCGGAAACCACGCAACTGGTGACCGACACCAAAGCCTTTACCGACGCTATTAAAGCAGGCGATATCGAAAAAGCGAAAGCACTGTATGCGCCGACGCGCCAGCACTATGAGCGCATCGAACCGATTGCTGAACTTTTCTCCGATCTGGATGGCAGCATTGACGCCCGTGAAGATGATTACGAGCAAAAAGCCGCCGATCCGAAATTCACCGGTTTCCACCGTCTGGAAAAAGCATTGTTTGGCGACAATACCACCAAAGGAATGGATCAGTATGCTGACCAGCTTTATACCGATGTGGTCGATTTGCAAAAACGCATCAGTGAACTGGCTTTCCCACCTTCAAAAGTGGTCGGCGGCGCAGCCGGACTGATTGAGGAAGTGGCAGCCAGCAAAATCAGCGGTGAAGAAGATCGCTACAGCCACACCGATCTGTGGGACTTCCAGGCTAACGTTGAAGGCTCGCAGAAAATTGTCGATCTGCTGCGTCCACAACTACAAAAAGCCAACCCGGAACTGCTGGCAAAAGTCGATGCTAACTTCAAAAAGGTCGATACCATTCTGGCGAAATACCGTACCAAAGACGGTTTTGAAACCTACGACAAATTGACCGATGCCGATCGTAATGCGCTGAAAGGGCCGATTACTGCGCTAGCGGAAGATCTGGCGCAACTTCGCGGTGTGCTGGGACTGGATTAAGCGTTATGCAGTATGAAGATGAAAACGGCGTGAATAAACCGTCACGCCGACGTTTACTGAAAGGGATTGGCGCGCTGGCACTGGCGGGAAGTTGCCCGGTAGCGCATGCGCAAAAACCACTAAGTGCGCCGGGGACGCTTTCACCGGATGCGCGCAGTGAAGCGCAGCCGTTTTATGGCGAACATCAGGCGGGTATTCTGACGCCGCAGCAGGCGGCAATGATGCTGGTGGCGTTTGATGTGCTTGCCAGCGATAAAGCTGATCTTGAGCGATTGTTTCGCTTGTTGACTCAGCGTTTTGCTTTTCTGACTCAGGGCGGAGCGGCACCAGAAACGCCAAATCCACGCCTGCCACCACGCGATTCCGGCATTCTTGGCGGCTACATTGCGCCCGATAATCTCACCATCACGTTGTCAGTTGGTCACTCGTTGTTTGATGAACGGTTTGGTCTTGCGCCACAGATGCCGAAAAAGTTGCAGAAGATGACGCGTTTCCCCAACGACTCGCTGGATGCGGCGTTATGTCATGGTGATGTGTTGCTACAAATTTGCGCCAACACCCAGGACACGGTGATCCATGCGCTGCGCGATATCATCAAACACACGCCGGATTTGCTCAGCGTGCGTTGGAAGCGGGAAGGGTTTATTTCCGACCACGCGGCGCGTAGTAAAGGTAAAGAGACGCCGATAAATTTGCTGGGTTTCAAAGACGGCACTGCCAATCCCGATAGCCAGAATGATAAGTTGATGCAACAAGTGGTGTGGGTGACGGCAGATCAGCAGGAGCCTGCCTGGGCTATCGGCGGCAGCTACCAGGCGGTGCGGTTGATTCAGTTTCGGGTGGAGTTTTGGGACAGAACGCCGCTGAAAGAACAGCAGACGATATTTGGGCGTGATAAACAAACCGGCGCGCCGCTGGGAATGCAGCATGAGCATGATGTTCCCGATTACGCCAGTGATCCGGAAGGGAAGGTGATCGCGCTGGACAGCCATATCCGGCTGGCGAATCCCCGCACGACGGAGAGCGAGTCTAGTTTGATGCTGCGTCGTGGCTACAGTTATTCGTTGGGTGTTACCAACTCCGGGCAACTGGATATGGGGTTGCTGTTTGTCTGCTACCAACACGATCTGGAAAAGGGCTTCCTGACAGTACAAAAAAGGTTGAATGGCGAGGCGCTGGAGGAATACGTTAAACCCATCGGTGGCGGCTATTTCTTTGCGCTGCCGGGTGTGAAGGACACGAACGATTATCTTGGAAGCGCATTATTGCGGGTTTAATGTTTTTAGGCGTATAAGGCGTTTACGCCGCACCAGGCGCTCGTGCGCTGATGCCTGATGCGACGCTTACACGTCTTATCATGCCTACAATCGGTGCGGGTTCGGTAGGCTGGATAAGGCTTTCACGCCGCATCCGGCGTTCGTGCGTTGATGCCTGATGCGACGCTTGCGCGTCTTATCATGCCTACAATCGGTGCGGGTTCGGTAGGCAGGATAAGGCGTTCACGCCGCATCCGGCGTTCGTGCGTTGATGCCTGATGCGAATCCTGCTGAAAGCACACAGCTTTTTTCATCACTGTCATCACTCTGTCATCTTTCCAGTAGAAACTAATGTCACTGAAATGGTGTTTTATAGTTAAATATAAGTGAATATATTGTTGCAATGAATGCGAGATCTGTTGTAATTATTAAGTAGCAGCGGAAGTTCCCGGCAGTGATAGTCAGTCACTATGGAGATCGCGGATGGTAACGTCCTGTACTGGACAATGTTTTGTTAAGCAACGCTCCACCACTCGCGGAGATTTCTCCTCCGGTAGTCATCTCGTCACTTTGCATTTTCAAATTCTTCCTTACTTTTCATGTGTTACCGACGCCGCAAACGGTGTGCGTAGCCGTTTTTCGGCATTTTATCCAACAGCAAACTATGGCTTACAAGGAAGCCAACCCTCTGATGTTCGTGCGCATAATCGCGCTGCCAACGGCGCGTGTGATGAATACAAACAACTCAAGGTGCTCTCCATGGGAAGACAAAAAGCAGTGATCAAAGCTCGTCGCGAGGCAAAACGTGTGCTGAGACGGGATTCGCGCAGCCATAAGCAGCGTGAAGAAGAATCGGTCACCTCGCTTGTGCAGATGAGCGGCGTAGAAGCCATTGGTATGGCCCGCGACAGTCGCGATACCTCGCCCATCCTCGCGCGAAATGAAGCGCAATTGCACTATCTGAAGGCTATTGAGAGTAAGCAGCTGATATTCGCCACCGGCGAAGCCGGGTGCGGAAAAACCTGGATCAGTGCCGCAAAAGCGGCAGAGGCCCTGATACATAAGGATGTCGACAGGATTATTGTCACCCGTCCAGTTCTGCAAGCCGATGAAGATCTAGGTTTCTTACCTGGTGATATCGCAGAAAAGTTTGCTCCCTATTTTCGCCCGGTCTACGACGTGCTGGTCCGTCGCTTAGGGGCTTCCTTTATGCAGTACTGCCTGCGACCGGAAATAGGGAAGGTGGAAATTGCGCCGTTCGCCTATATGCGTGGACGTACCTTTGAAAATGCAGTCGTCATTCTTGACGAGGCGCAGAATGTGACTGCCGCGCAAATGAAAATGTTTTTAACCCGCCTCGGGGAGAACGTGACGGTTATCGTCAACGGTGATATCACGCAATGCGATTTGCCTCGCGGCGTGCGCTCCGGATTAAGTGACGCGCTGGAACGTTTCGAAGAGGATGAAATGGTCGGGATCGTCCGATTCGGTAAAGAGGATTGCGTACGTTCGGCACTTTGCCAACGTACGCTACATGCATACAGTTAAGTGTATTATCGGTGCAGAGCCCGGGCGAACCGGGCTTTGTTTTGGGTGTTTATGCCCGGACTAGCGCTTTTTCTGAAACAACCATTTTTATTTGCCCTTGGCTGGTGAAGTGTACGCTCATCCTGTGGCTTTTTTGTAGTTGCTGATAGAGCTCATCAGGTATTGCTAAGCTCTCTGCATATTCTTGCGGCGTATATTGGTAGGCTGCATGATGCTGCTGTTTTTGAAAACGCAGCTTATTGTACAGCGCCCAGACAATTAACACGACGGCATTCGCCACTGCCAGCAAAAAATAGAACTGAAGTCGGCTTCTGGCCTCACTTTGCCAGTAATAACCCGTCAGCAGATCCATGGTGAATAAGAATATGAACAAAGCAAATAATGTCCATAAGATGGTTGTGGCAACATAATCAACCATTAAACGTACTGGCGATTGTCGGGTCGTAATAATTAAATTGTTCATATTAACCTCTCAGAATCCCTCGATCGGGACTTACCCAACGGGCGCGTTGCTTTTTAGGCATCAACATGACTCGTGTAAATGATACCAATGTCGTTGCCAGGCTCAGCATCCAGAAAATAACCGGGAACCAAATAATCCAGAAAAGCGATGAAGTCAGATTATGCTCATAGCGATTCTCGATCATCAGGCTGACAATAAATTGCAGTAAACATAACGTACACAATAATATTCCGGCAGTATGTGTCGCAGCGATATGTGTCAATTCAATATTTAACGGTACACCTGCAAGTTGGACTGCGTAAATAATGAAACCGACCAGGCAGGTAAAGGCCCATATTGTCGTCAGACAGTATTCAAAAAACAGTGGCCACATTCGAAAGTTTTCTTTGCGCCATAGCCTTGTCATATTTTTGAGGAATACTTCTGCACCGCCCTGAGCCCAGCGCAGGCGCTGTTTCCACAGCCCTTTTAACGTTTCAGGCATTAATATCCAGCACAGCGCCCGTGGCTCGTAAAAAATCGTCCACTGATTCAACTGCAGCTTCCAGCTAATATCAATATCTTCGGTGATCATATCGTCACTCCAGTAACCCACTTCTGCCAGGGCGCTGCGACGAAATGCGGCAATAACACCAGAAACGGTAAATACGTTTCCATAGATACGCTGGGTTCGCTTGATCAAACCAATAATTGAGGAATACTCGCCAACCTGAATTTTACCCACCAGGGTAGAACGTGTTCGAATACGAGGATTACCGGTTACGGCACCCACACGCGGGTTGTACAACATCGGTTCCACAATATATGCCGCCGCATCGCGGTCTAATAACGCATCGCCATCAATGCACACCAGATATTCACTTTTCGCCGCGGCAGCTCCGGTTTTAAGCGCAATGGCTTTCCCCTGGTTTTGCGCCAGATGAATGACCCGCAGGTGGGGAATTTGTGCAGCCATGCGATCCAGGATGGCACGGGTTTTGTCTGTTGAACCGTCATTTACGGCAATAACTTCAATGTTCTCATAACGCTGTGCTAAAGCGGCGTGTATGGTTTCCTCAACGTTTTTCTCCTCATTAAAACAGGGAATGATAATGGAGATAGACGGATTATCTTTCAACTGGGGAGCTGGTGCGTTTTCTCCCCACGGCCAGTGGCGTTCACGATAGACCCAGAAATAGACGCCGCCAACAATCCACATAATGGACATAAAAAACGGCCAGAAGAAAACGAACCTCATCATCAGTTCACCAGAGTGAAAGTACGCTACGCATAGGGGTATGCATAACACCAGACATAATATAAAAAACGATACGATGCGATTAATCATTTTTCGGATACCAGGCTGTTGAAAACTCAGGACGAATAACGTCTATTTCAGGTTGGTTATGCAGAAAATTGTCGGGATAATAACCATAGTTTTTCATTCCATTCAGTTGTAATAGGCTCATCCAGTGAGCGAGTTGTTGCGAAGAAATAGCCTGATGCTGACCATTTTTCTGCCAGTTTTGTGCCTGTAATTCTAAAATAGATTTGTCTTTAGCCTGAGGGATGTTTTTAATTTGATTGGTCAATTGTATTAACCATTGGTCAGCCGATTTTTCTGCGACACCTTCCATATAAGGCATAGCCATAATAGCGGTCCAGTCATAGCTTTTTAGGAAATCAGCATAATTCTGTGCAAACCAGGCTTCACTTTCAGGTTGTATTACCGGAAGTGCAAAAATATTTCGTGCAGTTTTAACATGTGGACCGCGAATGGCTTTTACGCGCGCACTAAGTTCTAAAGTGAAGTCAGTTAACGCACGACTTTTAAAGCGGGTCCACTGTTTAAATTGCTCCGGGTTTTGTCGAATTTCGCTCAGACTCCCGCTAAAGCCTGCTTGCTGATAAGCCGTGATAGCCGGTGCACTGGCATCTTCATAATCTGAAAGCAAAGCATCATCGTGGAACAATATGCCATCAAAAGCAGCATGTCCGGCAAGATCTTCATATAACATGCCAACTTGTGCTCTGACCCTGTCATCAAAAGGAGATAGACGGCGATATTGTTCAGGATGAATTTGTGCTTTTTTCTCCCCTGTTGGTAAATATTTTACTCGCGTTAATGTGGGATCTAAATCCCAGCTTAATACCGGCATCCACGCATAGATGTTTACACCTGAGCGGGTACGTAATTGCCAGGCAACCCGACTAAAAATATCTGCTTTCATTGGTAGCAAACGATTTGGAAACCAGACCTCTTTGACCAGCCCATCACCATCGGGATCAGCAAATGCCTGCAAATACACGGTTGATATTTGCATATCTTTCACCCGCTGAATTAGCACATCAATATTGCGATCCATTTGCTGGCGGTTTTCGTCATAAACGTAATCAAGATCGATATGCATTACCCGTTGTGATGATTTTTCCTGTACGGTAATAATTTGCTGGGCAAACTCTTTTAATGAGGGATTATTGGCGATTAATACTCGCGGAATGGAATCCAATTGTGACGCATTTGCCAAACCTGATTCAAGGGTGAAGAACATGTCATAACCGAGTTTTTTTAATTCCTCTATCGCTATGCCATTCGCTTCACCATAAGGCCAAACAAAAACGTGTGGATTTACCTTAGCCTTTGTACGCAGGTATTCCGTCATTTTTACAGCATCCAGACGAATTCTTTCCCGGTATTCTGCTGCGGTTTCATACCGTGCGTGGTCAGTAAAATATGCACGATTTACATATACAGGCAATAAGCTGCCGGTGGCATTAGCCTGAATACCGTAGTGAGAATTCCATGTATGAGAAGCGACCTCAACGAGCCGGGAACGCGCAACTTCTCGCACTTGTTGCCACGTGGCAAAATATTCTCGATCGACCATCTCATCGCCAAATTTTACTTGTTCATCCGCTGGCGTATCGACCCAACTGCCGACGGGGGCCCATACAGCAGGCCACTGGAAGGCCTGAAGAATTGGGAAGACGCGGGTATAAAAACTCTGGTAGCCGTCATCAAAAGTCAGCACTACTGCTTTTTCCGGTAGCGGTTTTCCTCCTCGATGTGCTTCACGAATTTGAGCAATACTGACCGGTTGATAACCGTTCTCGCGCAGCCAGGCAAATTGTTCACGCAGTGCTGATGTCCGCACTGACATAAAACGCTGGTCGGCAGCTTCGTCTTCAACGTTATGCCATGAAATCGCCACAAAACCATTATGCGGCCACGGTTGCTCGGCGAGTAAAGATTCGCGATCCTGTGGCGGTATAAATGATGTTCTTGACTGGCTAATGCACGCAGTGAGCATAATTATACTCACCAGCATCAGGAGATATTTATTTCCATTACGTAACATATTTATCCTTAAAATCTGAATGTCATATCGAATTCAACGTATAAGTTGTGTTCTCTGTCACCGTCATAAGGACGTTTTTCCCAGCGTAGCGTTGCGCCAGCATCAATCACGTCATTCCAGCTAATGCGTTGCCCGTAGCCGAGTTGGGTGACGACATCCGTGCCATAATGTTTTTGCCAGGAGGCACCAACACCTGCGCTGAAGATTTGCTCCCAGCTATTTTCATAGCTTCGCCATAACAAATGACTTGCCTCAAATGCCGGAACAATATCGAACATTTTTATAGGGTTGTAGTATGGGGTGTCGTGTTCTGTATTTTGTTCGTAATACAGATTGGGGAGGATATCGACAATCAAATATGGTGAAGACCAGATGCGTTCCTGACCCTCAAGTGAGACTTCATGACGCTGATTACTGTCAGAAAAATCAGTGAAAGCCCAAGAGACACCGTACTTACGCCGCTCATTTTGATACCAGCGAACATAAGCCTGTGCACTGTTGCCTGTAACACCATTTTTCATTGCCCGTAATGGAACGCGGTGAGAGAGGCGTTCCAGTTGCGAACCAATACGCCAGTTATCATTAAAATCATACCAGCCAGACAGGCGCGCGCCGGGTTTATGCTCATGATTGAAAAAGCGTTCGGTGTACTCCGCCTCAAGCCAGATATTACGTGACCGCCACTCAACACCCGCAAGCCAGTCGCGAATAATCCCTTTTCCTTCGCTAAATTGTCCATCGGCATAACCGAATCCAGCAAAACCGCGCCAGTTATCATTCAGCGGTGGTGAATAAACGATGGTGGTTAAGTCGACATCATGTTTGCCACTATCCGGACCTTCGGCATCAATTCCTGTTGAACCAGCGATACGAAGCTCTGCAAGATTATGTACATCAACCGCACGTTTTAAACGTACAACGCCGGGATCTTGCGGTTCACGTTCGACAATATCGTGCGTTAAGACCGCTGTCTGCTGCCATTCTTGTAACGTTAATGCTGTCCAGGCTTGTTCAACCTCCAGATTAATATTACGTGGCTCGATCACTTCTGCTTTTTTTAATTCATTTTCTGCCGCACGAGGCCAACCGCGGGCTTGTAACACACTCGCGTAATCAATGCGCAGTCCCTGATTTCCTGGTGCGTTATAAGCAAGCTCTCTGGCTGTCATTTCAGCCTGAGGAAGATCATTACTATATTTTGCTACGGTTGAGAGAAACGAATGCCCCTGTAACCAGGTATCATTCGGGATGCTCGTAGGCGTGCCCATTAACCGAAGGAAAGGCGGCGAAGTATTAATGGTATGTTGGGTGACAGTTAGCGCGCCGGGATAATTTTCACTCTCCAGGTGGCTGTAAAAGAGATCCGCAAGTTCTTCATCGGATAAATCCGGGGCAATGGTCTCCTTGTGATAAAAGAGCTCTGTCATTATTGACTGTGCTTTTTTTGGCTGATGTTCTTTGAGATAAGCCGACGCAACCCAATATTGCGCCCAGGGCGGAATAATTTGCCCCGTCTTTTTTAAACGCTGATAGTGAGAAATAACGTCTTTATAACGATCGCGAGTTAATAACGCGCCAAGATGATCAACCTGAATACGCTGGTACTGGGCAGTGCGGTCAGGGTTATCATGCCACAGAATTTCTAATGCAGCGTATTGGGCGAGGGCGCGATCGGCAATGGCATAACGTTCACTTTCACTGCGCGTAGGCATAAACGACAGTCTGACCAGTTCGGCATGAATATCAGCGCAAATATCTGGCGTTAAATTGGCATCGTCAATCGCGGCAGCAAGTTGATTATTCCGTAATGCCTGCACGTATTCTGTGGGATATTGTTGCGTTAAGGCATTTTCAGGTAATGACCCTGTCATCGCCCGTAATTCATCCTCATGCCGCCCCGCCAGTTTATAGATATAGGCTTCTGCGAGTAAATTAGCTTTGTCCGGTGCTCCAGAGTTAAGCTGCTTAAGTTTAACCAGCGCAGAATCATAGTGACCCGCATCTGCCAGGGTTAAAATTTGTCCCCGTTGATAATCCTTATTTTGCGACTCCAGAGAGAGTGCCTTTTGCCACAGTGTAAGCGAGTTTTGCCATTGTTGCAGGTTACGATAAGCGACGGCGACAGCTGCATAACCACGCGCTGGTAATTGCTGATGACGGTAGCGGTTGTAAACGGTAATAACCTGTTTATCTTGCCCGGCCCATAAGGCAATCTGTAACCAGTCAGCAATTTGGTTATTACTGAGTGCTGATTTTTGTGCAAACCATAACAAAGCTGGCTGAGTATTTCCCTTGCGAGCTTCGATAATCAATGCATCATAGGCATTATTAACAGCACTCTTCGCCGCGGGACTCGCTGCTAAAAATGCGGCAGTAAGAATTTTCAAAGCCCATTTGGTTTTCGGGCACCTTTTTCTGCTACTTGAATACATCCTGTATTACTCCATGTATTGCCAAAATCTCTCTCTGTATCTAATTACAGGTAACTGAAACGAAAGATATTTTTTTGCACATCATAATCCGTTATTAAACGCGGAAGAGAGACGTGAATTGTTGATGATGAGAAGAAGAAATGATGAGTAGAGTATCCATATAAAATCCTTTTCTCGCCCGAAAATCCATTCCAATGATGAGGAACTTCAGGAATACGGCATAAATCCCAATGCCTTTTTCAAAATAAATTAGGATTAAAATAATTAAATCAGTAAATTCCGATGCATGATATCGGATTTTTCGAAAGTCCTGATGAAATGCAGCGTTACTGTACTCACGGATTCAATTGTTATTCCTAATATATCTATGAATTAATGTTTTATAAGGATTTCCTTATAACCATTTATATGTATTTGCAAGCCTGTCTTGTCGCGAAGAATGTATAAAGCACTAAGGTAATAATAATTGCGGTCTGCAACTATCATCATTGGTATTGTTTGTGGTGGATTTTTATATTGACAACAGTACAGTTCTTATATCTATTAGTGACAGAAAGGGATCTACAACCTACAGATTGGTGTAGCTTTATGGAAAAAGACTATTTGGGAATTAGTAGTACTGTATTGGTGAGCTTATTGTTTGGGCTTGCATTCGTTTTGGTAAATAGTTGGTTTAATCAGCCAACCGTTGAGGAGGTTGTTCCACGATCAACCTATCTAATGGTTATGATTGCTTTATTTTTTATCGATACCGTTGCATTTATTTTCATGCAATTGTATTTCATTTATGATCGTGTGCAATTTTCAAACTGCATACTTAGTTTAGCGTTTCTGAGTTGTTTGATTTACTTTGTTAAAACTGTCATTATCATTCAGCAATTTATTGAGGGGCATTTGATAAGCAGCGTTGTACAAAATGATATTGCAATTTATTATTTGTTTCGTCAGATGAGTTTGTGCATGTTAATATTGCTAGCGCTGGTGAATAAAGTTAGTGAAAACAATAAGAAACGCTGTTTTTTTTCCAAAAAAATGACATTGTGTATAAGCCTATTTTTTATTTTTTGGGGGGGCGGCAGTTGCTCACATGCTAAGTAGTCATTATGATGACTACAGTTTACATATTGCCGAGTTAACAAATGAAAATGGTCAGGTAGTCTGGAAAACCTCATATGTTACCATAATGATTTTCATGTGGTTAATCTTGCTTTTGGTTAATCTATACTTTAATGGTTTACGCTGTGATATCTGGAATGGAGTATCAGTGATTGCTTTCTGTGCCGTGCTGTATAATATCTCTCTGTTATTTATGAGCAGGTATAGTGTGTCCACTTGGTATATTAGCCGCACTATTGAAGTAGTCAGTAAATTAACCGTTATGGTAATATTTATGTGCCATATTTTCAGTGCGCTACGAGTAACAAAGAACATTGCCCATCGCGATCCATTAACTAATATATTTAACAGGAATTATTTTTTCAATGAACTGAAGGCTCAATCAGCATCAGCCCAAAAAACGTCTTATTGTGTCATGATTATGGATATCGATCACTTTAAAAAAGTTAACGATACGTGGGGGCATCCGGTTGGCGATCAGGTGATAAAAACAGTGGTGAGCATCATTGGGAAAAGCATACGACCAAATGACCTTTTAGCACGCGTTGGCGGCGAAGAGTTTGGCGTCTTGCTGACGGAGACCGATACTGAAAGCGCGAAAGTTTTAGCCGAAAGGATAAGGGCAAATGTAGAGCGTTTGACAGGCGATAATCCTGAATACGCCATACCGCAAAAAGTGACGATTAGCATTGGCGCTGTGGTGACTCAGGGAAGTGCGTTAAATCCGAATGAAATCTATCGAATGGCTGATAATGCACTATATGAAGCGAAAGAAACCGGACGTAATAAGATAGTTGTAAAAGAGGCAGAAATTCTTATCAACTGCAAGGATGATGATTGAGTTTGTCGCCAGTTGTCGAACCCCGGTCGGGGCTTTTCATCCCCCGGTGTGTGCAATATACGAAAAAAAAGCCCGTACCTTCGTACGAGCTCTTCTTTAAAGATGGCGGTGAGGGGGGGATTGACTCGCTTCGCTCGCCCTGCGGGCAGCCCGCTCACTGCGTTCACGGTCTGTCCAACTGGCTGTCGCCAGTTGTCGAACCCCTGTCGGGGCTTCTCATCCCCCCGGTGTGTGCAATATACGAAAAAAAAGCCCGTACTTTCGTACGAGCTCTTCTTTAAAGATGGCGGTGAGGGGGGGATTCGAACCCCCGATACGTTGCCGTATACACACTTTCCAGGCGTGCTCCTTCAGCCACTCGGACACCTCACCAAATTGTCGTTCCTGTCTTGCTGGAACGGGCGCTAATTTAGGGAAATCATGACCTGAGGTCAACAAACTTTTTTAAAAAATCGCGCGTTTATTCAAACTTCAATCAATATGCAGTTTTAATAAGCGAAATCTGCTTTTTTTGCCACCGACCACGGATTTGTTATGCTGGTGGCCTTTGTAGATCATAACGATAAGTGCGAATAAATTTCGCCAACACTCTTCGGGAGTCAGTATGGATATCATCTTTTATCACCCAACGTTCGATACCCAATGGTGGATTGAGGCACTGCGCAAAGCTATTCCTCAGGCAAGAGTCAGAGCATGGAAAAGCGGAGATAATGAATCAGCCGATTATGCTTTAGTCTGGCATCCTCCAGTTGAAATGCTGGCAGGGCGCGATCTTAAAGCGGTGTTTGCACTCGGGGCCGGTGTTGATTCTATTTTGAGCAAGTTACAGGCACACCCTGAAATGCTGAAGCCTTCTGTTCCACTTTTTCGCCTGGAAGATACCGGTATGGGCGAGCAAATGCAGGAATATGCTGTCAGTCAGGTGCTGCATTGGTTTCGACGTTTTGACGATTACCGCATCCAGCAAAATAGTTCGCATTGGCAACCGCTGCCTGAATATCATCGGGAAGATTTTACCATCGGCATTTTGGGTGCAGGCGTACTGGGCAGTAAAGTTGCACAGAGTCTGCAAACCTGGCGCTTCCCGCTGCGTTGCTGGAGTCGAACCCGTAAATCGTGGCCTGGCGTGCAAAGCTTTGCCGGACGGGAAGAACTCTCTGCATTTCTGAGCCAATGCCGGGTATTGATTAATTTGTTACCGAATACCCCTGAAACCGTCGGCATTATTAATCAACAATTAATCGAAAAATTACCGGATGGCGCGTATCTCCTCAACCTGGCGCGTGGTGTTCATGTCGTGGAAGATGACCTGCTCGCGGCGCTGGATAGCGGCAAAGTTAAAGGCGCAATGCTGGATGTTTTTAATCGCGAACCCTTACCGCCGGAAAGTCCGCTCTGGCAACATCCACGCGTGGCGATAACACCACATGTCGCCGCGATTACCCGTCCCGCTGAAGCTGTGGAGTACATTTCTCGCACCATTGCCCAGCTCGAAAAAGGGGAGAGGGTCTGCGGGCAAGTCGACCGCGCACGCGGCTACTAATAAAGCATCAGGTTTCCTGCTATCCTTGGCGGGAATTGAATACAGGAGAGAGTTATGTATCCCGTCGACCTTCATATGCATACCGTTGCCAGCACGCATGCATATAGCACATTAAGTGATTATATTGCCCAGGCCAAACAAAAGGGCATTAAACTTTTTGCGATCACCGATCATGGCCCGGACATGGAAGATGCGCCGCATCACTGGCACTTCATTAACATGCGTATCTGGCCGCGAATGGTCGATGGGGTAGGGATCCTGCGTGGTATCGAAGCTAACATTAAAAATGTTGATGGTGAAATTGACTGCAGTGGCAAAATGTTTGATTCGCTGGATCTAATTATTGCCGGCTTTCATGAACCGGTTTTTGCACCACATGATAAAGCGACCAATACGCAAGCGATGATCGCCACTATCGCCAGCGGCAATGTGCATATAATAAGTCATCCCGGAAATCCACGATATCCAATTGATTTTAAAGCTGTTTCTGAAGCTGCGGCGAAACATCAGGTGGCGCTGGAAATCAATAATTCCTCATTTTTACACTCACGTAAGGGCAGTGAAGACAACTGTCGTGCGGTAGCCGCAGCGGTACGTGACGCTGGAGGTTGGGTGGCATTAGGCTCGGATTCTCACACTGCGTTTACCATGGGGGAATTTGAAGAGTGTCTTAAAATCCTCGACGCGGTAGATTTTCCGCCAGAGCGCATTTTGAATGTTTCTCCGCGCCGCTTACTGAACTTTCTTGAATCTCGCGGTATGGCACCGATTGCGGAATTTGCAGACCTTTAACTACTAGTAATGGAAATATATTAATGAACGAGTTTTCTATCCTCTGTCGTGTGCTGGGTTCGCTCTATTACCGCCAACCGCAAGATCCTTTACTGGTGCCGCTGTTTACCCTGATTCGTGAGGGGAAACTGGCTGCGAACTGGCCACTGGAGCAGGATGAGTTACTGACACGTTTACAGAAAAGCTGTGATATGGCGCAGGTCTCTGCCGAATACAATGCGTTGTTTATCGGCGATGAATGTGCTGTGCCGCCATATCGTAGCGCATGGGTTGAGGGCTCGACGGAAGCGGAAGTGCGCGCTTTTCTTTCCGAACGAGGGATGCCATTAGCGGATACGCCAGCCGATCACATCGGTACATTGCTGCTCGCGGCTTCCTGGCTGGAAGATCAGTCAACGGAAGATGAGAGCGAAGCACTGGAAACACTGTTCAGTGAGTATCTGTTACCCTGGTGTGGTGCGTTCCTTGGCAAAGTGGAGGCCCATGCAACTACGCCTTTCTGGCGCACCATGGCACCGCTAACCCGCGATGCTATTAGTGCAATGTGGGACGAGCTGGAAGAAGATTCTGAAGAGTAAATGTGATCTCCATCACTCATAACTGCAACAGATAATTTGTTGTTGCATAAAATGTGTGCTCGATCTCATTCATGGCCGCGTTTTCTGCTATCATGCGCGGCATGAACATACTTCTCTCTATTGCAATCACAACAGGCATTCTCTCCGGTATCTGGGGATGGGTGGCTGTTTCCCTGGGCTTACTAAGCTGGGCGGGCTTCCTGGGCTGTACGGCCTACTTTGCCTGCCCGCAAGGTGGGCTGAAAGGGCTGGCGATCTCCGCTGCAACCCTGCTTAGTGGCGTGGTGTGGGCGATGGTCATTATTTACGGTAGTGCACTGGCACCACATCTGGAAATTCTCGGTTATGTCATAACCGGTATTGTCGCGTTTCTGATGTGTATTCAGGCGAAACAGCTGCTGCTTTCATTTGTTCCGGGGACGTTTATAGGCGCATGCGCGACGTTTGCCGGGCAGGGTGACTGGAAACTGGTGTTACCTTCGCTGGCGCTTGGACTGGTATTTGGTTACGCAATGAAAAACAGCGGCTTGTGGCTGGCGGCGCGTAGTGCAAAGACGGCTCACCGTGAGCAGCAAATCAAAAATAAAGCGTGAGGGGCACTCACGCTTTCGCTTGAACAGTAAAATGCCGGATGATAATTCCGGCATTTTTATCTATCAGGATTCCGGTGGAACCGACATATGGCGGTATTTCACCAGAATGTCATTCTGCCGTTCTGCTTTGTTCTGCAAATCCCAAAGACCGCGGTCGATACCATCATTAATCAGGAAAATGACGCCTGTTTCGATAGCCGACATCAGGCACAGCATAACGGGTTCGTTCGAGGTGTAACCTACTTCCCCTTCCAGCAAGCGCTGGTAGTCAATAAAGCGGAAGACCCCCGCCTGAACTTCATAGGAAAGTATCGTCTTACTGGTGTTCACCGAGGAGAGGATCTCACCGGTACTCACATTGACGACACGCAGGTTCACGGCAATCTGATCGAGCTGGTATTGCGTGTCTGCACCGATCCCAAAATATCTTGCCCCAACACCGCCCGATTTAACGTTGCTTTCATAACCGATAATCGAACCTTCAACCATGATATTTGCCGCCGTTAAAGATTGCAGCGGGATTCGGTTATTAATGGCAACCGTGCCGTTTTCTTGTGCTGCACGAATAATCTTGCGCTCGTTAAGCAGGTTTTGTAAGCCCTGGCGCTCCAGCGGTATAAACCAGCGAGAATCTTTCAATGCCGTGACCAGCATTGCCGTGGCGCTTTGCGGAACAGCAGTGGAGAAGTTACTTGCCGGGTAGGGTTTAAATTGCCCGGTTTCGTCCTGAATGTTGTATACCGAAACAAAGATCTTACCCGTCGGCGCTGGCAGATGGGTCAAATCTTTGTAGCTCTGAGCACGAGGCATTAATGTCGGTCTGGCGGCTTCTTTAGGCGGGGCGGTTAAGCATCCGCTCAGTAACATGACGGCAACCAAAAGAAATAAGCGCTGCATGATTATTTTCCTTATGAAGCTGGGGCTTAAAAATCGGTTGAGTTATTTTGTAAACCCGAAACCTGGATGGTCGAGGTTTGTCCGGTTTTGCGATCCGTCACATTCAACTGCAATTGACCATCGCGGTTAGCGATATCGACAATATAATCGTTGGTCACCATGCGGCCCGGTTTACCGGTATTAATATTCGACAGTAGCCCACCTAAAATTTGTGACTGGATGGCCTGGGTAAAGTTATCTAACGCTGATGGCGTTTCAATACCAAAGTCATCGTTATAGCTCGGATCTTTATACGAGTTCTGTGCCTGGGCGCTATTTAATAAAAAAGCGCCATTATTTGGGTTGCCACCAAAGTTTGGATTACGGAACTGGAAAGTCATGGTTCCAGCCCAACTTAAAGGCGAAATAAGCATGAGTAGAACTACTGCATGTTTGACACGCATTGCAGCCTCCGAACAATTTTTTATTTAGAATTCATCATGCGCCAAATCGCCCGTACTCAATAACGCCTGATTTATCTGGCGACGATTTAGTGCTTCTTCAGTTTGAATCAGTGCAAAGACGACAGTTTTTTCGAAGTCTCTTTTCAACGGGAATAAAAAAGTCTGGAAAATAACGTCCTGATTGACCGTTATTGTGATCCAACTTCCCCATCGTGCACTGGGCCTTTCATTAATCGTTAAGTTACCCGTATAGTCACTTTCCCATTTATCACTAAAGGCTCGGTAAAAATCATGGCCAATAGATGAAACAGTATGGTCAGTTAACAAGCCCGGGACTTCTACCTCAACGGCGTGAAGATTCCCTGCGGCGAACAGGAATTCTGCCGCCACAATCCAGCGTAAATAACGTTTCATGGCTTTATCGCCTGAGGTTATCGTTTGCCCAGGAAACCGCTTGTGTCCGGTTTTTTACGGCTATCTTCTTGAAAAGATTATAAAGATGCGTTTTAACCGTATTTTCGCTGATGAACAACGAACGAGCGATCTCGTTATTAGACGCGCCGATACGCAGCTTATTCAGGATCTCTTTTTCCCGATGAGTAAGGAGGGCTGATTCCGTGCTGTTATAACGATAGTTACCTGAATGCGTAATCAGGTAACTGGCAAGCTTTTGCGTAAAGTAGCATTCGCCGCGCAGGACGCCTTGCAACCCATTGACAACACGTTCTTGATCCTCCATGGCATAAAAAACGCCGTTGATATGAGGCCAGTTTTCAATGTCGCGGTACGGGTAATCTTCAGGCGTATTTAGCAACAATATTTTGATATTGTTGTTTTTCCTGCTCAAAGTATCCTGCCAATAATGGATAAGCTTTTTATCCGCTTCCATCATATCCAGAAGAATAATAGAGCCTGAAGATATATCGTCCAGAGAACGTTGAATATTATGTAATTTTCCTGTAATTGCCAGCGATTGTTTAAGGTGCTGCAAGAGAGCTGTCGCCTGCAAAGAAGGTTTAGTGATCAACAATAATGTATGACCATGGATACTATGGACTTCATTAAACATGATGAAACCCCGCTTTTTTTATTGATCGCACACCTGACAGCTGCCTCTAAAATAGAAGCACCAGAAGTACTGACAGATGTTGCACTGCTGTGTGTAGTAATAAATCAGCCCTAAATGGGTAAAATATAAAACTAATGGATTACATCTGATTTCAATCTAGCCATTACAAATCTTAAATCAAGTGTTAAACATGTAACTAAATGTAACTCGTTATATTAAAATGTTAATCTTAAGGTTTTATTAAGTTTAGAAATGATAGAAAAGTTGTACATTTGGTTTTTCTTGCACAATTTTAAAAAATCATACAAATGGTGCTAACTTGCTAATAATGCATATAAAAAATATTTCGGTGTAGTCCTTTCGTCATGTAAAACGTTCTTGTTTTTTCTCCACACCTCCGTGGACAATTTTTTACTGCAAAAAGACGAGGTTTGTCACGGCTTGTGCGCAAGACATATCGCAGCAATCAGCGACGGGCAAGAAGAATGACTGTCTGGTGATTTTTGATTGCGGAAAACCGAAATTTAAAAGAAAACAAAATATTTTTTTGCGTAGATAACAGCGTATTTACGTGGGTTTTAATACTTTGGTATGAACAAAAAAAGAAAAATACAACGCGCGGGTGAGTTATTAAAAATATTTCCGCAGACATACTTTCCATCGTAACGCAGCGTTAACAAAATACAGGTTGCGTTAACAACCAAGTTGAAATGATTTAATTTCTTAAATGTACGACCAGGTCCAGGGTGACAACATGAAAAACAAATTGTTATTTATGATGTTAACAATACTGGGTGCGCCTGGGATTGCAGCCGCAGCAGGTTATGATTTAGCTAATTCAGAATATAACTTCGCGGTAAATGAATTGAGTAAGTCTTCATTTAATCAGGCAGCCATAATTGGTCAAGCTGGGACTAATAATAGTGCTCAGTTACGGCAGGGAGGCTCAAAACTTTTGGCGGTTGTTGCGCAAGAAGGTAGTAGCAACCGGGCAAAGATTGACCAGACAGGAGATTATAACCTTGCATATATTGATCAGGCGGGCAATGCCAACGATGCCAGTATTTCGCAAGGTGCTTATGGTAATACTGCGATGATTATCCAGAAAGGTTCTGGTAATAAAGCAAATATTACACAGTATGGTACTCAAAAAACGGCAATTGTAGTGCAGAGACAGTCGCAAATGGCTATTCGCGTGACACAACGTTAATTTCCATTCGACTTTTAAATCAATCCGATGGGGGTTTTACATGAAACTTTTAAAAGTAGCAGCAATTGCAGCAATCGTATTCTCTGGTAGCGCTCTGGCAGGTTCTATTCCTCAGTATGGCGGTGGTGGTCACCATGGCGGTGGCGGTAATAATAGCGGCCCAAATTCAGAGCTGAATATTTACCAGTACGGTGGTGGTAACTCTGCACTTGCTCTGCAAACTGATGCTCGTAACTCTGACTTGACGATTACCCAGCACGGTGGCGGTAACGGTGCAGATGTTGGTCAGGGCTCTGATGACAGCTCAATCGATCTGACCCAACGTGGCTTCGGTAACAGTGCCACTCTTGATCAGTGGAACGGTAAAAACTCTGAAATGACTGTTAAACAGTTTGGTGGTGGTAACGGTGCTGCAGTTGATCAAACTGCATCTAACTCTAGCGTAAACGTTACTCAGGTTGGTTTTGGCAACAACGCGACCGCTCATCAGTACTAATACATCCTCTGTATTAAAGAAACAGGGCGCAAGCCCTGTTTTTTTTCGGGAGAAGAATATGAATGCGTTATTACTCCTTGCGGCACTTTCCAGTCAGATAACCTTTAATACGACCCAGCAAGGGGATATGTACACCATTATTCCTGAAGTCACTCTTACTCAATCTTGTCTGTGCAGAGTACAAATATTGTCCCTGCGCGAAGGCAGTTCAGGGCAAAGTCAGACGAAGCAAGAAAAGACCCTCTCATTGCCTGCTAATCAACCCATTGCTTTGACGAAGTTGAGTTTAAATATTTCCCCGGACGATCGGGTGAAAATAGTTGTTACTGTTTCTGATGGACAGTCACTTCATTTATCACAACAATGGCCGCCCTCTTCAGAAAAGTCTTAATTTGTTGAAATATCGAGCATAAGATGAATCTGGAGAGAATGGTCTGCTGCGGATCAGCCAACCTGAAAGTATGGATAACACAACCCTCAAGGATGACTAATCATTGAGGAAATAGAATAAATGTTCAGACCTTTTTTAAACTCTCTTATGCTCGGCAGTTTGTTTTTTCCTTTTATTGCCATCGCAGGAAGCACCGCGCAAGGGGGCGTGATCCATTTTTATGGCCAAATTGTGGAACCGGCATGTGACGTCAGCACCCAGTCATCACCCGTAGAAATGAACTACCCACAGAATGGCTCTGTTCCGGGCAGAACCTATTCCAGCAAAGCGTTAATGAGCGGCAATGTTAAAAACGCGCAAATAGCCTCAGTAAAAGTGCAGTATCTTGATAAACAGAAAAAGCTGGCTGTAATGAACATCGAATATAACTAAGTTTCTGAACAACTCACCTTGCTGAGCAGAAAAATGCGATTTAACCAAAAAGCCTGCTGTACACTTAAGAAACAAGAAGGTGTAAGGAGGCGTTATGAAAACGCGTATTCATGTTGTGCAGGGTGATATTACCAAACTGGCCGTTGATGTGATTGTGAATGCGGCTAATCCGTCATTAATGGGAGGCGGCGGCGTCGATGGGGCCATTCATCGCGCAGCGGGTCCGGCCCTGCTGGATGCCTGTTTAAAAGTCAGGCAGCAGCAGGGCGATTGCCCTACGGGGCATGCCGTTATTACGCTTGCAGGCGATCTTCCCGCGAAAGCCGTAGTGCACACCGTCGGGCCAGTCTGGCGTGGTGGTGAACAAAACGAAGACCAGCTTTTGCAGGATGCCTATCTCAATAGCCTACGACTGGTGGCGGCAAACAGCTATACGTCAGTGGCTTTTCCTGCAATTAGTACTGGGGTTTATGGTTACCCTCGTGCGGCAGCGGCTGAAATCGCAGTAAAAACCGTTTCAGAATTTATTACCCGTCACGCTTTACCCGAACAGGTATACTTTGTCTGTTATGATGAAGAAAACGCCCACCTCTACGAAAGACTCCTTACCCAACAAGGAGATGAATGATTTGCCCCGGCTGGCGAGCGCGGTGCTGCCACTGTGTTCGCAACATCCCGGTCAGTGTGGCCTTTTCCCTCTGGAGAAAAGTCTGGATGCGTTTGCCGCCCGGTATCGTCTGGCCGAAATGGCAGAGCATACGCTGGATGTTCAGTATTACATCTGGCAGGACGATATGTCGGGTCGGTTACTGTTTTCCGCCCTGTTAGCCGCAGCAAAGCGTGGCGTTCGCGTCCGTTTGTTGCTGGACGACAACAATACACCCGGACTTGACGACATTTTACGCTTGCTTGACAGTCATCCCCGCATTGAAGTCCGGCTTTTTAATCCTTTCTCGTTTCGCTTGCTACGTCCGCTTGGTTATATCACCGACTTTTCCCGTCTCAATCGCCGTATGCACAATAAAAGTTTCACTGTCGATGGCGTGGTGACGCTGGTAGGGGGACGAAATATTGGTGATGCCTATTTTGGTGCAGGGGAAGAGCCACTTTTTTCGGATTTAGATGTCATGGCAATAGGACCAGTTGTAGAGGACGTTGCCGATGATTTCGCCCGCTACTGGTATTGTAAATCGGTTTCACCCTTACAGCAGGTGCTGGATGTCCCGGAAGGTGAAATGGCGGATCGCATCGAGTTACCCGCCTCCTGGCATGACGATGCCATGACGCATCGTTATTTACGCAAAATGGAATCCAGCCCGTTTATAAATCATCTGGTTGATGGAACGTTGCCGCTTATCTGGGCGAAAACACGTTTATTAAGTGATGATCCGGCGAAAGGGGAAGGCAAGGCAAAACGGCATTCACTGTTACCGCAACGCCTGTTCGATATCATGGGCTCACCCAGTGAACGCATCGATATTATCTCTTCCTATTTTGTACCGACACGCGCAGGTGTGGCGCAACTCTTACGGATGGTGAGAAAAGGGGTAAAGATTGCGATCCTAACCAATTCTCTTGCCGCTAACGATGTTGCTGTCGTCCATGCCGGATACGCGCGCTGGCGCAAAAAATTGCTCCGCTACGGCGTGGAATTATATGAACTCAAGCCGACGCGTGAACAAAGTAGTACGTTACACGATCGCGGCATAACCGGTAATTCCGGTGCCAGCCTGCATGCTAAAACCTTTAGCATCGATGGTAAAACGGTGTTTATTGGCTCTTTCAATTTCGATCCACGTTCGACATTGCTCAATACTGAAATGGGGTTCGTGATAGAGAGCGAAACGCTGGCACAGTTAATTGATAAACGCTTTATTCAGAGCCAGTATGATGCGGCCTGGCAGCTCCGTCTGGACAGGTGGGGGCGGATCAACTGGGTTGATCGTCATGCAAAGAAAGAAATTGTTCTCAAAAAAGAACCCGCTACCAGTTTCTGGAAGCGGGTTATGGTCAGACTGGCGTCGATATTGCCTGTGGAATGGTTATTGTAAACGCGGCTTAACGGGCTGGTGCTTTATCGTTCTCACGCTTAACAACCGGTTTACCAGAGAACAAAAACTTCAGTAACGGGATGCGTAAATGAATTTCATACAGAATTATCGCAATCCCTACTACGAATATCAGGCCACAGAGAAAACCAAGCCAGTTGGAGGTGATGTGCGGTGTAATGTACGCGCCGAAAAACAGCGTTAACGGGTGGTGAACCAGATAGATAAATAGCGATGCGTTAACAAAGTAAGTCACCCGCGCTGACTGGAAGTTAAGCAAACGGTGGCCGAAGGAGAAGACCACATTCACCATCCACAGACCGAGGACCATGGTAATCACCGACTCGGTTTCGTACATCCAGGCATCGCCACTGCCATAGCGCTGGTTGAGTAAATAAGCGACAAACGCCAATGCTGCTGCAAGGGTACAGCCACGAGACGGCGTGGTAAACAAGGCTTTAAGATGAGGGAAAATGAAAGCCAGTGCGCCGAGGATAAAGAACGGCAAATAAAATAACGTTTGCATGACAATAAAATTGAACATGCCGTTACTCAGAATGGGTGGATACACAATAAAAATCGTTCTTCTTATTACCGCATAACCGATGCCGAGGCACAAAAAAATCACCGATAATTTTACCATCGAGAATTTTTTATTCGTTTTATCAGAATTTTCTAAATTATTTCTGATGCGTTTAAATATCCATACGCACAGCGTCGTCATGACCACTAACACCAGTAAAAACCACAGGTGTGATATTAATTCCCAGGCCAACGTATTATATTTGTCATACAATGACAGCTCAGGCCAACTTTCCGCTTTCCCTTTGACGTATTGCAGCATAATAAATTGCGGCAATGTCAGTAGGGGGATGGCTGTTAACATCGGGATCCCTACACGTTCGACACGTACTTTCCACCATTTTTTCAGGGGATAGCGTAAAAAAAGCATGTAAGAAAAGTACCCGGATATAACGAAAAATACCTGCATGCGGAACGAGTGGATGAAGTCATTAAAAAGGGTCAGCCACAATGACGGTTCGGCGCTATTCACATGCCATGTATGGCTCGAATAGATTAAAGAAATATGAAAAGGGATCCCTAACAACATCAGCCAGGCGCGGATGGAGTCGAGGAAATATTCACGTTGCGCGGGTACTGGATTCATATATGGTTAACTAATCTCGGATTTTTCGTCTTATCCCTGTCGGGTTATGCCTTTAGGCTTGTTGCCATAGCGACACCGACCTGACCGCGCCAGACGCAGGCTTCAAGGTTTTTATGCATAGCATCATCGCTACCACTAACCAGAATGGAAGCGTCTGTAAGACGGTTGATAAATAAATTTGCTGGCAAACCCTACACGAAGTCGATGCTTCTGTCTTTAGGAGAAGCACGGAAAGTGAAAACGGTTGCAATCAGGTGCTTAATCCATGAGCCAGCGTGCTGAACGATACCGGGATTCTGTTGTCGGAATGGCTGGTTATCCATTAAAATAGATCGGATCGATATAAGCACACAAAGGGGGAAGTGCTTACTAATTATGAAACATAAACTACAAATGATGAAAATGCGTTGGTTGAGTGCTGCAGTAATGTTAACCCTGTATACATCTTCAAGCTGGGCTTTCAGTATTGACGATGTCGCAAAGCAAGCTCAATCCTTAGCCGGGAAAGGCTATGAGGCGCCTAAAAGCAACTTGCCCTCCGTTTTCCGCGACATGAAATACGCGGACTATCAGCAGATCCAGTTTAATCATGACAAAGCGTACTGGAACAATCTGAAGACCCCATTCAAACTCGAGTTCTACCATCAGGGTATGTACTTCGATACCCCGGTCAAAATAAATGAAGTGACTGCCACCGCAGTCAAACGAATCAAATACAGCCCGGATTATTTCACTTTCGGCGATGTTCAGCATGATAAAGACACGGTAAAAGACCTTGGTTTTGCCGGTTTTAAAGTGCTTTACCCGATCAACAGCAAAGATAAAAACGATGAAATCGTCAGCATGCTCGGGGCCAGCTATTTCCGCGTGATTGGCGCAGGTCAGGTTTATGGCCTTTCTGCCCGCGGTCTGGCAATTGATACCGCCTTGCCATCGGGTGAAGAATTTCCACGTTTCAAAGAGTTCTGGATCGAGCGTCCAAAACCGACTGATAAACGTTTAACCATTTATGCATTGCTTGACTCGCCGCGTGCGACAGGTGCTTACAAATTCGTGGTTATGCCAGGGCGTGACACGGTTGTGGATGTGCAGTCGAAAATCTATCTGCGCGATAAAGTCGGCAAACTGGGGGTTGCACCGTTAACCAGTATGTTCCTGTTTGGGCCGAACCAACCTTCGCCTGCAAATAACTATCGCCCGGAGTTGCACGACTCTAACGGTCTCTCTATCCATGCCGGTAATGGTGAATGGATCTGGCGTCCGTTGAATAACCCGAAACATTTAGCGGTCAGCAGCTTCTCGATGGAAAATCCGCAAGGCTTCGGTCTGTTGCAGCGCGGTCGTGATTTCTCCCGCTTCGAAGATCTCGATGATCGTTACGACCTCCGTCCAAGCGCATGGGTGACTCCGAAAGGGGAGTGGGGCAAAGGCAGCGTTGAGCTGGTGGAAATTCCAACCAACGATGAAACCAACGATAACATCGTCGCTTACTGGACGCCGGATCAGCTGCCGGAGCCGGGTAAAGAGATGAACTTTAAATACACCATCACCTTTAGCCGTGATGAAGACAAACTGCATGCACCAGATAACGCATGGGTGCAACAAACGCGTCGTTCAACGGGGGATGTGAAGCAGTCGAACCTGATTCGCCAGCCTGACGGTACTATCGCCTTTGTGGTCGATTTTACCGGCGCAGAGATGAAAAAACTGCCAGAGGATACCCCGGTCACAGCGCAAACCAGCATTGGTGATAATGGTGAGATAGTTGAAAGCACAGTGCGCTATAACCCGGTTACCAAAGGCTGGCGTCTGGTGATGCGTGTGAAAGTGAAAGATGCCAAGAAAACCACTGAAATGCGTGCTGCGCTGGTGAATGCCGATCAGACGTTGAGTGAAACCTGGAGCTACCAGTTACCTGCCAATGAATAAGACAACTGAGTACATTGACGCAATGCCCATCGCCGCAAGCGAGAAAGCGGCATTGCCGAAGACTGATATCCGCGCCGTTCATCAGGCGCTGGATGCCGAACACCGCACCTGGGCGCGGGAGGATGACTCCCCGCAAGGCTCGGTAAAGGCGCGTCTGGAACAAGCCTGGCCAGATTCACTTGCTGATGGACAGTTAATTAAAGACGATGAAGGGCGCGATCAGCTTAAGGCGATGCCAGAAGCAAAACGCTCCTCGATGTTTCCCGACCCGTGGCGTACCAACCCGGTAGGCCGTTTCTGGGATCGTCTGCGTGGACGCGATGTCACGCCGCGCTATCTGGCTCGTTTGACCAAAGAAGAGCAGGAAAGCGAGCAAAAGTGGCGTACCGTCGGTACTATCCGCCGTTACATTTTGTTAATCCTGACGCTCGCACAAACTGTTGTCGCGACCTGGTATATGAAGACCATTCTTCCTTATCAGGGGTGGGCGCTGATTAATCCTATGGATATGGTTGGTCAGGATGTGTGGGTTTCCTTTATGCAGCTTCTGCCTTATATGCTGCAAACCGGTATCCTGATCCTCTTTGCGGTGCTGTTCTGTTGGGTGTCCGCCGGATTCTGGACGGCGTTGATGGGCTTCCTGCAACTGCTTATTGGTCGCGATAAATACAGTATATCTGCGTCGACAGTTGGCGATGAACCATTAAACCCGGAGCATCGCACGGCGTTGATCATGCCTATCTGTAACGAAGACGTGAACCGTGTTTTTGCTGGCCTGCGTGCAACGTGGGAATCAGTAAAAGCCACCGGGAATGCCAAACACTTTGATGTCTACATTCTGAGTGACAGTTATAACCCGGATATCTGCGTCGCAGAGCAAAAAGCCTGGATGGAGCTGATCGCTGAAGTCGGTGGCGAAGGTCAGATTTTCTATCGCCGCCGCCGTCGTCGCGTGAAGCGTAAAAGCGGTAATATCGATGACTTCTGCCGTCGCTGGGGCAGCCAGTACAGCTACATGGTGGTGCTGGATGCTGACTCGGTAATGACCGGTGATTGTTTGTGCGGGCTGGTGCGCCTGATGGAAGCCAACCCGAACGCCGGGATCATTCAGTCGTCGCCGAAAGCGTCCGGTATGGATACGCTGTATGCGCGCTGTCAGCAGTTCGCGACCCGCGTGTATGGGCCACTGTTTACAGCCGGTTTGCACTTCTGGCAACTTGGCGAGTCGCACTACTGGGGACATAACGCGATTATCCGCGTGAAACCGTTTATCGAGCACTGCGCACTGGCTCCGCTGCCGGGCGAAGGTTCCTTTGCCGGTTCAATCCTGTCACATGACTTCGTGGAAGCGGCGTTGATGCGCCGTGCAGGTTGGGGGGTGTGGATTGCTTACGATCTCCCGGGTTCTTATGAAGAATTGCCGCCTAACTTGCTTGATGAGCTAAAACGTGACCGCCGCTGGTGCCACGGTAACCTGATGAACTTCCGTCTGTTCCTGGTTAAGGGTATGCACCCGGTTCACCGTGCGGTGTTCCTGACAGGTGTGATGTCTTATCTCTCCGCGCCGCTGTGGTTTATGTTCCTCGCGCTCTCTACGGCATTGCAGGTAGTTCATGCGTTGACCGAACCGCAATACTTCCTGCAACCACGGCAGTTGTTCCCGGTGTGGCCGCAGTGGCGTCCTGAGCTGGCGATAGCGCTGTTTGCTTCGACTATGGTGCTGTTGTTCCTGCCGAAGTTATTGAGCATTTTGCTTATCTGGTGCAAAGGAACGAAAGAATACGGCGGCTTCTGGCGCGTTACATTATCGCTGCTGCTGGAAGTGCTTTTTTCCGTGTTGCTGGCTCCGGTACGTATGCTGTTCCATACGGTATTCGTCGTCAGCGCTTTCCTTGGCTGGGAAGTGGTGTGGAATTCACCGCAGCGTGATGATGACTCCACTTCCTGGGGCGAAGCATTCAAACGCCACGGCTCTCAGCTGCTGCTGGGGTTAGTGTGGGCGGTTGGTATGGCGTGGCTGGATCTGCGTTTCCTGTTCTGGCTGGCACCGATTGTTTTCTCGTTGATCCTGTCACCGTTTGTTTCGGTGATCTCCAGCCGTACTACAGTGGGTCTGCGTACCAAACGCTGGAAACTGTTCCTGATCCCGGAAGAGTATTCACCGCCGCAGGTACTGCTTGATACCGATCGTTTCCTCGAGATGAATCGTCAACGCTCCCTCGACGATGGCTTTATGCATGCGGTGTTTAACCCGTCATTTAACGCTCTGGCAACCGCCATGGCGACGGCGCGTCACCGCGCCAGTAAGGTGCTGGAAATTGCCCGTGATCGCCACGTTGAACAGGCGCTGAACGAGACGCCAGAGAAGCTGAATCGCGATCGTCGCCTGGTGCTGCTAAGCGATCCGGTGACGATGGCCCGTCTGCATTTCCGCGTCTGGAATTCCCCTGAGAGATATTCTTCATGGGTGAGTTATTATGAAGGGATAAAGCTGAATCCGCTGGCATTGCGTAAACCGGATGCGGCTTCGCAATAAAACGTAGTGGCCTGATGCGCTACGCTTATCAGGCCTACAACGTTCTACGATGTATTGATTTTGCAATATTTTGTAGGTCGGACAAGGCGTTCACGCTGCATCCGGCAAAAACAACGAGCCAATAAAAATACCGGCGTTATGCCGGTATTTTTTTACGGGAGAGGTATCAAATGCGTTTCATCATGGTCAGTATTATGGTGACCTTGTTGAGTGGCTGCGGCAGTATTATTAGTCGCACTATACCGGGGCAGGGGCATGGCAACCAATATTATCCTGGTGTGCAATGGGACGTGCGTGACTCCGCCTGGCGTTACGTCACGATCCTTGATCTGCCATTCTCCCTTGTTTTCGATACTTTACTGCTGCCGATCGACATTCATCATGGCCCGTATGAGTAATTAGCGTTCATCCCACTCATCAGCCGCTGCCCGTCCTTCTTCCGTATCCAGCGGTGGCTCAAGCTGAAATTCCCCCTCGTCCCATTCATGTAATGTATTCTCTTCCTGCCACTCCTGGCGGATCTCTATCTCATCATAGTCGCCGTCAAAGACACTTTGCGCGGCTTCACCGCTAAGCATGGGTAAACATTCACCTTCTTCCCCTTCGTCGGCAAAAAACTCAACTTGCCACATGATGTCGCCGTCCTGCAAAACGTATTTTTGGGCATTGAACTGTTGCACATTCGCGTCTTCGGCGTCGATGCCGGGGTTGTCTGCAAGAAATTCTTCGCGTGCAGCATCAATGGCTTCTTCAAGCGTTGCGTACATGGTCATCACGATTCTCCCTTTGAGTTGATGAGGTTTCAGGGAAAAGGATAGCTGATTCTCCGCTTTTGCAAGTATGAAAGGCGAAAAATCAGTTCGATACCTGGGGTATCCGACGACGGCGCAGACTGTTCCATGAATAGACTGCGTTGAATAACACTACGCCAGCGGTGACGAGGAATACCGCTCTGAAACCGTAGTTCGCTGAAATCGCTGCTCCCATCAATGGTCCGGTAACGTTGCCAATATCACGAAACGATTGGTTATAGCTGAAGATACGCCCGGCGATTTGGTTGCTCGAGTTGTAAACTAACAGTGTCTGTACGGCGGGGAGTAATGCACCATCCGCGGCACCGAGCAAAAAACGTAAAATCCCAAGTTGCAATGGCGTCTGAACATAAGACATTGGGATCAACAGCAGTACAGAAAAGATCAGCGCCGTAATCAGGATCTTTTCGGGGCCGATTCGATCGCCAAGTTTGCCGAGTCGTGGTGCACTCAGCAGAGCAGCCACGCCTGGCACCGAGGCGATCATGCCACTGATAAAGGCGACGTTACTGACGTTACCCGCCAGTTCGCGGACATACAGCGTCAGAATGGGGGCAATTGAGCCCGTCGCCACCTGGATGATTAACGTGGTGACAAACAGGCTGAGTACCAGTTTCGGGTTTTTAAGTGATGTCACCACTTCCCGCATATGCAGCATCTCTTTTTTGCTGACTGGCTGGAATTTTTCTCGGATGCAAAACAGGGTGACGAAAAAGCAAAGTATCAGCACACTGGCGGTAATAAAGAATACCGGACGTAAGCCGTAGCTATCGGCAAGCAAACCACCAGCCATTGGGCCGAGCAACGCGCCGCTAACGCCGCCTGTGGAGAGCGTACCCAGCGCCCAGCCGCTTTTATTACGCGGTACTTGTGTGGCGATCAGTGCGTTAGCGTTGGGAACAAATCCGCCAAGCAAACCAAGCAGCGCCCGCAGGATCAAAAACTGCCAGATATTTTGTGCCAGCCCCATCAACACCATCACGATGCCCATGCCGAGGGCAGAGCGTAATAGCATGAGTTTTCGGCCTTTACGGTCGGCGAGTCCACCCCAAAACGGTGAGGCGATGGCCGAAAATAAAAATGTAATGCTGAAGACAATACCGGACCACATATTCAAGGCGGAGTGGCCCGTAACGCCAAGCTGCTCAACGTAGAGGGGTAAGAAGGGCATTACCAGGCTGAAGGCGGCACCGGTAAGAAAACAGCCTAGCCAGGCGACGATCAGGTTTCGTTTCCAGTTTATAGGGGTGTCATTTTCACAGGGTGACATAGCAATCCGCTGTTGGTGCGCCAGGCGCGGTGAACATAAGAAGAAAAGATAAGCACACTAATTATGCGCCCGACTTCCAGGGGGCGCAATCCAGAGAGCTTTTATCGCTAAATCAGGGGGGATTTGCTGTGGTAATGCCGGATGCCATTCTCAAGCATCCGGCATGGGAGATTTAATAGCGTGAAGGAACGCCTTCCGGACGTGTTTTAAAGCGACGGTGCAACCACATATACTGCTCTGGTGCCATCATGATGCATTTTTCGACCACTTTGTTCATCCATGCGGCGGTGGTTTCGGCATCATCCAGCGGCGGAGAACACTCTGGCGGTAGCATAATCAACTGATACCCTTTGCCATCTGGCTTACGGCGTGGAACGAAGGGCACCAGACATGCGCCGGACATCCGTGCCAGCATCCAGGTTCCGGTTGTGGTCGCAGCCTGCTCAACGGCAAACAACGGGACGAAAACGCTTGAGCGCGGGCCGTAATCATGATCCGGTGCGTACCAGACCACTTCGCCTTTTTTCAGGGCTTTAATCATGCCTTTTAAATCTTTGCGATCGAGCATTGATTTATTTGAGCGCAAACGGCCCCAGGTTTGTAGCCAGTCAATCAGTGGGTTATCGTTCGGGCGGTAAACGCCAATCCCGGGTTCCTGCATACCAAATTGCCGCGCACCCAGCTCCAGAGTCAGAAAATGGATGCCAACTAACAGGATGCCGCGTTGTTGCGCCTGCACGTCACGAATGTGTTCCATGCCGATCACTTCCGTCCAGCGGGCGATCCGGCGGTCTGGCCAGAACCACGCCATGCCGGTTTCCATCAGCCCCATACCAACAGATTCGAAATTCTTCACCACCATTTCACGGCGTTCTTGTTCGCTCATTTCCGGGAAGCACAGTTCCAGGTTGCGATGCACAATTTTTGCGCGTCGTTTCATAAAACGTAACGCCAGTTTTCCTAATCCACAACCGAGGCGGTAGATAACCGGGTAGGGCAATTGCACGACTAACCAAAGTACGCCAATACCCAACCAGGTTAACCAATAACGCGGATGAAGCAGTGCGGTGGAGAACTTGGGTAGATTCGTCATATCAATCCTGTTTTTCAACCTATTCGGGCAATTGTATGTATTGTCGCATTTTTTCGCCCGCAACCAAAATTTGTGGCTGAAGACTGGGCGAAATTACCGCGCTTGTAAATAATAAATAATTTTTAATGCGCAAATGTAGCGTAAAATGTGTGGATGTTAATTATCGATAATTGCTATATCATGCCGCGGATTTTTACTTTCCCATCTCGCAGGAACCGTACACCATGCCAGTGTTACACAACCGCATTTCCAACGACGCGCTGAAAGCCAAAATGTTGGCTGAGCGCGAACCGCGCACCACCATTTCGTTTTATAAGTATTTCCACATCGCCGATCCGAAAGCGACCCGTGACGCTTTATATCAGCTGTTTACTGCGCTGAATATTTTTGGGCGAGTGTATCTGGCGCATGAGGGGATTAACGCGCAAATCAGTGTACCTGCGAGCAATGTTGAAACATTTCGCGCACAGCTATACGGCTTCGACCCGGCTTTAGATGGCTTACGCCTGAATATCGCGTTGGATGATGACGGGAAATCCTTCTGGGTACTGCGCATGAAGGTGCGCGATCGCATCGTAGCCGACGGTATTGACGATCCTCACTTTGATGCCAGCAATGTTGGTGAGTATCTGCAAGCGGCAGAAGTGAACGCCATGCTTGACGATCCCGATGCATTGTTTATCGACATGCGTAACCACTATGAGTATGAAGTGGGGCACTTTGAAAACGCGCTGGAAATTCCGGCAGATACCTTCCGTGAGCAGCTGCCAAAAGCAGTCGAGATGATGCAGGAACATAAAGATAAAAAAATCGTTATGTACTGCACCGGCGGCATTCGTTGTGAAAAGGCCAGTGCCTGGATGAAACATAACGGATTCAATAAAGTCTGGCATATCGAAGGCGGAATTATTGAATACGCCCGTAAGGCGCGCGAGCAGGGCTTACCGGTGCGTTTTATTGGCAAAAATTTTGTGTTTGACGAGCGGATGGGCGAACGTATCTCTGATGAGATTATCGCGCATTGCCACCAGTGCGGTGCGCCGTGCGATAGCCATACCAACTGTAAAAATGATGGCTGCCACCTGCTGTTTATTCAGTGTCCAGTATGTGCAGAAAAATACAAAGGTTGTTGCAGTGAGATTTGCTGCGAAGAAAGCGCGTTACCGCCAGAAGAACAGCGACGCCGTCGGGCAGGACGTGAAAATGGCAATAAGATCTTTAATAAGTCTCGTGGACGTCTGAATACAACACTGGGCATTCCTGATCCAACAGAATAAATATCATTGCCGGATGCGTGTCATCCGGCAACATTTCACGCTTACTTCTGCTGTACGCCTTCCACTGAAATAATCAGATCCACTTCCTGAGAAGCTGGACCTAAATCTGTCTTGATATTGAAGTCTTTGAGCTTAATTTTGCCTTCGGCCTCAAAGCCTGCACGTTTACCGCCCCACGGGTCGTCGCCCTGACCAATTAATTTCGCTTCCAGCGTGACGGGTTTGGTGACCCCGTTCAGCGTCAGATCGCCGGTAATATCCAGCTCATCACCGTCTTTCTTTACGCTAGTGGAGGTGAATGTTGCCTGTGGATATTTTGCGGTATTGAGGAAATCCGCACTGCGAAGATGTTTATCGCGTTCGGCGTGATTAGTATCGACGCTGGTGGTGTTAATTGTCACATTCACTTTATCGGCAGCGGGATTTTTTTCATCAAAGGTAAAAGTACCGTCGAAATCTTTAAAGGTGCCATATAACCAGCTGTAGCCAAGGTGCTGGATGCGGAAATTAACAAAGGCGTGCTGACCTTCTTTGTCAATTTTGTAATCGGCGGCAACCGCTGAACCCGCAGAGAACATCATGGAAGCGAAGGTTAAACCAAGCAGGCTTTTTTTCATTTTTTATACTCCATAGTCAGATGACGACTTTCCCAGCATGCGCTTCAGAGTGTCGTCTTTATCGATGAAATGATGCTTCAGGGCCATAAATCCGTGCATAACGGACAGTACTACGACGCTCCACGCGAGCCAAAAATGCACGGCACCGGCAAAGTCAGCCTGTGCGCCAGCGTCGGCGAGGGTCGCGGGGACGTCAAACCAGCCAAAAACGCTGATCGGTTTACCATCGGCAGTTGAGATCAGATAGCCGCTGATGCCGATGGTGAACAGCAATAGGTACAATGCGAGATGTCCAGCTTTTGCTGCAAGACGAGTCATGGGCGAATAACTCGGCAGCGGACCCGGCGGTGGAGATATGACACGCCACAGAACGCGAATAACCAGCCCCATCATTAACAAAATGCCGATGCTTTTATGCAGTTCCGGTGCCTGGTGATACCAGCCATCGTAATAACTGAGCGTGACCATCCACAGACCTAAAGCAAACATGCCATAGACAATAATTGCGCTTAGCCAATGGAAGGCCGCAGATATAACACCATAGCGTTCAGGGGTATTTGTGAATGACATAAGTGCATCCAAAACGAATTTGCGAGAGAAAGAAAATGGCGTGTCGGAGAATGAATTGCAACACAAAAATAACAAATTGAATGATATTTATTTTTATTTCAATAATTTTGAATTAATAATGAAAGAATCTTCATAAGTTTAGTGGGTTCAGCATCTGGAAGGTCTGGTGAGTGCTGTAGAGGCAGGAAGAATCTCATTCAATTTTTCACGCTAAATGAAAGGGAGATTAAATATTTGTCAGTTTATGTCAGTGCGGAAAAACTAAAAATAAAACACGTAGATCAGGTCCATAATTGCCAACAGTCCCCAGAGAAAAAGATAAAGCATCAGATGCTCGCGAATATTATTGATGAGATAGTGCAACAGCCGACGCATTAAATACTCCTGTAAAAACGGCCTCATTCTGGAGGCCGTAATGATGATTATTGGAAGCGGGAAAGCCTGAATGGCGTCAAATCAAAATCGCTTTTTTTGTCTTGCGCAAAATCGGCAGCTATTTCCCCTAAAACTGACGCAAATTTAAAACCGTGCCCGCTCAGGCCGGTAATGAGCAGTGTATTATCGTGGCGGGGTAGAGTATCGATAATAAAATCTTCGTCAGGCGAATTATCATAGGTGCAGGCAGCGCCGTACAGGCAGCAACCGATACCCGGCAATACATTGCGCAAGAACGGGAAGGCTTCTGACCCATCACTGGCCACTTCCGCAAACGGAACACGTTCATCCGCTGAATGGATAACCTGGCCTCCGTTATGTTTGCCAATCTTCAACGCGTCGTTTTCTGCCGGAAAACCATAATATTGATCGCCATTGGGCAGTTCACCGGTAAACGCCGGGAATTTATTCTTCACGCTATAGCGACCATCGGCCTGATACCAGGCAAATACTTTGCGTACGGGCTGGACAGGCAGTTCCGGGAGCAGATCTTTTACCCATGTTCCCGCGCAGACAATCGCCTTTTTCGCCTGATACTCACCGTCAGCGGTTTCAATAGTTACGCCATCATCGTCATGACGAATTGCGGTGACCGGGCAGTTAAACAACTGCGCACAACCCGCTTCCTTCGCCAGTTGGATCCAGGTTTTAATCGCCAGTTCGCTGCGTAAAAAGCCGGAATCAGTCTCAAATAAGCCGATGTAGTTGTCCGGGACGCGTATTTCTGGCCAGCGTGCCATAATCCCTTGCGCATCGAGCTTTTCAACGTTGAGTTGCCACTGTTCGGCGCTGTGGGCGACGTTGGCGAGAAATGTGGAATCAGCCGGGCCAAGGTTAATGACGCCAGAGCGTACAAAAATGGGATCTTCTTCGTTGTGGTGGGAGAGTTCATCCCACAGCGTTTGCGCGCGGAGGACCAGCGGGACATACTTTTCGCCTTCACCATAAGCATGGCGAATTAATCGCGTATCGCCGTGGTGGCTGCCGTGTTGATGCGGTGGCATATGGGCGTCGGTCATTAGCACGTTTAAACCGGCACGGGTTGCATAATACCCGGCGGCAGCGCCTACGGAACCGCTGCCAATAATGATGAGATCGTATTTCATTTTTTTCTCTCTGCTCTCATGGTTTAAGCAGAGTAATTAACTGAATGCAGATATACAACCCAGAAATGGTAAAGGCACCAGTGAGGTGCCTTTTGGGTGGATGGTCATGTCATGTTAATGACGCCGATACTCGTTTACCGGGAAATCACCGGATTCAATTTTGGCGATTCCTGCTTCTAATATCGAAATAAATTGTCTGGCAACATCAGTGGTTAACCAGAGCGTCTGACCAACTTCAGTCCCTTCCTGCTCGGACTTATTTGGGGTCTGGTAATGCAAACGCAACATCAGCGCATCATAGCTATCAACGGTGCTGATGTCCCACCCTACGAGCGGATGAGTCTGAATGACTTCATTATTTTTTTCCATCATGGCCCCCTAATTCGTGTTACTAGACAACGTTATTCGAGGTTCAATGCGTTTTTATCTGAAGCAACTTCAGTATACCAATAAGTAAGGGTATTCACCGAATTTTTAAAGGGGGGAACAGATAAATTTTTGCTTTTAAGATTTATATGAACAATAAAACAGCATGTCATTCATATTTTTTTAGCATATTGTGCAATTATTTTGAGGAAGTGTAGGAATTTTGTACTCGAAATTCGTAAGTAAAATAAAAAAGCCGGGGCGACCCGGCAAAAACAAAAATCACTGCATATTATTCGCTGACAAACCAGTCATCGGCGCTTTCCCACGTTTCCTGGAGAATTTCGCTAATGCGCTGTTTATCTTCTTTTGTCGCGCCAATAACCGATAAATTATTCGCTGCGGCATAACGTACCGATACGTGGCCTTCATTATCAGGAAACGCATACTGAATACGGCGGGAAAGTTCGCCAGCCAGGGCGTCAATAGCCCCAGCTGGCAATGGAGAAGTTTTCGCTATGGTGACTTCAATTCGCATAATAGCCCCCTGTTGAATATACTGGTTATTTATACAGTCAAAATAACCTAATGACAACAGGAAGCTACGATTTTTATTGTTTAACGGACCAGCGTACCGTTTCCCCGGCGAGGAATGGCACCAGTGTGTCATCAGTCAATGCGATGCTTTCAGCAACCTGTTGCTCTTCGCGGACTAGTTCGATGAATGTGTCGTTGACCGGCAAGCCATAGTACTGTGGGCCGTTTACAGAACAGAATGCTTCAAAGTGCTGCAGAGCATTCATCTCTTCAAAGACGGTAGCGTAACTGCCCAGCGCGGTTGGGGCGTTGAAGCAGCCCGCGCAGCCGCAGCTGCTCTCTTTGCGATGACGTGCATGCGGCGCAGAATCCGTACCGAGGAATACGCGATTAAAACCGCTGGCGACCAGTTCACGCAGTGCCTGTTGGTGAATATTGCGTTTGAGGATGGGTAGACAATACAGGTGTGGACGCACGCCACCAACCAGCATATGGTTACGGTTAAACATCAGATGCTGAGGAGTGATGGTGGCCGCCAGACGTTCATTTCCGTCACGGACATAGTCGGCAGCTTCTTTGGTGGTGATGTGCTCAAAAACGACTTTCAGCGCGGTCAGGCGCTGGCGAAGCGGTTCCATTACGCTTTCTATAAAGCGCGCCTCACGATCAAAAATGTCGATATCTGCATGTGTCACTTCACCATGCACCAGTAGCGGCATACCGATTTTTTCCATGCGCTCAAGTACCGGCATGATTTCATCAACCGACGTCACGCCGTGGCTGGAGTTAGTGGTTGCGTTTGCGGGGTAAAGTTTTGCAGCGGTGAACACGCCTTCGTTAAATCCACGTTCCAGCTCATTAGGGTCCAGCGAATCTGTTAAATAACAGGTCATCAACGGGGTGAAATCGTGCCCGGCAGGTACGGCGTCGAGAATACGCTGGCGATATGCCACGGCAGCCTCAACGGTTGTCACGGGCGGAGCCAGATTGGGCATTACGATAGCCCGTCCATATATTTCGCTGGTATAAGGCACGACAGTTTTTAACATGTCGCCATCGCGGAGGTGAAGGTGCCAGTCGTCTGGGCGGCGGATCTTTAATACCTGGGATGGTGCAGTCATTAATCTCTATGCTCCGGCTGAAGGGATGTTTTTGCCGGACACAAAGGATAAGCGGAAACGTTTTCCTTTGCACGAAAAATAAAGGGCGCAAATGCGCCCTCGTGATTAATCAGTAAACGGAATGACAATTTCACCAGGCTTCACTTCAATACCTTTCGCCAGTTTCTTCGCCATTGCTTCGCCCTTACTGCCATCTTCGCGCAGGACATAAGCAGGTTGCTGGTTAAAGTAATTGCGTAATGCCTGGTTCAAATAGGGAAGCAACGTTTGCATCACCGTTTGCATTTTTTCCGGTTGTACCGTCGCATCGACTACTTCCATCTCTTTCAGGAAGATCGCGCCTTTTTCTTTATCAAACACAGGCAGCGCTTTCAGCTTCAGTTTCATGGTCGCTTTCTGGCTACCGAACAGGGAGTTCATGTCCAGATTGGCGTCTCCGGTTAGGGTAACCTTATTCGGCTCTTCGCGACCAATTTGGCTGGTCAGGTTTGTCAGAACAATATGGGCGTCAGCCACGCCGGGTAAACCGATATCTTTTGAGAAATTATTATGTTTCGCAAGCGACTGGTTAATTTCTTGTTCGGTGATGGTGTATTGGGTGAGTTGATTACAGCCAACGAGCAGGCCACTGACGAACAATACAGCGGCAAATAAAAACTTGTTCATGGTAGTCCTCGACATGAAATCTGCGTCAATATCCTGACACAACGCAGCATGTGTCACCAGCGATAAACTCGCCAGCAGAAAAAACTGAAAACGGCGGCAACCCGCGAATACAGGCTGCCGCGGCGGGTCAGGATTAAATCGCCATTGATGATAACAAATTGATTTGTGTCTGTTTCGCCATATTATCGCGGTAATCAGCAACGCGGCTTGGCCAGTTGATTCCGGCTACTAGCGTCAGATTACGCAGGAGCGGAAATAGCTGAATATCGTCTTCCGAAAGTTCGCCATTCACGGCGTTCGGTTTGACGATAAGTTTGTCCAGCGCACGTAAATCATCGCTGATATTCTTAATCAGACCGTCAGAGTGGGCCAGCAGGTCGGCAAAATTACCCGCGCTGGCTTCTTTCTTGTCGACAAAATATTTGCGCGCGGCGGGAGTAGAAAACTCATCAAATGCCGATTTGGCAAAACGCGGTAACAGCAGTTTGTTGGCGTAGCCGTTGACCTTGCGCAGCCATTCTTCAATGGCAGGTGAACGTTTGCCGGTCAGTAACGGTTTGCCGTCGAGTTTATCGACATAGTGAACGATGTCCATGCTTTCTGGCATATAGCGGCTGTCATCTTTTTGCAGAATGGGAACCTGTTTTTGACCGACCATCCGGGTGGGTGTTTCTGCGTCGTCATTGAGCAGAACATGTAATTCGACGGGGATATTTTTCAGGCCGAAAATCATGCGGGCTTTGAGGCAGTAAGGGCAGTGATCGTAAATGTATAGCTTCACGTGACTCCTCCATTTGGCTGTCAGTTCACTTTCAGTATGGAGGAGTCAGGGGGGAGTATCAAATCAGGCGTCGCGTTCCAGCAAACGACGCGCGGTGCGTTTCTGGCTAAACTGCCAACCCAGCGCAAGGAAAGTGAAGATGCCAATAATTCCCAGCATCATCCACGGAAGCTCTGGTTGGTGCGCTGATTTACCCAAGTCAAATAGCCAGCCACCACCGATATAACCAATCGCGCCGCCAATCGCCAGACCCAGACGGCTAAACCCCATATAGCTGCCGCGTGCTCTTGCATCTGCCAGCGAAGCACTTAAGGTTTCGCGCGCAGGCTCAGCAATGATCGACCCGATATAAAACAGACAAATCAGAGTGAAAAGTTGTTGTAGCCCGCTGACCATACCCACTGGCATCATGCTTAATGACATTATTAATAGCCCAGCCATCAATCGGTGTTCCAGACGAAAATGTTTTTCACTCCAGCGGGCGATAGGGTAGAGCAACGTTAACGACAGACACGCCTCAATGGCATACATCCATTTAACGGCAGACGGCGCGCCCGCGACGTCGTTGACCATGATCGGCAGCATCAGCATCACTTGTACAGCCAGCATGTAGTAACCCGCCAGCGTCAGTACATAGGTGACAAAACGCTTGTCGCGCATCACGCGGGTCATGCCTTCGCGAACGGGCGTGCGTACGGTGGAGAGTTTCCATGCCGGTAACAACCACGCATTGAACGCTGCACACAGCACAAACAAAACGGCTCCTGTGGCGCAGACCAGGCGAAAGTCGTATTGCAACAGCCAGCTCCCCAACAATGCGCCAATGACCGCACCGGCACTGTCCTGCATCATTAACAGCGAGAAAAAACGACCACGCTGTTGTGGACGGATTAGTTTCACCACCAGCGCCGAACGCGGAGGATCAAACAACGTGCCGCCGAGTCCCGAAAGCAGGCATGAAAACCACAGTAGCCACGGTTCGTGGGCGATACCCATTGTGGCGAATCCGGCGGCACGCATCAGCATACCGGTGACAATCATCGGTTTGGCACCAAAGCGGTCGGCAATTGCGCCGCCGAAAATACCCAGACCTTGCTGAATAAACTGGCGTAGGCCGAGGGCAATACCGACCATGACGGCGGCCCAGCCCATTTGATCAACGAAGCGGATAGAGATCAGCGGGAAGACAACATAGAACCCCAGCACGACCAGCATATTATCGATGAGCAGGAAATATTTACCCAGGTTCCTCGCCTGCGACACGCGGGACATTTCCCCTCCCGGGAAATAAAAGATGAGCACTTTCTATTCTGCATTGCCGTTAAGACTTTTCCCATCACTTCGGGGACAATATTTTTTTATCAAAACGTCGCTTTGATAGAGAGTTTTTATCAAATATGTGAATAATGCAGAAAACGGCATTCTGGACTTTTCACAGGGTCTGGTTGCGCAGGTATAGTAATACTTACAGCGTATTAAAGACGTTACGGGAAGGAGTAGGTATAGAATGTTTGGCTATCGCAGTAACGTGCCAAAAGTGCGCTTAACCACTGACCGACTGGTCGTGCGTCTGGTGCATGATCGTGATGCCTGGCGTCTTGCGGATTATTACGCAGAGAATCGCCATTTCCTCAAGCCCTGGGAGCCAGTGCGCGACGAAAGCCACTGCTATCCTTCAGGATGGCAGGCCAGGCTGGGGATGATTAACGAATTTCATAAACAAGGTTCAGCTTTCTACTTTGGCCTTTTCGACCCGGACGAAAAAGAGATTATTGGCGTTGCCAATTTTTCCAATGTTGTTCGCGGCTCTTTTCATGCCTGCTATCTCGGTTATTCGATTGGGCAAAAATGGCAGGGCAAAGGACTCATGTTTGAAGCCCTGACCGCCTCCATTCGTTATATGCAGCGCACCCAACATATTCATCGCATTATGGCCAACTATATGCCGCACAATAAACGCAGCGGTGATTTACTGGCACGATTGGGTTTTGAAAAAGAAGGCTATGCGAAAAACTATCTGTTGATTGATGGACAATGGCGCGATCATGTTCTGACGGCATTAACCACCCCAGACTGGACGCCTGGCCGCTAAGGAGAATCTCATGAAATATCAACTTACTGCTCTGGAAGCCCGCGTGATTGGCTGCTTGCTGGAAAAGCAGGTGACCACGCCGGAGCAATACCCGCTATCAGTAAATGGTGTAGTAACGGCCTGTAATCAGAAAACGAACCGTGAACCGGTCATGAATCTGAGTGAATCTGAAGTGCAGGAGCAGCTGGATAATCTGGTCAAACGTCATTATCTACGCACGGTGAGCGGTTTTGGTAATCGGGTCACCAAATATGAGCAACGTTTTTGTAATTCAGAATTTGGCGATCTGAAACTGAGCGCCGCAGAAGTAGCGTTAATCACCACGTTGTTATTGCGTGGTGCCCAGACACCGGGAGAACTGCGCAGTCGCGCCGCGCGAATGTATGAGTTCAGCGATATGGCGGAAGTGGAGTCGACGCTGGAACAACTGGCGAATCGCGAAGATGGTCCTTTTGTGGTGCGTCTGGCCCGCGTACCGGGTAAACGCGAAAGCCGCTACATGCATCTTTTCAGTGGTGAGGTTGAAGATCAGCCGGCGGTAACGGATACGTCGAACGCGGTTGACGGTGATTTACAGGCCCGCGTCGAAGCTCTGGAAATCGAAGTGGCAGAACTGAAACAGCGTCTTGATTCGTTGCTGGCCCATCTGGGAGATTAAAGTGAAAAAATTACGTATCGGCGTAGTGGGGTTAGGCGGCATCGCGCAAAAGGCGTGGTTACCGGTGCTGGCGGCAGCGTCTGACTGGACGTTACAAGGTGCGTGGTCGCCAACGCGCGCGAAAGCCCTGCCAATTTGTGAAAGCTGGCGCATTCCTTATGCCGATTCGTTATCCAGCCTTGCTGCCTGTTGTGACGCTGTTTTTGTGCATTCCAGCACCGCCAGCCACTTTGACGTGGTCAGTGCGTTACTCAATGCGGGAGTACATGTCTGTGTCGATAAACCGCTGGCAGAAAATCTGCGCGATGCTGAACGGCTGGTTGAACTGGCGGCGCGGAAAAAACTGACGTTGATGGTCGGTTTTAACCGTCGTTTCGCACCACTCTACGGTGAGTTAAAAACGCAACTCGCCACCGCAGCCTCGCTAAGAATGGATAAACATCGTAGCAATAGTGTCGGGCCACACGATCTTTATTTCACGTTGCTGGATGATTATCTGCATGTGGTGGATACCGCGCTGTGGTTGTCGGGCGGTAAAGCCTCTCTGGATGGCGGTACGCTACTGACTAATGACGCTGGCGAAATGCTGTTTGCCGAGCACCATTTTTCGGCCGGTCCTTTGCAGATCACCACCTGTATGCATCGCCGTGCCGGAAGTCAGCGTGAAACCGTGCAGGCCGTGACTGACGGTGCGCTCATCGACATTACGGATATGCGCGAATGGCGTGAGGAGCGCGGGCAGGGCGTAGTGCATAAACCGATTCCTGGTTGGCAGAGTACTCTTGTGCAACGTGGATTTGTCGGCTGTGCGCGGCACTTCATTGAATGCGTGCAAAATCAGACAGTTCCGCAAACCGCCGGCGAACAGGCCGTGCTGGCGCAACGTATCGTTGACAAGATCTGGCGCGATGCGATGAGTGAATAAACCCTGTAACATCTGGCGGTAGCAATTCACCATAATCCAGGTAGACTATTCGCCTCTTTCAGCGCCTGCCTTGCAGGCGTTTTGCCCGTGGGTCTGGATTAGAACACCGATGAATTTATTAAAATCGCTGGCCGCCGTCAGCTCGATGACCATGTTTTCGCGTGTGCTTGGCTTCGCACGTGACGCAATTGTCGCCAGAATCTTTGGCGCAGGGATGGCAACAGACGCCTTTTTCGTCGCATTTAAACTTCCTAACTTGTTGCGCCGTATCTTTGCCGAAGGGGCATTTTCCCAGGCATTTGTACCGATTCTGGCGGAATATAAAAGCAAGCAGGGTGAAGACGCCACGCGGGTCTTCGTCTCTTATGTTTCTGGCTTGCTGACACTCGCACTGGCGGTTGTGACGGTCGCCGGGATGCTCGCCGCGCCGTGGGTGATCATGGTGACCGCGCCGGGTTTTGCTGACACGGCCGACAAATTTGCCCTGACTACCCAGTTATTACAGATTACCTTTCCTTATATCTTGCTGATTTCCCTGGCGTCGCTGGTGGGTGCGATTCTGAATACCTGGAACCGCTTCTCGATTCCGGCATTTGCTCCAACGCTGCTTAACATCAGCATGATTGGCTTCGCGCTGTTTGCCGCACCGTACTTTAATCCTCCGGTGCTGGCGCTGGCATGGGCTGTTACGGTCGGCGGCATCCTACAGCTGGTGTATCAGCTACCGCATTTGAAGAAGATCGGCATGCTGGTTTTGCCACGCATTAACTTCCACGATGCCGGGGCAATGCGCGTGGTGAAACAGATGGGACCAGCGATCCTTGGCGTCTCTGTGAGCCAGATCTCCTTAATCATCAACACCATTTTTGCCTCGTTTCTTGCTTCCGGTTCGGTGTCGTGGATGTATTACGCCGACCGCCTAATGGAGTTTCCGTCCGGTGTACTGGGCGTGGCGCTTGGCACCATTTTGCTGCCGTCACTGTCGAAAAGTTTTGCCAGCGGCAATCATGATGAATACAACCGTTTGATGGACTGGGGGCTGCGTCTTTGTTTCCTGTTGGCACTGCCGAGTGCGGTTGCGTTGGGCATTCTTTCAGGCCCGTTAACCGTTTCGCTGTTCCAGTACGGTAAATTTACCGCCTTTGATGCGCTGATGACCCAGCGGGCGTTGATTGCCTACTCGGTGGGTTTGATTGGTCTGATTGTCGTGAAAGTGTTGGCTCCTGGCTTTTATTCCCGCCAGGACATTAAAACGCCAGTGAAAATTGCCATCGTTACGCTTATTTTGACGCAATTGATGAACCTGGCGTTTATCGGCCCGTTGAAACATGCCGGGCTGTCCCTTTCTATTGGTCTGGCGGCGTGTCTGAATGCTTCTCTGCTTTACTGGCAGTTGCGTAAGCAGAAAATCTTTACCCCGCAACCCGGCTGGATGCCGTTTCTGTTGCGTCTGGTGGTGGCGGTACTGGTGATGTCTGGCGTGCTTTTAGGTATGTTACATATCATGCCAGAGTGGTCACTGGGTACTATGCCCTGGCGTTTACTGCGTTTAATGGCGGTCGTGCTGGCGGGAATTGCCGCGTACTTCGCTGCACTGGCGGTGTTGGGCTTCAAAGTTAAAGAGTTTGCCCGTCGGACGGTATAACAATGCATTCCGGCCTGCACTGCAGGCCGGAAATAATCTTCAGATCGAAATCTTTTTACTGCCGCGATGGGGTATTGATGTCTGACCGTTCGCCCCGTACAGCGTCGGTTCCTGATGCGGTTTTAACATTTCCAGCGCCTGTTGATTGCGCTCAATCTGTCCTTCCAGTAACCAGCCATTATGTTGATTCATTTGACGTAGTTGCTGAGTTTGCACCGTAATTTCCTGCCAACGTTGACTAATATCAACGCTATTTTCTGCATTGGGTTCTTTTCTGCGTAACTGTTCGAGGTAATCCAACGTCGCCAGCAGTGAGCTTTTTTGTTCTGTAATCCATTGCAACTGGCTGCCGTTGATCTGCCCCATTGAGAGATGTTGCTGCTCTTGATCCATTACCGTTTTGAGATCGTTAAGCACTGCGGACATCTGGTCGAGGATCTCTGCAAGACGCGTCATACGATCAGTTACTCTGCAAGTCTTGCTGCGCTTCGTTGATTAGCGCATCGGCAATTTTGCCAGTGTCCATTTTTAGTTCACCGTTACGAATCGCCAGTTTTAACGCTTCGACACGTTCAAGATTGATATCACTGCTGCCGGGTTGCATTAGTTTTGCTTGCGCGTCGCTTAACGTCACACTGGTGCTGGTGGCGGCGGTTGTTTTTGCCGCCCGGGTATTCGTTACCGGCGCGTCAGTGGTTTCACGCGGTTGAACGGTGCTTACGGGCTTCAGAGGTGAAGTGCGGTCAATACTCATGGTTTATTCCTCATTGAGGGCGCTTTTATCATGTGTTGCTTATTTATCGGCATGGGTCGGGTAATCTTTAACAGGTTACAGGTTTATAAGAATATTCCCATCTGCATCTACAACGCCACTGATCACTTGCCCCGATACCATCCGCACCCGTGCATTCTGTGCGACGGCAGCATTGTTCAACGCCTGACCTTCAGCGTTGGCGCTAAATCCATCACCGTTGGCGATCACGTTGACGCGTTGTCCCGCTTTTACACGCCAGGCCTGGCGCAACTGGGTTAATTGGATAGGCTGTTCGGGTGATAGATCGCGCAGGCTAACGGCATCAATAAGTTGATTGATATCCAACACAGTACGCGGCGGCAAGGTGTCCAGTCGTCCGCGTTTCAGTTTTACATTGCCAGCTTCCAGCTTTCCTCCCCGCACAATGGGCATCGCGGCAACCACATAATTTCCTGTGGCCTGTACATTGACTTGCAAATATCGTTTGTCGTTACCGCAGCGTGCCAGCACATTCACATTTCCCCACTGGCGGGAATTATTGCTTATCGAAAGCAGTGGTTGCTCGCACGGCGGAAGTAGATGGGGCGATGTACGAATAGAAACACGAACCTCATCACTTACTCCCGCGAGCTGGGCGCTAAAAAAGGTTTGTAACTGCGATGTGAGATTGCTCGCCGCACTTAACGGACTGAACAGTATCGCAATGATCGCCACGCTACGTTTTATTGTCAGCATTTTCGCTCCCAGCCATTTCTACAACGTGAATTGTACCTGTACGCAATGACCATCAACGGCATAAATAGCGACCCATTTTGCGTTTATTCCGCCGATAACGCGCGCGTAAAGGCATTTAAGCTGATGGCAGAATTTTGATACCTGCGGAGGAGATATGCTCGATAAGCTCGACGCCGCCTTACGTTTTCAACAAGAGGCGCTCAATCTGCGCGCCCAGCGTCAGGAAGTGCTGGCAGCAAACATCGCCAATGCCGATACCCCTGGTTATCAGGCACGCGATATCGATTTTGCCAGTGAACTTAAAAAGGTCATGCAGCGTGGACGGGATGAAACCAGCATGGTTGCGCTGACGATGACCTCAACGCAACACATTCCGGCGCAGGCGCTGACGCCTCCTACCGCAGAACTGCAATACCGTATTCCGGACCAGCCTTCGCTGGACGGTAATACCGTCGATATGGATCGCGAACGCACTCAGTTTGCCGATAACAGCCTGCAATACCAGATGAGCCTTAGCGCGTTGAGCGGGCAAATCAAAGGCATGATGAACGTTTTACAGAGCGGAAATTAACGGATGGCACTGCTGAACATTTTTGATATCGCCGGGTCGGCGTTAACTGCCCAGTCCCAGCGCCTGAATGTGGCGGCCAGTAATCTGGCGAATGCTGATAGCGTGACCGGTCCCGATGGACAGCCATATCGGGCAAAACAGGTGGTATTCCAGGTGAACGCTGCGCCAGGCGCTGCGACAGGCGGCGTAAAGGTTGCCGATGTTATAGAAAGTCAGGCTCCGGACAAACTGGTTTATGAACCGGGTAATCCGCTGGCGGATGCAAAGGGCTACGTGAAAATGCCAAACGTTGATGTCGTCGGGGAGATGGTTAACACCATGTCAGCATCACGCAGCTATCAGGCCAATGTTGAAGTGCTCAACACGGTGAAAAGCATGATGCTGAAAACCCTTACGCTTGGTCAATAAAGGAGAAATCTATGTCCATTGCGGTAACCACCACCGATCCGACAAATACCGGCGTCAGCACCACCAGCAGTAGCTCACTCACGGGTAGCAACGCCGCAGATTTACAAAGCAGTTTTCTGACTTTGCTGGTGGCGCAGCTGAAAAACCAGGACCCGACCAATCCAATGGAAAACAACGAGCTGACGTCGCAATTGGCACAAATCAGCACGGTCAGCGGGATTGAAAAACTCAATACCACGCTCGGATCTATTTCCGGACAGATTGATAACAGCCAGTCGTTACAGGCCAGTAACCTGATCGGTCACGGTGTGATGATCCCCGGCACCACAGTTCTTGCCGGAACCGGCAGTGAAGAAGGGGCTGTGACCACGACCACACCGTTTGGTGTTGAGTTGCAGCAGGCGGCAGACAAAGTTACGGCCACCATCACCGATAAAAACGGCGCGGTTGTCCGTACCATTGATATCGGTGAACTGACTGCCGGAGTCCACAGTTTCACCTGGGACGGTACGTTGACTGACGGCAGCACTGCGCCGAACGGTTCTTACAATGTAGCGATTAGCGCCAGTAGCGGTGGTACACAACTGGTTGCCCAGCCGCTGCAGTTTGCTCTGGTGCAGGGGGTGATCCGCGGCAACAACGGTAATACGCTGGATCTCGGCACTTACGGCACCACCACCCTCGACGAAGTACGGCAGATAATTTAAAGCCCTCAAATTTCAGGAGTCAGTCATGGCCTTTTCTCAAGCGGTTAGCGGATTAAACGCTGCCGCCACCAACCTCGATGTTATTGGCAACAATATCGCCAACTCCGCCACCTACGGCTTTAAATCAGGCACGGCCTCTTTTGCCGATATGTTTGCCGGTTCGAAAGTGGGACTGGGGGTAAAAGTTGCCGGTATCACTCAGGACTTTACCGATGGCACGACCACCAACACTGGGCGAGGTCTGGACGTTGCTATAAGCCAGAATGGTTTTTTCCGTCTGGTAGACAGCAATGGTTCGGTTTTTTACAGCCGTAATGGACAATTTAAGCTTGATGAAAATCGTAACCTGGTGAATATGCAAGGTTTACAGCTGACAGGTTACCCGGCAACCGGTACGCCGCCGACTATTCAGCAAGGGGCGAATCCGACCAATATTTCGATCCCGAATACCCTGATGGCAGCGAAAACTACCACCACGGCATCGATGCAGATCAACCTGAATTCCAGTGATCCGCTTCCCTCTGTTAAAGCATTTGATGCCAGCAATGCGGATAGCTATAACAAAAAAGGTTCGGTGACTGTTTTCGATAGTCAGGGTAATGCTCATGACATGAGCGTTTATTTTGTGAAGACCGGGGATAATAACTGGGATGTTTACACCCTGGATAGCAGTGATCCAAAAGGCACAGCTAACCCTGCAACGACGCTGGTGTTTAATGCCAATGGCGTTCTGACCTCAGATCCAACAAAGGATATTACCACCGGCGCAATTAACGGCGCAGATCCCGCCACGTTTAGCCTGAGCTTCCTCAACTCCATGCAGCAAAATACCGGTGCTAACAACATTGTGGCAACCACCCAGAACGGCTACAAACCGGGCGATCTGGTGAGTTATCAAATCAATGATGACGGTACGGTTGTCGGCAACTATTCCAACGAACAAACCCAACTGCTGGGGCAGATTGTACTGGCGAACTTTGCCAACAACGAAGGTCTGGCATCCGAAGGCGACAACGTCTGGTCTGCGACGCAATCTTCTGGCGTGGCGCTGTTGGGGACAGCCGGGACGGGCAACTTTGGCACCCTGACCAACGGTGCGCTGGAAGCGTCCAACGTCGATCTCAGTAAAGAACTGGTCAATATGATCGTTGCCCAGCGTAACTATCAGTCTAACGCCCAGACCATCAAAACCCAGGACCAGATCCTCAACACGCTGGTTAACTTACGCTAATCGCTGACGGGATAGCTCAATGGATCACGCAATTTATACCGCGATGGGGGCAGCCAGCCAGACGCTGAATCAACAGGCGGTGACCGCCAGTAATCTGGCCAATGCCTCAACGCCCGGTTTTCGCGCGCAGTTAAACGCCTTGCGCGCAGTGCCGGTGGAAGGGCTTTCACTGCCTACGCGCACGCTGGTAACGGCGTCAACGCCGGGTGCAGACATGACGCCCGGCAAGATGGATTACACCTCGCGCCCGCTGGACGTTGCGTTGCAGCAGGATGGCTGGCTGGCCGTGCAGACCGATGACGGCAGCGAAGGGTATACGCGTAATGGCAGCATTCAGGTTGATCCCACCGGGCAACTGACAATTCAGGGGCATCCGGTGATCGGCGAGGCGGGGCCAATTGCTGTGCCGGAAGGGGCGGAAATCACTGTTGCTGCCGATGGCACAATCTCGGCGCTGAATTCTGGCGATCCGGCAAATACTGTCGCGCCAGTGGGGCGTCTGAAGCTGGTGAAAGCCACGGGCAGCGAAGTGCAGCGCGGTGACGACGGCATTTTTCGTTTAAGCGCAGAAAGCCAGGCTACGCGTGGGCCGGTACTGCAGGCAGATCCAACCTTACGTGTGATGTCGGGGGTTCTGGAAGGCAGTAACGTCAATGCCGTTGCGGCAATGAGCGACATGATTGCCAGCGCGCGGCGTTTTGAAATGCAGATGAAGGTGATCAGCAGCGTCGATGATAACGCAGGCCGTGCCAACCAACTGCTGTCGATGAGTTAATTGAACGGATTCATGACAAACGTAAGTTGCCCGGTGTGCAAACTTATCGGTCTACGGGGTACATCGCAATTTATTGATTTTTCTATACCTTGTAGGCCGGATAAGGCGTTTACGCCGCATCCGGCATGAAGACATATGCATTTTGTCAATAATCCACCACAGGACATTTTATGATCAGTTCATTATGGATCGCCAAAACGGGCCTTGACGCCCAGCAAACCAATATGGACGTCATTGCCAACAACCTGGCAAACGTCAGTACCAACGGTTTTAAGCGCCAGCGGGCCGTTTTTGAAGATCTGCTTTACCAAACCATCCGCCAGCCGGGGGCACAGTCTTCCGAACAAACCACCTTGCCATCCGGGTTGCAAATCGGCACGGGGGTACGTCCGGTCGCCACTGAACGCTTACACAGCCAGGGCAACCTGTCGCAGACCAACAACAGTAAAGACGTCGCGATTAAAGGGCAGGGCTTTTTTCAGGTGATGTTGCCAGATGGCTCATCAGCCTATACCCGCGACGGCTCTTTCCAGGTGGATCAGAACGGGCAACTGGTGACGGCTGGTGGTTTTCAGGTGCAGCCAGCGATCACCATTCCGGCGAATGCGTTAAGTATCACCATCGGTCGTGATGGCGTGGTCAGCGTAACCCAACAAGGCCAGGCAGCTCCGGTTCAGGTTGGGCAGCTCAATCTCACCACCTTTATGAATGATACCGGACTGGAGAGTATTGGCGAAAATCTCTACACCGAAACGCAATCCTCCGGTGCACCGAACGAAAGCACGCCGGGCCTGAACGGCGCGGGACTGCTGTATCAAGGGTATGTTGAAACGTCTAACGTCAACGTGGCGGAAGAACTGGTCAATATGATTCAGGTGCAACGCGCTTACGAAATCAACAGTAAAGCGGTATCCACCACCGATCAGATGCTGCAAAAACTGACGCAACTCTAAGGCATAACCGGTGGCAGATTCACCGGTTTACTGATTTTTGAAGATGATAGCCATGCAAAAAAACGCTGCGCATACTTATGCCATTTCCAGCTTGTTGGTGCTTTCACTAACCGGCTGCGCCTGGATACCCTCCACGCCGCTGGTACAGGGGGCGACGAGTGCACAACCGGTTCCCGGCCCGACGCCCGTCGCCAACGGTTCTATTTTCCAGTCTGCTCAGCCGATTAACTATGGCTATCAACCGCTGTTTGAAGATCGTCGACCACGCAATATTGGCGATACGCTGACCATCGTGTTGCAGGAGAACGTCAGCGCCAGCAAAAGCTCCTCTGCGAATGCCAGCCGTGACGGTAAAACTAATTTTGGCTTTGATACTGTGCCGCGCTATTTGCAGGGGCTGTTTGGTAACGCTCGTGCCGATGTCGAAGCCTCCGGTGGTAACACGTTCAACGGAAAAGGCGGGGCCAATGCCAGCAATACCTTTAGCGGCACGTTGACGGTGACGGTTGACCAGGTACTGGTCAACGGCAACCTGCATGTGGTGGGTGAAAAACAGATCGCCATTAATCAGGGTACCGAATTTATTCGCTTCTCTGGTGTAGTTAATCCTCGCACCATCAGCGGCAGTAATACCGTACCGTCTACTCAGGTGGCGGATGCGCGCATTGAATACGTAGGCAATGGCTACATTAACGAAGCGCAAAATATGGGCTGGTTGCAGCGTTTCTTCCTTAACCTGTCGCCAATGTAAGTGAGGCTGTGGTGATTAAATTTCTCTCTGCATTAATTCTTCTACTGGTTATCACGGCAGCTCAGGCTGAGCGTATTCGCGATCTCACCAGTGTTCAGGGGGTAAGGCAAAACTCACTGATTGGCTATGGCCTGGTGGTGGGGCTGGATGGCACTGGTGACCAGACAACTCAGACGCCGTTTACCACACAAACGCTTAATAACATGCTCTCACAGCTGGGAATTACCGTTCCGACGGGCACTAATATGCAGCTAAAAAACGTCGCTGCGGTAATGGTGACGGCGTCACTTCCACCGTTTGGACGTCAGGGGCAAACCATTGACGTGGTGGTTTCTTCCATGGGAAATGCCAAAAGTCTGCGTGGCGGTACGTTATTGATGACACCGCTTAAGGGCGTTGACAGTCAGGTGTATGCGCTGGCACAGGGCAATATTCTGGTTGGCGGCGCAGGGGCCTCCGCTGGCGGTAGCAGTGTTCAGGTGAACCAACTGAACGGTGGACGGATCACCAATGGTGCGGTTATTGAACGTGAATTGCCCAGCCAGTTTGGCGTCGGGAATACCCTTAATTTGCAACTTAACGACGAAGATTTCAGTATGGCGCAGCAAATCGCTGACACCATCAACCGCGTGCGTGGATATGGCAGCGCCACCGCGTTAGATGCGCGGACTATTCAGGTGCGCGTACCGAGTGGCAACAGTTCCCAGGTCCGTTTCCTTGCCGATATCCAGAATATGCAGGTTAATGTTACCCCGCAGGACGCTAAAGTAGTGATTAACTCGCGCACTGGTTCGGTGGTGATGAATCGCGAAGTGACCCTCGACAGCTGCGCGGTAGCGCAGGGGAATCTCTCGGTTACGGTAAATCGGCAGGCCAATGTCAGCCAGCCAGATACACCGTTTGGTGGCGGGCAGACTGTGGTTACTCCACAAACGCAGATCGATTTACGCCAGAGCGGCGGTTCGCTGCAAAGCGTACGTTCCAGCGCCAGCCTCAATAACGTGGTGCGTGCGCTCAATGCGCTGGGCGCTACGCCGATGGATCTGATGTCCATACTGCAATCAATGCAAAGTGCGGGATGTCTGCGGGCAAAACTGGAAATCATCTGATGATCAGCGACAGCAAACTACTGGCAAGTGCGGCCTGGGATGCACAATCGCTCAACGAACTTAAGACGAAAGCGGGCGAAGATCCGGCGGCAAATATCCGTCCGGTGGCCCGCCAGGTGGAAGGGATGTTCGTGCAGATGATGTTGAAAAGCATGCGCGACGCTTTACCAAAAGATGGCCTGTTCAGCAGCGAGCACACTCGCCTGTATACCAGTATGTATGACCAGCAGATTGCCCAACAGATGACGGCGGGCAAAGGTCTGGGGCTGGCAGAGATGATGGTTAAACAGATGACGCCAGAACAACCATTGCCAGATGAGTCCACGCCAGCAGCACCGATGAAATTCCCGCTCGAAACCGTGGTGCGTTATCAAAATCAGACGCTTTCGCAGCTGGTGCAAAAGGCCGTACCACGTAACTACGATGATTCGCTGCCGGGTGACAGTAAAGCATTCCTCGCGCAACTCTCGTTGCCCGCCCAACTGGCAAGCCAGCAAAGCGGTGTGCCACATCATTTGATCCTCGCTCAGGCGGCGCTGGAATCTGGCTGGGGACAACGGCAAATCCGCCGTGAAAACGGCGAGCCGAGCTATAACCTGTTTGGCGTCAAAGCCTCTGGCAACTGGAAAGGGCCAGTCACTGAAATCACCACGACTGAATATGAAAATGGCGAAGCGAAGAAAGTAAAAGCGAAGTTTCGGGTCTACAGCTCGTATCTGGAAGCATTGTCGGATTACGTTGGGCTATTAACACGTAACCCGCGCTACGCTGCCGTGACGACCGCCGCGAGTGCGGAGCAGGGGGCGCAGGCCCTACAGGACGCGGGCTATGCCACCGATCCTCACTATGCCCGCAAACTCACCAGCATGATTCAGCAGATGAAATCGATAAGCGACAAGGTGAGCAAAACCTACAGCATGAACATTGATAATCTGTTCTGAATAACTCAAGTCCGGCGGGTCGCTGCCGATAATACTCTGTAATTGAAGGCTTATAAGGAACCTCCATGTCCAGCTTGATCAATAACGCCATGAGCGGACTGAACGCGGCCCAGGCGGCGTTAAATACGGCAAGTAATAATATCTCCAGCTATAACGTTGCCGGATATACCCGCCAAACCACTATTATGGCGCAGGCCAACAGCACGTTGGGCGCGGGTGGCTGGGTTGGCAATGGTGTCTACGTTTCCGGTGTGCAGCGTGAGTATGATGCTTTTATTACCAACCAGTTACGTGCGGCTCAGACGCAAAGTAGCGGCCTGACTGCCCGCTATGAGCAGATGTCGAAAATCGACAATATGCTCTCCACCAGTACCTCTTCGCTGGCAACACAGATGCAGGATTTCTTCACCAGCCTGCAAACGCTGGTGAGTAACGCGGAAGATCCGGCAGCGCGCCAGGCGCTGATTGGGAAATCAGAAGGGTTGGTGAATCAGTTTAAAACCACCGATCAATATCTGCGCGACCAGGACAAACAGGTCAATATCGCGATAGGTGCCAGCGTTGATCAGATCAACAATTACGCTAAACAAATCGCCAGCCTGAACGATCAGATCTCCCGCCTGACAGGCGTGGGGGCAGGGGCGTCACCTAACAATCTGCTGGATCAACGCGATCAACTGGTGAGCGAATTAAACCAGATTGTTGGCGTAGAAGTCAGCGTTCAGGATGGTGGCACTTATAACATCACGATGGCCAATGGCTACTCACTGGTTCAGGGAAGTACGGCGCGGCAACTTGCGGCAATTCCTTCCAGCGCCGACCCTTCTCGTACGACTGTCGCTTATGTTGATGGGACTGCGGGCAATCTTGAGATCCCGGAGAAATTGCTGAATACCGGGTCACTGGGCGGTATTCTGACATTTCGTTCTCAGGATCTCGACCAGACGCGTAATACGCTCGGACAACTGGCGCTGGCATTTGCCGAGGCTTTCAATGCCCAACATAACAAGGGGTATGATGCCAATGGTAAAGAAGGGGAGGATTTCTTTGCTATCGGTAAGCCCGCGGTTCTGCAAAATACTAACAACAATGGTAGCGTTGCGATCGGTGCCACGGTAACCGATGCCTCCGCGGTACTGGCGACAGATTACAAAATCTCGTTCGATAATAATCAGTGGCAGGTCACCCGCCTTGCCAGCAATACCACTTTTACGGTGACGCCGGATGCTAACGGTAAAGTGGCATTTGATGGTCTGGAGTTGACGTTTACAGGAACGCCTGCCGTTAATGACAGCTTCACACTGAAACCGGTAAGTGACGCCATCGTCAACATGGATGTATTAATCACCGACGAAGCGAAAATCGCCATGGCGAGCGCAGAAGATGCGGGTGATAGCGACAACCGCAACGGTCAGGCCCTGCTGGATCTGCAAAGTAACAGTAAAACGGTGGGCGGTGCGAAATCCTTTAACGACGCTTATGCCTCGTTAGTGAGTGATATCGGTAATAAAACCGCAACGTTGAAAACCAGTAGCACCACGCAAGGTAATGTGGTGACGCAGCTTTCCAATCAGCAGCAGTCGATTTCTGGTGTCAATCTCGACGAGGAGTACGGAAATCTGCAACGTTTTCAGCAGTATTACCTCGCGAATGCGCAGGTTCTGCAGACGGCAAACGCGATTTTTGATGCGCTGATTAACATTCGCTAAGGGGAGATAAAATGCGTTTCAGTACCCAGATGATGTACCAGCAAAACATGCGTGGCATCACCAATTCTCAGGCCGAATGGATGAAGTACGGCGAACAGATGTCGACGGGTAAGCGAGTCGTTAACCCTTCAGATGATCCCATTGCTGCATCACAAGCTGTTGTTCTCTCCCAGGCACAGGCGCAAAACAGTCAGTACACGCTGGCGCGTACTTTCGCCACTCAAAAAGTGTCACTGGAAGAGAGTGTGCTTAGCCAAGTCACCACTGCTATCCAGAATGCTCAGGAAAAAATTGTCTACGCCAGCAATGGCACCTTGAGTGATGATGACCGGGCGTCGTTGGCAACCGATATCCAGGGTATTCGTGACCAGTTGCTGAATCTGGCGAACACTACGGATGGTAACGGGCGCTACATTTTTGCCGGTTATAAAACAGAAACTGCGCCGTTTAGTGAGGCAGACGGCGAATATGTTGGCGGAGCAGAAAGTATTAAACAACAGGTCGATGCTTCGCGTTCGATGGTGATAGGGCACACGGGTGACAAAATTTTCGACAGTATTACCAGCAACGCGGTAGCGGAACCAGACGGTAGCGCTTCTGAAACCAATCTTTTTGCCATGCTGGATAGCGCCATCGCAGCCCTGAAAACGCCGGTCGCGGAAAGCGAAGCGGATAAAGAAACCGCCGCTGCGGCACTGGATAAAACCAACCGCGGACTGAAAAACTCGCTGAACAATGTGCTGACCGTTCGCGCGGAATTAGGCACGCAGCTGAACGAACTGGAGTCGCTGGATTCATTAGGTAGCGATCGCGCTTTAGGGCAAACGCAGCAGATGAGCGATCTGGTTGATGTGGACTGGAATGCAACTATTTCATCTTACATCATGCAGCAAACGGCATTGCAGGCATCGTATAAAGCATTTACCGATATGCAGGGATTGTCGCTGTTCCAGCTCAACAAATAAGCTCGCTTTAAAACATATCATGAAACTGGGTATGTTTTGTCTGCCCGCTCTGGGATCGCCGGGGCGGGCATTTTTTTGCCTATTTTGTATTGTTGGTTAGCAAGGATGCCATTCGATGAATTTTAATATGTTGATTTAAAGATGAAATAAAAAAGCCCTGGCAGTTACCAGGGCTTGATTACTTGAGCTAATTATTACTCAACAGGTTGCGGACGCGCAGGAGCGGCAGATGCATGATGCGTTGCCGTATGACCACCTGCGGCACCTTTACCTTCGAAGGTAAAAGCAGGGCGCTGCCAGTCACTGTGACGCGGTGCCTCCGGAACATATTCCGGTGCCGGAGCGCGCGTCATTGGCGCGGTAGCGTGGTTATGCTCAACGGTGACCTCAGGTTCAACCGCAGCTACCGTTTCAACTTCTGCTGCGACTTCAGCGACGACTGGCGCGGCAGGTTGAGCAACAACTTCAGGCTCAGCAACCACAACCTCAGCAGTTTCGGCAACTTCTTCAATATCAGCCGTCTCTTCCTGCGGTTCAACCACCGGTTCTGCGTGTTCTGCAACTTCCTGGGCTACGGCAACATCAGACTCGGTAATCACCTGCGGCTGTTCAGTTGCCGCGGCGGCAATCACTTCAGGATGCGTCGTTTCAACCACTTCCGGTTGCGGTTCGGTAACCTGAACGGGGGCTTCTACGACTTCAGCCACTTCTTCAACAATCGGTGCGCTAACAACCGGTTCGACAGCGGCGGCGACAGGGACCTCAGTCACCATCGGTTGCACTTGTACTTCTTCCTGTTCGCGCTGCTCTTCAACCTGTACATCTTGCGGACGTACAATCGGATAGCGGATCCAGACTTTGCCAGAGGCCAGTTCCGGAGACGCGCACGCTACGGTTAACGGCATTGGCGACTGGGTCGGGTAACGCTCGTCACGATAGCGACGACGACGCTGACCACTTACGCGCAGGTGACGAGGCGAGCGGCGAGAGCGACGCGGCATGCCACCGTTATCACGGTTATCAGCATTGTTCTCTTCCTGCTGTTCCGGCGCAGTTTGCGCTACGACTGGCAGCGGGACTTTCGCCAGTTCTGTACGCGGAGCAGGCACTTCCTGAACGATGGTTTCGGCAGCGGCAGTTTCTTCAACCACTGGTGCGGCTACCGTTTCTTCGGCTACGCTTTGCTCGTAACGCACTTTCTGATTCAGCTGGCGCTGTTTACGACGCGGCTGAACCGGACGTACACGTTCTTCCTGTTCGGTTTCCTGAACAGATTGCTCTTCAACATTCAGCGCTTTCGCTTCTTGTTGCGCTTGACGTTTATCATCATTACGGCGGCGGCTACGTTCACGACGCGGTGCTTGCTGCTCGTCGGTGGTACGCGCTTTTTCCGTTACCTCAGCCTGCTGACGGCTCTCACGCGTCTCGGCAGTCTGCTGCTGTGCCTGGCGACGATTACGGCGGTTTTCTTCGCGATTATCGCTGCCTTCATTACGTTCGCTACGTGTGTCGCGGCGTTCATTTCGGTCACGACGGTTGTTCTGACGTGGCTTACGGCGGTCCTGTTGACGTTCCGGTTTCGTTTCAGTTTTCGGTGCCGGTTGCTCGGTCGGTTTGGTTTCTTCACCACCGCTGAACAGCGCTTTCAGTGCGCCGAAGAAGCGGCTTAACAGCCCTGGTTGTGCAGGAGCTGCTGGTGTTGTTGATGCAGCTTTAGGTGCTGGGGCTGCGACAGGCGCGGCAGGTTCAGCTGGCGTTGGCGCTGGCGGCACATCCGGCATGGCAAACGTTGCCAGCGCAGGTTGTTCCGGACGCTTACGTTCAGCGAACTCTTCTTCAGACGGCAGCGCCATCGCTTCTTCATGCAGCTTCGGCAGCATGTAGCTTAAGGTTGGGGTTTCTTCCCCTTTGCGTACGCGCAGCACATGGTAGTGCGGGGTTTCCATCTGATCGTTTGGCACAATCACACAGCGCACGCCGTCCTGACGAGTTTCAATGGCATTTACCGCAGAGCGTTTTTCGTTCAGCAGGTAAGAAGCGATTGGTACAGGAACAATGGCATGCACTTCCTGAGTGTTCTCTTTCAGCGCTTCTTCTTCAATCAGACGCAGAATAGAGAGCGACAGGGATTCGTTGTCACGCACGGTGCCGGTACCGGAGCAGCGCGGGCAGACGTGATGGCTGGATTCACCCAATGATGGGCTCAGGCGCTGACGGGACATTTCCAGCAGGCCAAAGCGAGAAATATGGCTGATTTGAATACGCGCACGGTCCTGACGCACCGCTTCACGCAGACGGTTTTCTACCGCACGCTGGTGGCGGACTGGCGTCATGTCAATGAAGTCGATAACAATCAGGCCGCCGAGGTCACGCAGGCGCAGCTGACGAGCAATCTCATCGGCAGCTTCGAGGTTGGTGTTAAACGCGGTTTCTTCGATATCGCCGCCGCGGGTTGCGCGTGCGGAGTTGATATCGATGGCAGTTAACGCTTCAGTGCTGTCGATAACAATAGAACCACCAGACGGCAGACGGACTTCACGCTGGAAGGCGGACTCGATCTGCGACTCGATCTGGTAGTGGCTGAACAGTGGAATTTCACCAGTGTACAGCTTGATTTTGCTGCTGAAATCCGGGCGACCTAATGCAGCGATATGCTGACGCGCCAGTTCGAGCACTTTCGGGTTATCGATAAGGATTTCGCCGATGTCCTGACGTAAGTAATCGCGGAATGCGCGAACGATTACGTTGCTCTCCTGATGGATCAGGAACGGGGCAGGGCGGCTTTCAGCGGCTTTTTTAATAGCTTCCCAGTGTTTCAGACGGAAGCTTAAATCCCATTGCAGCGCCTCAGCAGATTTGCCGACGCCAGCGGTGCGCACGATAAGCCCCATGCCTTCCGGCAGTTCAAGGCTTGCCAGTGCTTCTTTTAATTCGGTACGGTCGTCGCCTTCGATACGGCGAGAAATACCACCCGCGCGCGGGTTGTTCGGCATCAGAACCAGATAGCTACCTGCCAGGCTGATAAAGGTGGTCAGTGCTGCGCCTTTGTTACCGCGCTCTTCTTTATCAATCTGAACAATAACTTCCTGACCTTCACGCAACACATCTTTAATGTTGGGACGGCCATGAGCACTGTAGTTAGCAGGGAAATATTCGCGGGCAATTTCTTTAAGTGGGAGGAAACCGTGACGTTCAGCGCCGTAATCAACAAAAGCAGCTTCCAGACTCGGTTCAATGCGGGTGATTTTACCTTTGTAGATGTTTGCCTTTTTCTGTTCGTGCCCTGGACTTTCGATATCCAGGTCATACAGACGCTGCCCATCTACAAGGGCAACGCGCAACTCTTCCTGCTGAGTTGCGTTGATTAACATTCTTTTCATCGTAACTTACTCATTATTCTTACATTGACGACTAAGCTGCGGGCAAAGTAACGCCTTTCCGGGTGTGAACCGATGGCCTCGTGTCTAGTCGCGTCGCCAACCTCACGGTTATCGTCAGCTCAAAGAGGCGCAGAGTGTCGGTTGCCCGTTTTTCATGCGGAAAAACAGCGCAATTATCAAAGAAACAGACTGGGTATTACTCTCCAGAAATATTTCCATCTACCGGTAAGGACTGCAACCCGCAGCCCGCTAACTGCCTGAAAGATCAATACGTCTTACGCCATTGCTGCGTGGATGATCGGTCGGGCAAAATGGGTTATTCCGTAAAATTTCTTGTTTTAACAAGGATGGACACGGAAACGTTCTCATTATTCCACTGCAAGCCTTGTTATAGCAAGATGACTTTTACCATTTATCACCCGCTTACTCACAGTTTTTTCACTTCTTAATGGTGATTGGTTTAATAACCATCAATAAAGTGATGACGTAGTGAAGTAATAAGGTGCAAAACTAAATATAAGCATAGAAAAATGAGTGGCGCGAATCCTGTTGGCTAATTAGAATCGCCCACCATGAAAACAGAGACTCCATCCGTAAAAATTGTTGCTATCACCGCGGACGAAGCGGGGCAACGTATCGACAACTTTTTGCGTACCCAATTGAAAGGCGTACCTAAAAGTATGATTTACCGTATTTTGCGTAAAGGCGAAGTGCGGGTGAACAAAAAACGTATTAAGCCTGAATATAAACTCGAAGCAGGTGATGAGGTGCGTATTCCACCGGTTCGCGTTGCTGAACGTGAAGAGGAGGCGGTTTCGCCACATCTGCAAAAGGTGGCGGCGCTGGCGGACGTCATCTTATATGAAGATGAGCATATCCTGGTGCTGAATAAACCTTCCGGTACGGCAGTACATGGCGGCAGTGGTTTAAGCTTCGGCGTTATCGAAGGTTTACGGGCGTTGCGCCCGGAAGCGCGGTTCCTTGAACTGGTACATCGTCTCGACCGGGACACTTCCGGTGTGTTGCTGGTAGCGAAAAAACGATCGGCGTTGCGTTCTCTGCATGAGCAATTACGTGAAAAAGGGATGCAAAAAGATTACCTGGCGCTGGTGCGCGGTCAGTGGCAGTCGCATGTGAAGAGCGTACAAGCGCCGTTGCTGAAAAATATTCTGCAAAGCGGCGAACGTATCGTGCGTGTGAGTCAGGAAGGCAAACCGTCGGAAACACGCTTTAAAGTGGAAGAACGCTATGCTTTTGCCACCCTGGTGCGTTGTAGCCCGGTAACAGGGCGTACTCATCAGATCCGTGTGCATACACAGTATGCGGGTCATCCGATTGCCTTTGACGATCGCTACGGTGACCGTGAATTTGATAGACAGCTCACTGAAGCAGGCACGGGATTAAATCGTCTGTTCCTGCACGCCGCAGCGTTGAAGTTTACCCATCCGGGAACCGGTGAGGTGATGCGTATCGAAGCGCCGATGGATGAGGGGTTGAAGCGTTGTTTGCAGAAACTGCGTAACGCGCGCTAATACGTGCATATAAGCCTGATAATGGGCGGTTGGCCTGATAAGGCGTTTACGCCGCATCAGGCCGCCAGCACCGATTGCCGGATGCGACGTAACCGCATCCGGCGCAAAAAACTATCCCATTAGCGGGTTTTTCCCTTCCCGACGTAACATCTGACACAGCGCGATTAGCGGTAAACCAACCAGCGTGTTAGGGTCACGCCCTTCTAAACGCTCAAACAGCGTAATGCCAAATCCTTCACTCTTAAAGCTACCCGCGCAGTGCAGGGGATGCTCCTTACGCACGTAATTATCAATCTCCGCCTCGCTCAGGTGACGGAAATGGACGTCAAAAGGCTCCACTTCTGTTTGCAGATGCCCATTCGCCGAATTAAACAACGCCAGTCCAGTATAGAAGGTGACGATATTGCCGCTGGCTTTGCGTAATTGCAGACGGGCATTTTCTTCCGTTAACGGTTTACCGGTGATTTCGCCATCAAGAACACATACCTGGTCTGAACCAATAATTAAATGATCCGGATAACGTGACGCCAGAGATTGCGCTTTTTCTTGTGCCAGCCGAAGCACCAACTGTCGCGGTGATTCGTCGCTGCGTGGGGTTTCGTCGACCTCGGGTGCTGCACATTCAAAAGAGATTTGCAGTTTTTCCAGAAGAGCGCGACGCCAGGGCGAGGTGGAGGCTAAAATAAGTTTAGGCATATTTTTTTCCATCAGATATAGCGTATTGATGATAGCCATTTTAAACTATGCGCTTCGTTTTGCAGGTTGATGTTCGTTATCAGCACTGAACGAAAATAAAGCAGTAACCCGCAATGTGTGCGAATTATTGGCAAAAGGCAACCACAGGCTGCCTTTTTCTTTGACTCTATGACGTTACAAAGTTAATATGCGCGCCCTATGCAAAAGGTAAAATTACCCCTGACTCTCGATCCGGTTCGTACGGCTCAAAAACGCCTTGATTACCAGGGTATCTATACCCCTGATCAGGTTGAGCGCGTCGCCGAATCCGTAGTCAGTGTGGACAGTGATGTGGAATGCTCCATGTCGTTCGCTATCGATAACCAACGTCTCGCAGTGTTAAACGGCGATGCGAAGGTGACGGTAACGCTCGAGTGTCAGCGTTGCGGGAAGCCGTTTACTCATCAGGTCTACACAACGTATTGTTTTAGTCCTGTGCGTTCAGACGAACAGGCTGAAGCACTGCCGGAAGCGTATGAACCGATTGAGGTTAACGAATTCGGTGAAATCGATCTGCTTGCAATGGTTGAAGATGAAATCATCCTCGCCTTGCCGGTAGTTCCGGTGCATGATTCTGAACACTGTGAAGTGTCCGAAGCGGACATGGTCTTTGGTGAACTGCCTGAAGAAGCGCAAAAGCCAAACCCATTTGCCGTATTAGCCAGCTTAAAGCGTAAGTAATTGGTGCTCCCCGTTGGATCGGGGATAAACCGTAATTGAGGAGTAAGGTCCATGGCCGTACAACAGAATAAACCAACCCGTTCCAAACGTGGCATGCGTCGTTCCCATGACGCGCTGACCGCAGTCACCAGCCTGTCTGTAGACAAAACTTCTGGTGAAAAACACCTGCGTCACCACATCACTGCCGACGGTTACTACCGCGGCCGCAAGGTCATCGCTAAGTAATCACGCGTCTGCGTGATGAAGCTTAGTGAGGATTTTCCCCAGGCAACTGGGGAAAGACCAAACCGGGCGGCGACGATACCTTGACACGTCTAACCCTGGCGTTAGATGTCATGGGAGGGGATTTTGGCCCTTCCGTGACAGTGCCTGCAGCATTGCAGGCACTGAATTCTAATTCGCAACTCACTCTTCTTTTAGTCGGCAATCCCGACGCCATCACGCCATTACTTGCTAAAGCTGACTTTGAACAACGTTCGCGTCTGCAGATTATTCCTGCGCAGTCAGTTATCGCCAGTGATGCCCGGCCTTCGCAAGCTATCCGCGCCAGTCGTGGTAGTTCAATGCGCGTGGCCCTTGAGCTGGTGAAAGAAGGTCGAGCGCAAGCCTGTGTCAGTGCTGGTAATACCGGGGCGCTGATGGGGCTGGCAAAATTACTACTCAAGCCCCTGGAGGGGATTGAGCGTCCGGCGCTGGTGACGGTATTACCGCATCAGCAAAAGGGCAAAACGGTGGTCCTCGATTTAGGGGCCAACGTCGATTGTGACAGTACAATGTTGGTGCAATTTGCCATTATGGGCTCAGTTCTGGCTGAAGAGGTGGTGGAAATTCCCAATCCTCGCGTGGCGTTGCTCAATATTGGTGAAGAAGAAGTAAAGGGTCTCGACAGTATTCGGGATGCCTCAGCAGTGCTTAAAACAATCCCTTCTATCAATTATATCGGCTATCTTGAAGCCAATGAGTTGTTAACTGGCAAGACAGATGTGCTGGTTTGTGACGGCTTTACAGGAAATGTCACATTAAAGACGATGGAAGGTGTTGTCAGGATGTTCCTTTCTCTGCTGAAATCTCAGGGTGAAGGGAAAAAACGGTCGTGGTGGCTACTGTTATTAAAGCGTTGGCTACAAAAGAGCCTGACGAGGCGATTCAGTCACCTCAACCCCGACCAGTATAACGGCGCCTGTCTGTTAGGATTGCGCGGCACGGTGATAAAAAGTCATGGTGCGGCCAATCAGCGAGCTTTTGCGGTCGCGATTGAACAGGCAGTGCAGGCGGTGCAGCGACAAGTTCCTCAGCGAATTGCCGCTCGCCTGGAATCTGTATACCCAGCTGGTTTTGAGCTGCTGGACGGTGGCAAAAGCGGAACTCTGCGGTAGCAGGACGCTGCCAGCGAACTCGCAGTTTGCAAGTGACGGTATATAACCGAAAAGTGACTGAGCGTACATGTATACGAAGATTATTGGTACTGGCAGCTATCTGCCCGAACAAGTGCGGACAAACGCCGATTTGGAAAAAATGGTGGATACCTCTGACGAGTGGATTGTCACTCGTACCGGCATCCGCGAACGCCACATTGCTGCACCAAACGAAACCGTTTCAACCATGGGCTTTGAAGCGGCGACACGCGCAATTGAGATGGCGTGCATTGATAAAGACCAGATTGGCCTGATCGTTGTGGCAACGACTTCTGCTACGCACGCTTTCCCGAGCGCAGCATGTCAGATTCAAAGCATGTTGGGTATTAAAGGTTGCCCGGCATTTGACGTTGCAGCAGCCTGCGCAGGTTTCACCTACGCGTTAAGCGTAGCCGATCAATACGTGAAATCTGGGGCGGTGAAGTATGCTCTGGTCGTCGGTTCCGATGTACTGGCGCGCACCTGTGATCCAACAGATCGCGGGACTATTATTATTTTTGGCGATGGCGCGGGCGCTGCGGTGTTGGCTGCCTCTGAAGAGCCGGGAATCATCTCTACCCATCTGCACGCCGATGGTAGCTATGGTGAATTGCTGACGCTGCCTAATGCTGACCGTGTGAATCCAGAGAATTCAATTCATCTGACGATGGCGGGCAACGAAGTCTTCAAGGTTGCGGTAACGGAACTGGCGCACATCGTTGATGAGACGCTGGCGGCGAATAATCTTGACCGTTCTCAACTGGACTGGCTGGTGCCGCATCAGGCTAACCTGCGTATTATCAGTGCAACGGCGAAAAAACTCGGCATGTCGATGGACAATGTCGTGGTGACGCTGGATCGCCACGGTAATACCTCTGCGGCCTCTGTCCCGTGCGCGCTGGATGAAGCTGTACGTGACGGGCGCATTAAGCCGGGGCAGTTGGTTCTGCTTGAAGCCTTTGGCGGTGGATTCACCTGGGGCTCCGCGCTGGTTCGTTTCTAGGATAAGGATTAAAACATGACGCAATTTGCATTTGTGTTCCCTGGACAGGGTTCTCAAACCGTTGGAATGCTGGCTGATATGGCGGCGAGCTATCCCATTGTCGAAGAAACGTTTGCTGAAGCTTCTGCGGCGCTGGGTTATGACCTGTGGGCGCTGACTCAGCAGGGGCCAGCCGAAGAACTTAATAAAACCTGGCAAACTCAGCCAGCGCTGTTGACTGCATCAGTTGCGCTGTACCGCGTATGGCAGCAGCAGGGCGGTAAAGCACCAGCGATGATGGCCGGTCACAGCCTCGGGGAATACTCTGCGCTGGTTTGCGCTGGTGTGATTGATTTCGCTGATGCGGTGCGTCTGGTTGAGATGCGCGGCAAGTTCATGCAAGAAGCCGTACCGGAAGGAACGGGCGCTATGGCGGCAATCATCGGTCTGGATGATGCGTCTATTGCGAAAGCGTGTGAAGAAGCTGCAGAAGGTCAGGTGGTTTCTCCGGTAAACTTCAACTCTCCAGGCCAGGTGGTAATTGCGGGACATAAAGAAGCCGTTGAGCGTGCTGGCGCTGCCTGTAAAGCTGCAGGCGCAAAACGCGCGCTGCCGTTGCCAGTGAGCGTACCGTCTCACTGTGCGTTGATGAAACCGGCAGCCGACAAACTGGCAGTAGAATTAGCGAAAATCACCTTTAACGCACCAACAGTTCCTGTTGTGAATAACGTTGATGTGAAATGCGAAACCAATGGTGATGCCATCCGTGACGCACTGGTACGTCAGTTGTACAACCCGGTTCAGTGGACGAAGTCTGTTGAATACATGGCAGCGCAAGGCGTAGAACATCTCTATGAAGTCGGCCCGGGCAAAGTGCTTACTGGCCTGACGAAACGCATTGTCGACACCCTGACCGCCTCGGCGCTGAACGAACCTTCAGCGATGGCAGCGGCGCTCGAGCTTTAAAAGAGGAAAATCATGAATTTTGAAGGAAAAATCGCACTGGTAACCGGTGCAAGCCGCGGAATTGGCCGCGCAATTGCTGAAACGCTCGCAGCCCGTGGCGCGAAAGTTATCGGCACTGCGACCAGTGAAAATGGCGCTCAGGCGATCAGTGATTATTTAGGTGCCAACGGCAAAGGTCTGATGTTGAATGTGACCGACCCGGCATCTATCGAATCTGTTCTGGAAAAAATTCGCGCAGAATTTGGTGAAGTGGATATCCTGGTCAATAATGCCGGTATCACTCGTGATAACCTGTTAATGCGAATGAAAGATGAAGAGTGGAACGATATTATCGAAACCAACCTTTCATCTGTTTTCCGTCTGTCAAAAGCGGTAATGCGCGCTATGATGAAAAAGCGTCATGGTCGCATTATCACTATCGGTTCTGTGGTTGGTACCATGGGAAATGGCGGTCAGGCCAACTACGCTGCGGCGAAAGCGGGCTTGATCGGCTTCAGTAAATCACTGGCGCGCGAAGTTGCGTCACGCGGTATTACTGTAAACGTTGTTGCTCCGGGCTTTATTGAAACGGACATGACACGTGCGCTGAGCGATGACCAGCGTGCGGGTATCCTGGCGCAGGTTCCTGCGGGTCGCCTCGGCGGTGCACAGGAAATCGCCAACGCGGTTGCATTCCTGGCATCCGACGAAGCAGCTTACATCACGGGTGAAACTTTGCATGTGAACGGCGGGATGTACATGGTCTGACCGCGATTTGCACAAAATGCTCATGTTGCGCGCAGTCTGCGTGGTTATGAGTAATAATTAGTGCAAAATGATTTGCGTTATTGGGGGGTAAGGCCTCAAAATAACGTAAAATCGTGGTAAGACCTGCCGGGATTTAGTTGCAAATTTTTCAACATTTTATACACTACGAAAACCATCGCGAAAGCGAGTTTTGATAGGAAATTTAAGAGTATGAGCACTATCGAAGAACGCGTTAAGAAAATTATCGGCGAACAGCTGGGCGTTAAGCAGGAAGAAGTTACCAACAATGCTTCTTTCGTTGAAGACCTGGGCGCGGATTCTCTTGACACCGTTGAGCTGGTAATGGCTCTGGAAGAAGAGTTTGATACTGAGATTCCGGACGAAGAAGCTGAGAAAATCACCACCGTTCAGGCTGCCATTGATTACATCAACGGCCACCAGGCGTAAGTGAACATCTCCAGGCGGTCGTTCGACCGCCTGAGTTTTATCTTTTTGTCCCACTAGAATCATTTTTTCCCTCCCTGGAGGACAAACGTGTCTAAGCGTCGTGTAGTTGTGACCGGACTGGGCATGTTGTCTCCTGTCGGCAATACCGTAGAGTCTACCTGGAAAGCTCTGCTTGCCGGTCAGAGTGGCATCAGCCTAATCGACCATTTCGATACTAGCGCCTATGCAACGAAATTTGCTGGCTTAGTAAAGGATTTTAACTGTGAGGACATTATCTCGCGCAAAGAACAGCGCAAGATGGATGCCTTCATTCAATATGGAATTGTCGCTGGCGTTCAGGCCATGCAGGATTCTGGCCTTGAAATAACGGAAGAGAACGCAACCCGTATTGGTGCCGCAATTGGCTCCGGGATTGGCGGCCTCGGACTGATTGAAGAAAACCACACATCTCTGATGAATGGTGGCCCACGTAAGATCAGCCCATTCTTCGTTCCGTCAACGATTGTGAACATGGTGGCAGGTCATCTGACTATCATGTATGGCCTGCGTGGCCCAAGCATCTCTATCGCGACCGCCTGTACTTCTGGCGTGCACAACATCGGTCATGCTGCGCGTATTATCGCGTATGGCGATGCTGACGTGATGGTTGCAGGTGGCGCAGAGAAAGCCAGTACGCCGCTGGGCGTTGGTGGTTTTGGCGCGGCACGTGCATTATCTACCCGCAATGATAACCCGCAAGCGGCGAGCCGCCCGTGGGATAAAGAGCGCGATGGTTTCGTACTGGGCGATGGTGCCGGTATGCTGGTACTGGAAGAGTACGAACACGCGAAAAAACGCGGGGCGAAAATTTACGCTGAACTCGTTGGCTTTGGTATGAGCAGCGATGCTTACCATATGACGTCACCGCCAGAAAACGGCGCAGGCGCAGCTCTGGCAATGGCAAATGCTCTGCGTGATGCAGGCATTGAAGCGAGTCAGATTGGCTACGTTAACGCGCACGGTACTTCTACACCGGCTGGCGATAAAGCTGAAGCGCAGGCTGTTAAAAGCATCTTCGGTGAAGCTGCCAGCCGTGTGTTGGTGAGCTCCACGAAATCTATGACCGGTCACCTGTTAGGTGCGGCGGGTGCAGTAGAGTCTATCTACTCCATCCTGGCGCTGCGCGATCAGGCTGTTCCGCCAACCATCAACCTGGATAACCCGGATGAAGGTTGCGATCTGGATTTCGTACCGCACGAAGCGCGTCAGGTTAGCGGAATGGAATACACTCTGTGTAACTCTTTCGGCTTCGGTGGCACTAATGGTTCTTTGATCTTTAAAAAGATCTAAGTTGTCATTTCCCACCCTTATAAAAGGTCCGCTTGCGGGCCTTTTTTCTTAGCTTTTATTCCGACTTGTTCTGTAGTGAACATGCTGCCACACTAACAATTCTCTGATAAGGAGCCGGTATGTTCTTAATTAACGGTCATAAGCAGGAATCGCTGGCAGTAAGCGATCGAGCAACGCAGTTTGGTGATGGTTGTTTTACCACCGCCAGAGTTATCGACGGTAAAGTCAGTTTGTTAGCGGCACATATCCAGCGACTACAGGATGCTTGTCAGCGGTTGATGATTTCCTGTGACTTCTGGCCTCAGCTTGAACAAGAGATGAAAACGCTGGCAGCAGAACAGCAGAATGGTGTGCTGAAGGTCGTGATCAGTCGCGGTAGTGGCGGGCGAGGGTACAGCACATTGAACAGCGGACCGGCAACGCGGATTCTCTCCGTTACGGCTTATCCTGCACATTACGATCGTTTGCGTAACGAGGGAATGATGTTGGCGCTAAGCCCGGTGCGGCTGGGGCGCAATCCTCATCTTGCAGGTATTAAACATCTTAATCGGCTTGAACAAGTATTGATTCGCTCTCATCTTGAGCAGACAAATGCCGATGAGGCGTTGGTCCTTGACAGCGAAGGGTGGGTTACGGAATGCTGTGCGGCTAATTTGTTCTGGCGGAAGGGCAATGTAGTTTATACGCCGCGACTGGAGCAGGCAGGTGTTAACGGCATTATGCGACAATTCTGTATCCGTTTACTGGCACAATCCTCTTATCAGCTTGTCGAAGTGCAAGCCACTCTGGAAGAGGCGTTGCAGGCAGATGAGTTGGTTATTTGTAATGCGTTAATGCCAGTGATGCCCGTACGTGCCTGTGGCGATGTCTCCTTTTCGTCAGCAACGTTATATGAATATTTAGCCCCACTTTGTGAGCGCCCGAATTAGTCATGAAAAAAGTGTTATTGATTATCTTGTTATTGCTGGTGGTACTGGGTATCGCCGCTGGGGTGGGCGTCTGGAAGGTTCGCCATCTTGCCGACAGCAAATTGCTTATCAAAGAAGAGACGATATTTACCCTGAAGCCAGGGACCGGACGTCTGGCGCTCGGTGAACAGCTTTATGCCGATAAGATCATCAATCGCCCACGGGTTTTTCAATGGCTGCTGCGTATCGAACCGGATCTTTCTCACTTTAAAGCCGGGACTTACCGCTTTACACCGCAGATGACCGTACGTGAGATGCTGAAATTGCTGGAAAGCGGTAAAGAAGCACAGTTCCCCCTGCGACTGGTAGAAGGGATGCGTTTGAGCGATTACCTCAAGCAATTGCGTGAGGCCCCGTATATCAAGCACACGCTAAGCGATGATAAGTACGCTACCGTAGCGCAGGCACTTGAACTGGAAAACCCGGAGTGGATTGAAGGTTGGTTCTGGCCAGACACCTGGATGTATACCGCCAATACCACCGATGTCGCGTTACTCAAGCGAGCGCACAAGAAAATGGTGAAAGCGGTCGATAGCGCCTGGGAAGGGCGTGCGGACGGTCTGCCTTATAAAGATAAAAACCAGTTGGTGACGATGGCATCAATTATCGAAAAAGAAACCGCCGTTGCCAGCGAACGCGATCAGGTTGCCTCAGTATTTATCAACCGTTTACGCATTGGTATGCGCCTGCAGACCGACCCGACCGTGATTTACGGGATGGGAGAGCGTTATAATGGCAAACTTTCTCGTGCAGACCTGGAAACGCCGACAGCGTATAACACCTATACCATTACCGGTTTGCCGCCAGGTGCGATAGCGACGCCGGGGGCGGATTCGCTGAAGGCTGCTGCGCATCCGGCAAAAACGCCGTATCTCTATTTTGTGGCCGATGGTAAAGGTGGTCACACGTTTAATACCAATCTTGCCAGTCATAACAAGTCTGTGCAGGATTATCTGAAAGTGCTTAAGGAAAAAAATGCGCAGTAAGTATATCGTCATTGAGGGGCTGGAAGGCGCAGGCAAAACTACCGCGCGTAACGTGGTGGTTGAGACGCTCGAGCAACTGGGTATCCGCGACATGGTTTTCACTCGGGAACCTGGCGGTACGCAACTTGCCGAAAAGTTAAGAAGCCTGGTGCTGGATATCAAATCGGTAGGCGATGAAGTCATTACCGATAAAGCCGAAGTTCTGATGTTTTATGCCGCGCGCGTTCAACTGGTAGAAACGGTCATCAAACCTGCGCTGACTAACGGCACCTGGGTGATTGGCGATCGCCACGATCTCTCCACTCAGGCGTATCAGGGGGGCGGACGTGGTATTGACCAACATATGCTGGCAACACTGCGTGATGCTGTTCTCGGGGATTTTCGCCCCGACTTAACGCTCTATCTCGATGTTACTCCGGAAGTTGGCTTAAAACGCGCGCGTGCGCGCGGCGAGCTGGATCGTATTGAGCAAGAGTCTTTCGATTTCTTTAATCGCACCCGCGCCCGCTATCTGGAACTGGCAGCACAAGATAAAAGCATTCATACCATTGATGCCACCCAGCCGCTGGAGTCCGTGATGGATGCAATCCGCACTACCGTGACCAATTGGGTGAAGGAGTTGGACGCATGAGATGGTATCCATGGTTACGACCTGATTTCGAAAAACTGGTAGCCAGCTATCAGGCCGGAAGAGGTCACCATGCGCTACTCATTCAGGCGTTACCGGGTATGGGCGAGGATGCTTTAATCTACGCCCTGAGCCGTTATTTACTTTGCCAACAACCGCAGGGCCACAAAAGTTGCGGTCACTGTCGTGGATGTCAGTTGATGCAGGCTGGCACGCATCCCGATTATTACACCCTGGCTCCCGAAAAAGGGAAAAATGCGCTGGGCATTGATGCGGTACGTGAAGTCACCGAAAAGTTAAATGAGCACGCACGCTTAGGTGGTGCGAAAGTTGTCTGGGTAACCGATGCTGCCTTACTGACTGACGCCGCGGCTAACGCATTGCTGAAAACGCTTGAAGAGCCGCCAGCAGAAACCTGGTTTTTCCTTGCTACCCGCGAGCCTGAACGTTTACTGGCAACATTACGTAGTCGTTGTCGGTTACATTACCTTGCGCCGCCGCCGGAACAGTACGCCGTGACCTGGCTTTCACGCGAAGTGACAATGTCACAGGATGCATTACTTGCCGCATTGCGCTTAAGCGCCGGTTCGCCTGGTGCGGCACTGGCGTTGTTTCAGGGAGATATCTGGCAGGCTCGTGAAACATTGTGTCAGGCGCTGGCATATAGCGTGCAATCGGGCGACTGGTATTCGCTGCTAGCGGCCCTTAATCATGAACAAGCTCCGGCGCGTTTACACTGGCTGGCAACGTTGCTGATGGATGCGCTAAAACGCCATCATGGCGCTGCGCAGGTTACCAATGTTGATGTGCCGGGCCTGGTCGTCGAACTGGCAAACCATCTTTCTCCCTCGCGTCTGCAGGCTATACTGGGGGATGTTTGCCACATTCGTGAACAGTTAATGTCTGTCACAGGTATTAACCGCGAGCTTCTCATCACCGATCTTTTACTGCGTATTGAGCATTACCTGCAACCGGGCGTTGTGCTACCGGTTCCTCATCTTTAAGAGAGACATCATGTTTTTAGTCGACTCACACTGCCATCTCGATGGTCTGGATTATGAATCTTTGCATAAGGACGTGGATGACGTTCTGGCGAAAGCCGCCGCACGCGATGTGAAATTTTGTCTGGCAGTCGCCACAACATTACCGGGTTATTTACACATGCGGGATCTGGTAGGCGAACGTGACAACGTCGTATTTTCTTGTGGCGTGCATCCACTCAACCAGAATGATCCCTACGATGTAGAAGATTTACGCCGTCTGGCGGCAGAAGAGGGCGTTGTTGCGCTGGGTGAAACCGGGTTGGATTATTATTACACGCCGGAAACTAAAGTACGGCAGCAAGAGTCCTTCATCCATCATATCCAGATTGGTCGTGAACTGAACAAGCCGGTTATCGTCCACACCCGTGACGCCCGCGCCGATACGCTGGCAATTCTGCGCGAAGAAAAAGTGACGGATTGCGGTGGCGTACTACACTGTTTTACAGAGGACAGAGAAACGGCGGGTAAATTACTGGATCTCGGATTTTACATCTCCTTTTCCGGCATTGTGACCTTCCGTAATGCGGAGCAACTGCGCGATGCCGCGCGTTATGTCCCCCTCGATCGGTTACTGGTAGAAACTGACTCACCTTACCTTGCACCGGTTCCGCATCGAGGAAAAGAGAATCAACCTGCGATGGTTCGTGACGTTGCAGAATACATGGCTGTGTTGAAAGGTGTTGCCGTTGAAGAACTGGCGCAGGTAACCACCGATAACTTCGCCCGTCTGTTTCACATCGACGCTTCCCGCCTTCAATCCATCCGTTGAATGAGTTTTTTTAAAGCTCGTAATTAATGGCTAAAACGAGTAAAGTTCACCGCCGAAAATTGGGCGGTGAATAACCACGTTTGAAATATTGTGACATATGTTTTGTCAAAATGTGCAACTTCTCCAATGATCTGAAGTTGAAACGTGATAGCCGTCAAACAAATCGGCACTGAATTATTTTACTCTGTGTAATAAATAAAGGGCGCTTAGATGCCCTGTACACGGCGAGGCTCTCCCCCCTTGCCACGCGTGAGAACGTAAAAAAGCACCCATACTCAGGAGCACTCTCAATTATGTTTAAGAATGCATTTGCTAACCTGCAAAAGGTCGGTAAATCGCTGATGCTGCCGGTATCCGTACTGCCTATCGCAGGTATTCTGCTGGGCGTCGGTTCCGCGAATTTCAGCTGGCTGCCCGCCGTTGTATCGCATGTTATGGCAGAAGCAGGCGGTTCCGTCTTTGCAAACATGCCACTGATTTTTGCGATCGGTGTCGCCCTCGGCTTTACCAATAACGATGGCGTATCCGCGCTGGCCGCAGTTGTTGCCTATGGCATCATGGTTAAAACCATGGCCGTGGTTGCGCCACTGGTACTGCATTTACCTGCTGAAGAAATCGCCTCTAAACACCTGGCGGATACTGGCGTACTCGGGGGGATTATCTCCGGTGCGATCGCAGCGTACATGTTTAACCGTTTCTACCGTATTAAGCTGCCTGAGTATCTTGGCTTCTTTGCCGGTAAACGCTTTGTGCCGATCATTTCCGGCCTGGCTGCCATCTTTACTGGCGTTGTGCTGTCCTTCATTTGGCCGCCTATTGGTTCTGCAATCCAGACCTTCTCTCAGTGGGCTGCTTACCAGAACCCGGTAGTTGCGTTTGGCATTTACGGTTTCATCGAACGTTGCCTGGTACCGTTTGGTCTGCACCACATCTGGAACGTACCTTTCCAGATGCAGATTGGTGAATACACCAACGCTGCAGGTCAGGTTTTCCACGGCGACATTCCGCGTTATATGGCGGGTGACCCGACTGCGGGTAAACTGTCTGGCGGCTTCCTGTTCAAAATGTACGGTCTGCCAGCTGCCGCAATTGCTATCTGGCACTCTGCTAAACCGGAAAACCGCGCGAAAGTGGGCGGTATCATGATCTCCGCGGCGCTGACCTCGTTCCTGACCGGTATCACCGAGCCGATCGAGTTCTCCTTCATGTTCGTTGCGCCGATCCTGTACATCATCCACGCGATTCTGGCAGGCCTGGCATTCCCAATCTGTATTCTTCTGGGGATGCGTGACGGTACGTCGTTCTCGCACGGTCTGATCGACTTCATCGTTCTGTCTGGTAACAGCAGCAAACTGTGGCTGTTCCCGATCGTCGGTATCGGTTATGCAATTGTTTACTACACCATCTTCCGCGTGCTGATTAAAGCACTGGATCTGAAAACGCCGGGTCGTGAAGACGCGACTGATGATGCAAAAGCGACAGGTACCAGCGAAATGGCACCGGCTCTGGTTGCTGCGTTTGGTGGTAAAGAAAACATCACTAACCTCGACGCATGTATTACCCGTCTGCGCGTCAGCGTTGCTGATGTGTCTAAAGTGGATCAGGCTGGCCTGAAGAAACTGGGCGCAGCGGGCGTAGTGGTTGCTGGTTCTGGTGTTCAGGCGATTTTCGGTACTAAATCCGATAACCTGAAAACCGAGATGGATGAGTACATCCGTAACCACTAATCCGTAAGACGTTGGGGAGACTAAGGCAGCCAGATGGCTGCCTTTTTTACAGGTGTTATTCAGAATTGATACGTGCCGGTAATGCTGAAATTACGCGGTGCGCCGTAGACGATAGAACCTTCCACGTTGGTATCGTAGGTTTTGTCGAACAGGTTATTGACGTTCCCCTGTAACGAGAAGTTTTTCGTCACCTGGTAGCGGGTGAAGAGATCCACCAGCGCGTAGCTACCTTGCTCGGCGCGGAAGGTGCCATACGGTGTCACGGTGTCGGTATACACGCGATTTTGCCAGTTAACACCACCGCCGACCGTCAACTCTGGCATGACAGGCAACCGATAGCTGGTGAACATTTTAACCGTGGTGCGTGGCAGATTAGGATTAACGGCGTTTCCTTCGTTATCTTCTGCAATATAGCGCGTTGCGCCAAACGTCAGCTGCCAGTTGTCGGTAATTGCGCCGTTGAGTTCAAATTCCACACCTTTACTGACTGTCCCATCCACCGCTTTATAGGCGGTTTCGCCGTTGCTGCCGGGGATAGGTGTACCGGTGGACTGAGCGACATTATCCTGCTCAATACGGAAGATGGCTAACGTGGTGGTCAGACGGCTATTCATCCAGTCCGATTTCAGACCCAGCTCGTAGTTGTTACCGGTGATTGGAGCCAGATATTTGCCTGAACTGTCACGATCATTTTGCGGCTGGAAAATAGAGGTATAGCTGGCGTAGGTCGACCAGTTGTCATTAATGTCAAACACCAGACCAGCATAAGGCGTGGTGTGGTTTTTCTCCATGCTGTAAGTCAGCGTATCAACCCGCCAGTTGGTATAACGTGCGCCGAGGATCAGATGCAGCGGATCGGCAAGGGTGACACGAGTGACAGCATATAACGATTTCATATGTGTGGTATCGTCCTGCGCCAGATTCTGTGGTGACCAGTCGGTTTGTGGGAAATTGCCATTAAAGTTGTAGAAACTGCCAATTTCATCCGGGAAGATGTTGGCCCATGAACTGAAGTAACGATTGTTTTGTTTGCTGTAACTGCCACCAAACATTAGATTGTGCTGACGACCAAACAATTCATAACTACCGTCAGCAAACAAATCCAGCGCATCAACTTTACGTTTGCCGCTGTTCCAACCGGTGCCGCCGACATAATCAAAGCCAGGTCCATAATTACTGTATGGCCCAACCAGCATACCATCCGCTTTGTTTACATAGGCATCGACATACATCATTTTGCTGTCAAATTCGACTTCGGAGTGGGTGGCATTCAGTGTCGCTTGCCAGGTATCAGCAAACCGCTGCTTCAGGGTCATAAAGACCTTGTTGATCTCTTTATCGTTGTACGCCCAGTCAGGTGCGGTACTGCGTGCGCGATCGTAACTGTTGCTGCTGCCATCAGTATTCCAGCGCGGTAAACCGCCCCACGTTGGGCTATTAACATCAATGCGCTGATATTCGTAACCGGCTGAAAGCGTCGTAAGATCGCCTAAATCAGCATCAACAATGCCGGAGAAGAAGGTCTTTTCACTGTTGTAGCGGTCCAGCCATGAGTCGTTATTCTGGTAGCCGCCGACAATTCGCGCGCGGATTTTACCATCTTCGGTGAGTGGACTTTGTAAATCCGCCACATACCGTTCTTTGTTCCAGCTACCGTATTCTGCCGAGACATCGCCTTTAAATTCACGACTGGTCGCGTGTTTTCGAACCATATTAATTGCCGCAGATGGATTACCCGTACCGGTCATGAGTCCTGTCGCGCCACGCACTACTTCTACGCGTTCAAACAGTGCCATATCAGAAAGTGCGTCGCCCAGATTCCAGCGCGATTCAAAATAGGTGGGGATACCATCAACCATATAGTTATCGATCTGGAATCCGCGGGAATAATAAAGAGCACGATCGGAATCCGCCTGACTTTTGCTGATCCCCAGCGTGTTTTCCATCACTTCGCCCAGCGTTTGTAACTGCTGATCTTCCATCCGCTGCTGGCTAACAATAGTGACCGACTGAGGAATATCACGTTGAGTCATCTGCATTTTGGTACCCGCAGAGGTAGACGTTACGCTGTAATCATTTTCGTCATCAACTGGAGTAGTGGCTGAACCCTCAACAATCACCGTTTCTTCAGTGGCTGGTGCAGCAAAAGCGGCGGAAGGTAAGAGTGCCAGTGCTATGCAGGCGGCAAGTAGTGACGGTTTGGAGGTGGTTTGATGTTGATTATCCCTGTTAAATTGTGTTGAAAGCATTTGAAATCTCTTGGTTTATGTTGTCGTCAGGCTCATGCAGGAGGAGGATGATGAGCGGTTATATTTAGTGTGCGAATAATTTTGCATGCAAATGCAAATGAGAAATATACGCATTCATATTTGACATGTAAACCAAACAAAGAATGTCTTTTCAGCGAATTCGCAGGCAGAAATGGGAATAATGGCGATATATACGGCAGCAAAACGATTTTTTGCTTAAGAAATCGTGAGTTAAGGTTGAAAGAGCAGGTTTAACTCGACCATACTCTATACTCGCAGTATGGCGCGGCGTAGCATGGCGCAACGCATGGCTATTTGAAAAAGGAAAATGTCGTGGCAGAAGAAACTATATTTAGCAAAATTATTCGTCGTGAGATCCCCTCCGATATCGTCTACCAGGATGATCTGGTAACGGCGTTTCGCGATATTTCGCCGCAAGCGCCAACGCATATTCTGATCATTCCAAATATCCTCATTCCGACTGTGAACGACGTGTCTGCTGAGCATGAGCAGGCGCTGGGACGCATGATCACCGTAGCGGCAAAAATTGCTGAGCAAGAAGGTATTGCCGAAGATGGCTATCGTCTGATCATGAACACCAATCGCCATGGCGGACAAGAGGTGTATCACATCCATATGCACTTGTTGGGTGGCCGTCCGCTGGGACCCATGCTGGCGCATAAAGGTCTGTAACGATGAGAAAAGGATGCTTTGGGCTGGTGTCTCTGGCGTTGTTAGTGCTGGTGGGCTGTCGTTCACATCCGGAAATTCCGGTGAATGATGAGCAATCGCTGGTGATGGAGTCATCTTTATTGGCTGCGGGCATCAGTGCAGAAAAGCCCGTCCTTTCGACGTCTGATATTCAACCTTCAGCATCCTCAACGCTTTATAACGAAAGGCAAGAACCCGTTACCGTTCATTATCGTTTTTACTGGTATGACGCCAGAGGACTTGAGATGCATCCTCTGGAAACGCCACGCAGCGTTACCATTCCCGCACATTCGGCGGTAACGCTATACGGCAGCGCCAATTTTCTGGGGGCGCACAAAGTCAGACTTTATCTATATTTGTAAGGGGTGAATCTTGATGATAAAAATGAGTCGCTACGCTTTGATTGCCGCGCTGGCGATGTTTCTCGCCGGGTGTGTGGGGCAACGTGAACCTGCACCGGTAGAAGAAGTGAAACCAGCGCCGGAACAACCAGCCGAGCCACAACAGCCTGTCCCCACAGTGCCCTCGGTGCCGACGATCCCGCAGCAGCCAGGCCCAATTGAGCACGAAGATCAAACTGCACCGCCTGCACCGCATATTCGCTATTATGACTGGAATGGCGCAATGCAGCCGATGGTCAGTAAGATGCTTGGGGCTGACGGGGTGACTGCGGGTAGCGTCCTTCTGGTTGATAGCGTTAACAACCGTACTAACGGTTCGCTGAATGCCGCAGAAGCGACCGAAACGCTGCGAAATGCGCTGGCTAATAACGGTAAATTTACCCTGGTTTCCGCCCAGCAGCTGTCGATGGCGAAGCAACAGTTAGGTTTGTCGCCGCAGGACAGTTTAGGTACCCGTAGTAAAGCCATAGGCATTGCCCGCAATGTCGGCGCTCATTACGTGCTGTACTCCAGCGCCTCTGGCAACGTTAACGCTCCGACCCTACAAATGCAGCTGATGCTGGTGCAGACGGGTGAAATTATCTGGTCAGGTAAAGGTGCCGTTTCGCAGCAATAATCCCATCACGCGCGACGAATTGCTGTCGCGCTTTTTCCCGCAATTTCATCCCGTCACGACGTTTAATAGTGGGCTTAGTGGCGGGAGTTTTCTCATTGAACATCAGGGCCAGCGTTTTGTTGTGCGTCAGCCGCACGATCCTGATGCGCCGCGGTTCGCGTTCTTGCGCCAGTATCGGGCTTTATCACAACTACCCGCATGCATTGCACCGAAGCCGCATTTATATCTCCGTGACTGGATGGTGGTCGACTATCTGCCCGGCGAGGTAAAAACGTATTTGCCGGATACCAACGAACTGGCAGGCTTGCTGTATTATCTACATCAACAACCGCGTTTTGGCTGGCGAATAACGCTGTTGCCGTTACTGGAACTGTACTGGCAGCAAAGCGATCCGGCGCGGCGGACAGTGGGTTGGCTGCGAAGGTTAAAACGTCTGCGCAAAGCGCGGGAACCACGGCCTTTACGCTTAAGTCCATTGCATATGGATGTCCACGCCGGAAATTTAGTGCATAGCGCGTCAGGGTTAAAACTCATCGACTGGGAGTATGCCGGAGATGGTGATATCGCGCTGGAACTGGCGGCGGTGTGGGTGGAAAATACTGACCAGCACCGGCAATTGGTCAATGACTATGCCACTCGCGCGAAGATTTATCCGGCGCAATTATGGCGTCAGGTCAGGCGATGGTTTCCCTGGCTGCTGATGCTCAAAGCAGGGTGGTTTGAGTACCGCTGGCGACAAACCGGCGATCAACAATTTATCAGGCTGGCCGATGACACCTGGCGGCAGCTATTAATAAAACAATAAGGAGAGCAGTGTGGGTCCAGTAATGTTGGATGTCGAAGGTTACGAACTGGACGCGGAAGAGCGTGAAATACTGGCGCATCCGCTGGTGGGAGGGCTGATTCTCTTTACGCGTAACTATCATGATCCTGCCCAGTTACGTGAACTGGTGCGCCAGATCCGCGCAGCTTCGCGCAATCATCTGGTGGTGGCGGTTGATCAGGAAGGTGGACGCGTGCAGCGTTTTCGTGAAGGTTTTACCCGCTTGCCAGCGGCACAATCATTTGCTGCGCTGTTGGGAATGGAAGAAGGCGGAAAACTGGCGCAAGAGGCAGGTTGGTTGATGGCCAGCGAAATGATTGCTATGGATATTGATATCAGCTTTGCGCCAGTGCTGGACGTCGGGCATATCAGCGCGGCGATTGGTGAGCGTTCTTATCATGCCGATCCCGAAAAAGCCCTGGCAATTGCCAGCCGGTTTATTGATGGTATGCATGAAGCCGGAATGAAAACTACCGGGAAACACTTCCCAGGACACGGTGCAGTAACGGCAGACTCACACAAAGAAACACCGTGTGACCCACGTCCGCAAGCGGAGATTCGCGCTAAAGATATGTCGGTCTTCAGCACATTAATCCGCGAAAATAAACTCGACGCCATTATGCCTGCGCATGTGATCTACAGTGATGTCGATCCGCGTCCTGCGAGCGGTTCTCCCTATTGGCTGAAAACCGTTTTGCGTCAGGAACTGGGTTTTGATGGCGTGATTTTCTCTGACGATTTATCGATGGAAGGAGCCGCGATTATGGGCAGTTATGCCGAACGCGGGCAGGCATCACTGGACGCGGGTTGCGATATGATCCTGGTCTGCAATAATCGTAAAGGGGCCGTCAGCGTGTTAGATAATCTGTCACCGATCAAGGCAGAACGTGTTACACGTTTGTATCATAAAGGTTCATTTTCGCGACAGGAACTGATGGACTCGGCTCGCTGGAAAGAGATCAGCGCCCGTCTGAATCAGTTACATGAACGCTGGCAGGAAGAGAAAGCAGGTCACTAACCCTGGCTTATGTGAGGAAGCGATGATTATCTATTTACACGGTTTTGACTCTAACAGTCCGGGTAACCACGAGAAAGTCTTACAATTGCAGTTTATTGACCCGGATGTACGCTTGATAAGCTACAGTACGCGGCATCCGAAACATGATATGCAGCATCTGCTCAAAGAAGTGGACAAAATGCTGCAACTAAACGTCGATGAGCGTCCGCTGATATGCGGCGTTGGTCTGGGCGGATACTGGGCGGAGCGAATTGGTTTTCTTTGCGATATCCGCCAGGTGATCTTCAATCCTAATTTGTTCCCTTATGAGAACATGGAAGGCAAGATTGATCGCCCGGAAGAGTATGCCGATATTGCCACTAAGTGTGTGACCAACTTCCGCGAGAAGAATCGCGATCGTTGTCTGGTGATTTTGTCGCGTAACGATGAAGCGCTTAACAGCCAGCGGACATCTGAAGAGTTGCATCATTATTACGAGATTGTCTGGGACGAAGAGCAGACGCACAAATTCAAGAATATCTCCCCGCATTTGCAGCGCATTAAAGCGTTCAAAACCCTCGGTTAAATGCCCTCGTCGCATCAGGTAACCTTGCTGATACCTGATGCGTTCCAGATTCTGTAGATTCTGTAGATCGGATAAGGCGTTCACGCCACATCCGACACTGGCAATGTGCCTGATGCGACGCCGTTCGCGTCTTATCAGGCCAACCAAACGCCCTCCATATACGTCTCACCCTCCTGGGCTCGTTTAAATAATAAACAATAAGCTGTATTTTTTGATCTCATCCGGCAAATCAGCCTATCTTTTCAGCAACAAAACTTGATTAACATCAATTTTGGTATGACCAATGCACCATTCATGTTATTCTCAATAACGAAGAACATTTTCATTGCTGTAACCTGTTGTTAATTAAGAGCTATGTTAATAACTATTAGTTAACAATTGGTTAATAAATTTAAGGGGGTCACGTTGACTACGCCATTGAAAAAAATTGTGATTGTCGGCGGCGGTGCTGGTGGGCTGGAAATGGCGACACAGCTGGGACATAAGCTGGGACGCAAGAAAAAAGCCAAAATTACGCTGGTCGATCGTAACCACAGCCACTTGTGGAAACCGCTGCTGCACGAAGTGGCGACTGGCTCGCTTGATGAAGGCGTCGATGCGTTGAGCTATCTGGCCCATGCGCGCAATCATGGTTTCCAGTTCCAGCTGGGTTCCGTCATTGATATCGATCGTGAAGCGAAAACAATCACTATTGCAGAACTGCGCGACGAGAAAGGTGAACTGCTGGTTCCGGAACGTAAAATCGCCTATGACACCCTGGTAATGGCGTTGGGCAGCACCTCTAACGATTTCAATACGCCAGGAGTCAAAGAGAACTGCATTTTCCTCGATAACCCGCATCAGGCGCGTCGTTTCCATCAGGAGATGCTGAATCTGTTCCTGAAATACTCCGCCAACCTGGGCGCGAATGGTAAAGTGAACATTGCGATTGTCGGCGGCGGCGCGACGGGTGTAGAACTCTCCGCAGAATTGCACAACGCGGTCAAGCAACTGCACAGCTATGGTTACAAAGGCCTGACCAACGAAGCCCTGAACGTAACGCTGGTAGAAGCGGGCGAACGTATTTTGCCTGCATTACCGCCACGTATTTCTGCTGCGGCCCATAATGAGTTAACGAAACTTGGCGTTCGCGTGCTGACGCAAACCATGGTCACCAGTGCTGATGAAGGCGGCCTGCACACTAAAGATGGTGAATATATTGAGGCTGATCTGATGGTGTGGGCAGCCGGGATCAAAGCGCCAGACTTCCTGAAAGATATCGGTGGTCTTGAAACCAACCGTATCAACCAGCTGGTGGTGGAACCGACGCTGCAAACCACTCGCGATCCAGACATATACGCTATTGGCGACTGCGCGTCATGCCCGCGTCCGGAAGGGGGCTTTGTTCCGCCGCGTGCGCAGGCCGCACACCAGATGGCAACCTGCGCAATGAACAACATTCTGGCGCAGATGAACGGTAAGCCGCTGAAAAATTATCAGTATAAAGATCACGGTTCGCTGGTATCGTTGTCGAATTTCTCCACCGTTGGTAGCCTGATGGGTAACCTGACGCGCGGCTCAATGATGATTGAAGGACGAATTGCGCGCTTTGTATACATCTCGCTATACAGAATGCATCAGATTGCGCTGCATGGTTACTTTAAAACCGGATTAATGATGCTGGTGGGGAGTATTAACCGCGTTATCCGTCCACGTTTGAAGTTGCATTAATCGGCTTGTACTGGCGGATGCGGCGTAAACGCCTTATCCGCCCTGGACAAATGGTACGAGCGGTAGGCCTGATAAGACGCGTTAAGCGTCGCATCAGGCATTCCTTCAGACTCCTCCGAATCCCTAAGTATTTCCAGCCATTCCCGCGCTTTTCATCTTCTGTCTGATAGCTGCTTTTCTCCTTCACTTGCATGATTGGCATAACAGCAAAGAAGGAGGTGTTCCCGTGAATAAATCAATGTTGGCGGGTATGGGGATTGGTGTCGCAGCTGCGTTGGGCGTAGCGGCAGTGGCCAGTCTGAACGTGTTTGAACGTGGCCCGCAATACGCTCAGGTTGTTTCTGCAACCCCAATCAAGGAAACGGTTAAAACACCGCGTCAGGAGTGTCGCAACGTCACAGTGACCCATCGTCGACCGGTGCAGGATGAAAATCGCATTACCGGGTCGGTGCTCGGCGCTGTTGCTGGCGGCGTGATAGGGCATCAGTTTGGCGGTGGTCGCGGTAAAGATGTCGCCACTGTTGTGGGGGCGCTGGGAGGTGGCTATGCCGGTAACCAGATCCAGGGCTCTCTCCAGGAAAGCGATACTTACACGACTACGCAACAGCGTTGTAAAACGGTGTATGACAAGTCAGAAAAAATGCTCGGTTATGATGTGACCTATAAGATTGGCGATCAGCAGGGCAAAATCCGCATGGACCGCGATCCGGGTACGCAGATCCCGTTAGATGGCAACGGGCAACTGATTTTGAATAACAAAGTATAACAAGGCTGTATTCTGCAATTTAGCCCCCCATTCGCTCAGGCTGAGGGGCTTTTTTTTGCGCCTTATTTCACCAGTTCGGGCCATAAACGCAAAGTCGTTCGGGCAATCTGCATCAGTTTTTCCAGCGATGCACCTTCGCGTGCGCTGATCGACATCCCCTGAATAATACAATTAAGGAATTCAGCCAGATGCGTCACATCACAGTGGGTCGGGATTTCCCCGCGCGCTTGTCGTTGACATAAAAACTGCTGCAAAGTGCGCTCTTGCATCGCATGGCGTGATTTCAGCGTATTGGCGATATCTCCGGAATCCGGGGAGAGGGTGGTGCAGTTGTTGATCATAAAGCAGCCAGCCGGGGTGTCTTTGCTGGTAAAGCAGTTGGCGATGGCAGCAAAATAGTCAGCCAGCGCAGACTCCACGCTTTTCTCTTCACAAAACAGCTGTGCTTCATGCTTAGCGGCAAAACGATCGATATAGCGGTCGAGTACGGCGCGGAATAACCCCTCTTTGTTGGTAAATTCCGCGTATAGCGTGGGCGCTTTGGCTCCGGTCGCTTCGACGAGGTCCGCAAGAGAAGTCGCTTCATAACCGTGCTGCCAGAACAATTTCATGGCCTTATCAAGCGCGGCATCCCTGTCGAACACTTTTGGGCGGCCACGGCTTTTTTTTACACATTGTGTTGAGTCAGTTGCCATGATGCCGTTGTACCTGGTGACTGTGAATGAAAGGTTATTATAAAAATAATCACCTCCGTTCACCAGTCCACAAACCATAAAAATAATTGCTTTCTATTTAACTGAAATTTAAAGATTTTTAAATTAATTAATGATTGTTATAAAAAATATCTTGTATGTGATCCAGATCACATCTATCATTTAGTTATCGATCGTTAAGTAATTGCTTGCGACGTCATTCATCTGCATAAGGCCACTATTATGAAAAACGTAAAAACCCTCATCGCTGCGGCGATTTTAAGCTCAATGTCATTTGCCAGCTTTGCGGCTGTCGAAGTTCAGTCAACGCCAGAAGGCCAACAAAAAGTCGGTACTATCAGTGCTAACGCGGGGACAAATCTGGGATCGCTGGAAGAGCAGCTGGCGCATAAAGCGGATGAGATGGGCGCAAAATCTTTCCGTATTACTTCTGTAACCGGTCCGAATACCCTCCATGGAACAGCAGTAATTTATAAATAAGCATTAACCCTCATTAATGCCTGCTACTGCTGATTTTTTTCCCCGCGACATGCCGTGTCGCGGGGATTTTTTTATCCAGGATTTACAAAGTTTGTGGGCTCACTTGATGACGGCGGACATCCACCGGCATCCCGGAACGGACATCCATCACATGCTGCATCACTTCAGCGTCAGTTTGCGCTGCATCTTTAAATGATTGCATTGCGCTATTCAGTGTAATTGGCAGCAGCTGCGGATCGTCATCAATCTTCTCTGACAGCGGTTGATGTACTTCAACCAGACGCGCACCGTTTGGTTCGGCAGAGACTTTAATCGGGGTGTTGATGATATTCACTTTGGTACCTGGGGTGACCTGGCTAAAGAGTGTTTTGATATCGTCATCCCGCAGACGAATACAGCCAGAACTTACCCGCATGCCAATGCCGAAATCGGCGTTCGTACCGTGAAGCAAATAAACACCGCCATAGGCCGCCAGACGAATCGCATGATGGCCCATTGGGTTATCCGGTCCAGCCGGAACTACCGCAGGCAACTCAATTCCCTGTGCCTTATACCGCGCGCGAATGTTTGCCGTTGGCGTCCAGGTTGGGTTTGCACGCTTGTCAGAAACGGTGGTCACCATTGTCGGTGTCAGCGTGTCACCACCCAACTGACCAATGCCGATGGGATACACGGTTACCGAATTTTTACCCGGCGGGTAGTAATAGAGACGCAGTTCCGCAATATTGATCACAATGCCTTCGCGCGGCGCATCTGGAAGTAGGGTTTGCAACGGGATCGTTAACACGCTACCCGCGCGCGGCACGTAAGGATCAACGCCGGGGTTAGCCTGTAACAGAGCGAGAAAGCCGACATTATATTTTTTGGCGATGGCTTCCAGAGAACCACCGTCATTTTCCACCACATGAAATTTGTTTTCGCCAACCAGACGACTGCCTGCTGGCGGCAGCGGCCAGGTGTTGGCTTTTACCGGTAGCGCCAGCGCCACGGCAGCGGCGAACGTAAAAAACGTTAGCCAGCGAGAAAAACGCGTTTTGATCATCACCAAAAATCCATAATAAATATAAGGTTATTGTAATAAACAGATAAGCCTGAATTATGGATGGTGACAGTGTCGGATAGTGCAGGGAAGTGCAAAGAATTTGTAAATGTTGCAGATGGGGGCGCAGAAACGCCCCCGATTAACTATTAAGCGATCGCGTTCTCTTCCAGTTCACGCATAAACTGGCGTACCCATTCGATACGCGTTTTCCGCTCGCTCAAATCCTGAATAAACTTCAGGCGCGTCGGACCATCAAGGCGGTAATGCTGTGGCTGTTTTTGCAGCAAACCAATCAGCCATGCCGGATTAACGTGATTCTTCTCGGCAAATTCGATCACCCCACCTTTCTCATTACCTTCCAGCTTCCTGATCCCCAGTTTCTGCGCTTGCTGGCGCAGACGGGCAATATCCAGCAGGGTACGCGCCGGATCCGGCAGCAGGCCGAAGCGATCGATAAGCTCAACTTTGATCTCTTCCAGTTCGTTTTCCGTTTTGGCGCTGGCAATACGTTTATAGAACGACAAACGCGTATTCACGTCAGGAATGAAATCATCTGGTAATAGCGACGGCATCCGCAGCTCGACTTCTGTTTGCTGGCTAGTGAGATCTTCCAGCGACGGCTCGCGTCCGGCTTTCAGCGCATCGACGGCGTTTTCCAGCAACTCCATATACAGCGAGAAACCGATGGTTTCCATTGAGCCGCTTTGTTCTTCGCCAAGCAGTTCACCTGCGCCGCGAATCTCCAGATCGTGCGTTGCCAGCGCAAAACCTGCACCGAGATCTTCCAGCGAGGCAATCGCTTCAAGACGTTTTTGCGCATCGGTGGTCATCGCTTTTGGATGCGGCGTCAGCAACCATGCATATGCCTGATGATGCGAACGTCCGACGCGACCGCGCAACTGGTGGAGTTGTGCCAGACCGAAGTGATCCGCGCGTTCAATGATAATGGTGTTAGCGGTAGGGATGTCGATCCCGGTTTCGATAATGGTGGTACAAACCAGCACGTTGAAACGTTGATGATGGAAATCATTCATCACCCGTTCCAGTTCGCGCTCACGCATCTGCCCGTGGCCGATGGCGATCCGCGCCTCTGGCACCAGTTCTGCCAGTCGTTCGGCGGCTTTCTGGATGTTTTCCACATCATTGTAGAGATAATAAACCTGTCCCCCGCGCAAAATTTCACGCAGGATCGCCTCCCGGACCACCAGACTGTCATACTCACGGACAAAGGTTTTAACTGCCAGACGACGGGCAGGCGGCGTAGCGATAATCGACAGATCGCGCATTCCGCTCATTGCCATATTCAGCGTACGTGGGATCGGCGTTGCGGTAAGTGTCAGAATATCCACGTTCGCCCGCATCGCTTTAATGCGCTCTTTATGACGCACCCCGAAGCGGTGTTCTTCATCGACAATCAGCAGACCTAAATCTTTAAACTTGACGTCATTTTGCAGCAGTTTGTGCGTACCGATCAGAATATCGATTTTCCCTTCCGCCACTTCCGCAAGGATTTGCGTCTGCTCTTTGGCGCTGCGGAAACGGGAGATCATTTCGATGCGTACCGGCCAGTTGGCGAAACGGTCGCGGAAGTTGTCGTAATGCTGCTGCGCGAGAAGGGTGGTAGGCACCAGCACCGCCACCTGCTTGTGGTTATCTACCGCCAGGAAAGCGGCGCGCATCGCAACTTCTGTTTTACCAAAGCCAACATCGCCGCACACCAGACGATCCATCGCCAGCGGCTGACACATATCGCTAAGCACTGCATTAATGGCTTGCGCCTGATCCGGCGTGGTTTCAAACGGGAAGCTGTCGCAGAACAATTGATATTGTTCACGATCGTGTTTAAACGCGAAGCCCTCTTTGGCGGCGCGTTGCGCGTAGATATCCAGCAATTCTGCCGCCACATCACGCACTTTTTCCGCCGCTTTCTGCCGCGCGCGTGACCACGCATCGCCGCCAAGTTTATGCAGCGGGGCATTTTCTTCCGCGCCACCTGCGTACCGGCTAATCAGATGCAGTGACGACACCGGAACATACAGTTTGGCGTCGTTGGCATAGGTGAGCATCAAATACTCGCCGGTAATGCCGCCGGCTTCCAGCGTGGTCATTCCTGCATAGCGCCCGACGCCGTGCTCCAGATGGACCACCGGCTGACCAATATGCAGCTCCGCAAGGTTACGGATCAGTGTATCGGGGTTGATGGCGCGGCGAGAATCCTGACGACGACGGGCAACGCGTTCACCGAGCAGATCGCTTTCGCAAATCAGCGCCAGATTACGTACCGTATCGATAAAGCCATGTTCGGCAGCGCCAATCATCAGATAACGCCCGCGGTCGCTAGCTTCATCAAGACGCATAATGCGTTGCGGAGCAATTTTAATTCGCGCGAGCAATTCACCCAGCGCTTCACGGCGGCCTTCACTTTCCACCGAGAACACTACCGGACCGTCGAAAGACTCGAGGAACTTACGCAGTGCATCCAGCGGTGCTTTTTGTTGTGCCTGAACGGCCAGATCTGGCAGCTTCTGAAAACTTAAATTGGTATTCGCTGCTTTTGTCGGTAAATGTTCGGTTTTTAGCTGTACGCGCGGCCAGTTTTTCAGCTCTGAAAAGAACTCGTCTACCCGCAGCCAGAGCGATTGTGGCGGTAATAGCGGGCGCATCGGATCGACGCCGCGATTTTCAAAACGCGCCAGCGTGTCAGCCTGGAAACGTTCGGCACTGTTTTCCAGATCGCCAGTATTCACCAACAGCGTATTGGCAGGGAAATAACTGAACAGTGGCGGCAGCGGTTCGCTGAAGAATAGCGGCTGCCAGTACTCGATCCCGGCAGGCAATGTGCCTTTACTCACTTGCTGATAAATATGTTCCGGATCGCGCTTCACTTCGAAAGTATCACGCCACTGACTGCGGAACAGTTCAATTGCCGCTTTATCTGTCGGAAATTCGTGCGCGGGCAGCAGATTGATCGCTTCTACTTCTTCCAGCGTACGCTGGCTGTCAACGTCAAATACGCGCAGGCTATCGATTTCATCATCAAAAAAATCAAGACGATAAGGCAAGTCGCTGCCCATCGGGAAAAGATCCAGCAACGCGCCGCGCGTGGCGTATTCGCCGTGTTCCATCACCTGATCAACATGGCGATAACCGGCGCTGTCCAGTTGCGTACGCAAGGCATCGCGAGATAACCGCTGACCTTTTTTCATCACCAGCGCATGGCCGTGGAGAAAACTGTGCGGGCAAACGCGCTGCATAAGCGTATTCACCGGAACAATCAGTACGCCACGCTGCATGGTCGGTAGCTGGTAAAGGGTGGAAAGGCGCGAGGAGATAATGTCCTGATGAGGCGAAAAACTGTCGTAAGGGAGGGTTTCCCAGTCCGCCAGATTCATCACCATCTGATCGGTAAACTGGCTGATTTCATCATGCAAACGCAGGGCATTTTGCATATCTGGTGCAATAAGTACCACCGGACCGGCGTGACGTTCGGCAATTTCCGCTACCAGCGTCGCGCAGGCAGCGCCAGTTAACTCGCCCAGCAGACGCTGCTCACCCGCTTTGACGGGCAGCGTATAACGATATTGTTCAGGCATAACGGTTGTCAGATTCTCGTTAGGATATGCCTCAACATATGGGGGCATATCTCTGATAAGCAATGCTGTTCATTATCCGTAATCGACATGGTTTAGCAAATTGAATCGCCCCGGCTGGGGCGATGGCTTAGCGGGAGTAACTGACGGCAGCGGGCAGAGAAGGCGGGGAGAACAACAGATCGCTGAATGCGCGCTGTGAAAGTTTTCTTACCAGCAAGCCCGCAACAGTACAAATCAACAAACTGACAAAGGGGTAAACCAGCAGGAACGTCAGTTCGATTTGCGGCGACCAGCGCCCGGCGTTCATTTGCGGAATCAGGCTTAAGCTGAATATTTCTACCAGAATGCGATGGGTGGTATAGATAGCAATGGTGTTGGAGCCAATCACATTCAGCAGGCCGGTGGAGCGCATACCGAAGCGTTGCTCGTACTGATAAAACAGCTTCATGATCACCACAATCGATACCAGCGACAACAGCAGCGAAATATTAAACAACCAGGCTCCGACCGCCAGAACGGCCAATAAAGAAGCCATCAGCAGATGGCGGCGCAACGGCACCGCTTTAACACAGGTCATTAATGTTGCGCCAAACCATGCGCCAAGGCTGTAATAAGGCAAATTGCGGATCACACTGTTCATTCCCCACCACGGTGTGGGTACGAAATTAACCGCCACACTCATCAGTACAAACAGAACAAATAACGGCAGGGCCAGGCGGTTAAAAATTTTACATATCACGAAATAGACAATTAAAGCATACAGATACCACAAGCTGGTGCTGGCGGTGATCATTCCGTGCAGGAACTCATCGGTAGAATCGGCATAAGCGGCATTGGAGGCATTGCTTAAATCGCGCTCAGGTGCCAGCCACTGATTCAGCGCACTTAACGCCAGCCACTGCACCACGCCCCACAGCGCCAGCACCCAGAAGATGTTCCAGATGCGTTTATCGAGACAATTTCCCCACGGTACGCTGTCGATATAGCGGCGAATCAAATAGCCAGAAATAAAGAAAAAAACCGGCATACGAAAGGGGGCAAGGTAAAGATTGAAATAGATCCAGCATTTGCTCAGGACTTCCGATAACGGATGCTGAAAAGTGGTCAGATGCGGATAAAAGGTAATGACCGAGTGATAAATCACTACAAGACAAATACATAACCCTTTGATCTGGTTAATCCATAGCTCTTTTTGTTTCATCAGGACAACACGCTCTTTTTTAATTTACATGCGGTTGATCCTGCGGGTTATGACCCGAGGTGTAATGGGTATCTGTCTGTATTGGATGATTTTTCAGATTAAGATCAGGCGGCAAGATTGATGATAAAACATGGCAATTTAGCCGATTGATTTACGGGGACTTTTCAGATTAGCCCTGACGATCACTTACAGTTCAGACGTTTACCCATCTTGCTTTCGCTTATATACTCGTGTCTTTGCTAACAGCAACCAGACGGATTTCATGTACCAACCTGTCGCTCTATTTATTGGCCTGCGTTACATGCGTGGGCGTGCAGCGGATCGCTTCGGTCGCTTCGTCTCCTGGCTTTCTACCATCGGCATTACCCTCGGGGTGATGGCGCTGGTCACAGTATTGTCAGTGATGAACGGCTTTGAGCGCGAGCTGCAAAACAACATCCTTGGCCTGATGCCACAGGCAATTCTCTCTTCTGAGCATGGCTCTCTTAACCCGCAGCAACTCCCGGAAACGGCAGTCAAACTGGACGGCGTTAATCGCGTCGCACCTATTACTACCGGTGATGTGGTACTGCAAAGCGCGCGCAGCGTGGCGGTCGGGGTGATGCTGGGTATCGACCCGGCGCAAAAAGATCCACTCACGCCGTATCTGGTCAATGTGAAACAAGCTGATCTCGAACCGGGGAAATATAATGTCATTCTCGGCGAACAACTTGCCTCACAGTTAGGTGTCAATCGCGGTGATCAAATCCGCGTGATGGTGCCGTCTGCCAGCCAGTTCACGCCGATGGGGCGTATTCCAAGCCAGCGCCTGTTCAATGTGATTGGCACTTTCGCCGCCAACAGTGAAGTCGATGGCTATGAAATGCTGGTGAATATTGAGGATGCCTCGCGTCTGATGCGTTATCCGGCAGGTAATATCACTGGCTGGCGTTTGTGGCTGGATGAGCCGCTGAAAGTTGATTCTTTAAGCCAGCAAAAACTGCCTGAAGGCAGCAAATGGCAGGACTGGCGTGATCGTAAAGGCGAGCTGTTCCAGGCCGTACGCATGGAAAAAAATATGATGGGCTTGCTGCTGAGCCTGATTGTTGCCGTAGCGGCGTTTAACATTATTACCTCGCTAGGGCTGATGGTGATGGAGAAGCAGGGCGAAGTAGCGATCCTGCAAACGCAAGGCTTAACTCCGCGACAAATCATGATGGTCTTTATGGTGCAAGGGGCAAGCGCCGGGATTATCGGTGCGATCCTCGGAGCGGCGCTTGGTGCACTGCTTGCCAGCCAGTTGAATAATCTGATGCCGATAATCGGCGTCCTGCTTGATGGCGCGGCACTGCCAGTCGCTATCGAACCTTTACAGGTCATTGTTATTGCGCTGGTGGCGATGGCTATCGCGCTGCTGTCTACGCTTTACCCTTCATGGCGCGCTGCCGCCACTCAACCCGCTGAGGCTTTACGTTATGAATAAGATCCTGTTGCAATGCGACAACCTGTGCAAACGCTATCAGGAAGGCAGTGTGCAAACCGATGTACTGCACAATGTCAGTTTCAGCGTCGGCGAAGGTGAAATGATGGCGATCGTCGGTAGCTCTGGTTCTGGTAAAAGTACCTTGCTGCACCTGCTGGGCGGGCTGGATACGCCAACCTCCGGCGATGTGATCTTTAACGGTCAACCGATGAGCAAACTGTCTTCGGCGGCGAAAGCAGAGCTGCGCAACCAGAAGCTGGGCTTTATTTATCAGTTTCACCACCTGCTGCCGGATTTTACCGCCCTGGAAAACGTGGCTATGCCACTGCTGATTGGCAAGAAAAAGCCCGCTGAAATCAACAGCCGTGCGCTGGAGATGTTAAAAGCGGTGGGGCTGGAGCATCGTGCGAATCACCGCCCATCTGAACTTTCTGGCGGTGAGCGCCAGCGTGTGGCGATTGCCCGTGCGCTGGTCAATAACCCGCGGCTGGTACTGGCGGATGAACCTACCGGTAACCTTGACGCACGTAACGCCGACAGCATCTTCCAGTTGCTTGGGGAGTTGAATCGTTTGCAGGGTACCGCCTTCCTGGTGGTTACTCACGATCTGCAACTGGCGAAACGTATGAGCCGCCAACTGGAAATGCGTGATGGACGTCTGACGGCGGAACTGAGCCTGATGGGGGCGGAGTAATGGCGATGCCTTTATCGTTATTGATTGGCCTGCGTTTTAGTCGCGGACGGCGACGCGGCGGCATGGTGTCGCTGATCTCCGTCATTTCTACCATTGGCATTGCCCTCGGCGTGGCGGTATTGATCGTCGGCTTAAGCGCGATGAACGGCTTTGAACGCGAACTGAACAACCGCATTCTGGCGGTGGTGCCGCATGGCGAAATTGAGGCGGTGGATCAGCCGTGGACTAACTGGCAAGAAGCCCTGGATAACGTGCAAAAAGTGCCGGGTATTGCCGCTGCCGCGCCGTATATCAATTTCACCGGGCTGGTGGAAAGTGGTGCCAATCTGCGCGCAATTCAGGTCAAGGGCGTTAACCCGCAACAGGAACAGCGTTTGAGCGCATTACCCTCATTTGTCCAGGACGATGCGTGGAGCAATTTTAAAGCAGGTGAACAGCAAATTATCATCGGCAAAGGCGTGGCGGATGCGCTGAAAGTGAAGCAGGGCGATTGGGTGTCGATTATGATCCCCAACTCGAATCCCGAGCATAAACTGATGCAGCCAAAACGCGTGCGTTTGCACGTTGCCGGTATTTTGCAGTTGAGTGGCCAACTCGATCACAGTTTTGCCATGATCCCGCTGGCGGATGCCCAACAATATCTTGATATGGGTTCCAGCGTGTCAGGTATTGCCCTTAAAATGACGGATGTTTTCAACGCCAATAAGCTGGTACGCGATGCGGGTGAAGTGACCAACAGCTATGTTTATATTAAAAGCTGGATTGGTACTTACGGCTATATGTATCGCGATATCCAGATGATCCGCGCCATTATGTATCTGGCGATGGTACTGGTGATTGGCGTGGCCTGTTTCAACATCGTCTCTACCTTAGTGATGGCGGTGAAAGACAAGAGTGGCGATATCGCAGTATTAAGAACGCTGGGGGCGAAAGATGGTTTAATTCGCGCCATCTTTGTCTGGTATGGATTGCTGGCAGGGCTGTTCGGCAGCCTGTGTGGGGTGATTATCGGCGTGGTGGTTTCACTGCAACTTACCCCGATTATTGAGTGGATTGAAAAGCTGATTGGTCATCAGTTCCTCTCCAGCGATATCTATTTTATTGACTTCCTGCCATCGGAATTGCACTGGCTGGACGTCTTCTACGTACTGGTCACAGCATTGTTGCTGAGTCTTTTGGCAAGTTGGTATCCGGCGCGGCGCGCCAGTAATATTGACCCTGCGCGAGTCCTTAGCGGCCAGTAAAGGCAGTACATTAAAACAAGGAGCGGCAATGTATTACGGGTTTGATATTGGTGGAACAAAAATTGCGCTTGGCGTGTTTGATAGCGGTCGGCAGTTGCAGTGGGAAAAGCGGGTGCCGACACCGCGTGACAGCTATGACGCATTTCTAGATGCAGTGTGCGAGCTGGTGGCTGAAGCCGATAAGCGTTTTGGCTGTAAAGGTTCTGTAGGCATCGGTATTCCGGGAATGCCGGAAACAGAAGATGGTACGCTGTATGCCGCCAATGTCCCTGCTGCCAGCGGTAAACCGCTGCGTGCCGACCTGAGCGCACGTCTTGATCGCGATGTACGCCTTGATAACGATGCCAACTGTTTTGCACTTTCTGAAGCATGGGATGATGAATTTACTCAATATCCACTGGTGATGGGGTTGATTCTCGGCACCGGCGTTGGCGGCGGGCTGATTTTCAACGGTAAACCGATTACCGGTAAAAGCTACATTACCGGCGAGTTTGGCCATATGCGTCTGCCGGTTGATGCATTAACCATGATGGGGCTGGATTTCCCGTTACGCCGCTGCGGCTGTGGTCAGCATGGCTGCATTGAAAATTATCTGTCTGGTCGCGGTTTTGCGTGGCTGTATCAACACTATTATCATCAACCGTTGCAGGCTCCCGAAATTATTGCGCTTTATGATCAAGGCGATGAGCAGGCAAGGGCGCACGTTGAGCGTTATCTGGATTTATTAGCGGTTTGTCTGGGAAATATCCTGACCATTGTTGACCCTGACCTGGTCGTCATTGGTGGTGGCTTATCGAATTTCCTGGCAATCACAACGCAACTGGCGGACAGGCTGCCTCGTCATCTCTTACCTGTCGCTCGTGTTCCGCGCATTGAACGCGCGCGCCACGGTGATGCGGGAGGAATGCGTGGTGCGGCTTTCCTACATCTAACCGATTAAACAACAGAGGTTGCTATGCTGTCGCGTCGGGGTCATCGGTTAAGTCGTTTTCGTAAAAATAAACGCCGCCTGCGCGAGCGTTTGCGTCAGCGTATTTTTTTCAGAGATAAAGTGGTGCCGGAAGCAATGGAAAAACCAAGAGTACTCGTACTGACAGGGGCAGGGATTTCTGCGGAATCAGGTATTCGTACCTTTCGCGCCGCAGATGGCCTGTGGGAAGAACATCGGGTTGAAGATGTGGCAACGCCGGAAGGTTTCGATCGCGATCCTGAACTGGTGCAAGCGTTTTATAACGCCCGTCGTCGACAGCTACAGCAGCCAGAAATTCAGCCTAACGCCGCGCATCTTGCGCTAGCTAAACTGCAAGATGCTCTCGGCGATCGCTTTTTGCTGGTGACGCAGAATATCGACAACCTGCATGAACGCGCAGGTAATACCAATGTTATTCATATGCATGGGGAACTGCTGAAAGTTCGCTGTTCGCAAAGTGGTCAGGTTCTCGACTGGACCGGAGACGTCACGCCAGAAGACAAATGTCATTGCTGCCAGTTCCCGGCTCCGCTGCGCCCACACGTAGTATGGTTTGGCGAAATGCCACTCGGCATGGATGAAATTTATATGGCGCTGTCGATGGCCGATATTTTCATTGCTATTGGCACATCAGGGCATGTTTATCCAGCTGCTGGGTTTGTCCACGAAGCGAAGCTGCATGGCGCGCATACGGTTGAACTCAATCTCGAACCGAGCCAGGTCGGTAATGAATTTGCCGAGAAATATTACGGCCCGGCAAGCCAGGTGGTGCCAGAGTTTGTTGAAAAGTTGCTGAAGGGCTTATAAAGCAGGAAGCATTGCCTGATGCGCTACGCTTATCAGGCCTACGAGCGGACCACAATACCGACGAAAGAGCGGGATAAAACTTTACTGTCCTGACTCCTTAGCCACATCCTTGCTAAATAAAAAACGGGCGGTAATACCACCGCCCGTTTGCTGAATTAACGTCCTGCTTTCAGCTTCTGATAATACTCTTCATAAATGCTGCTGGCTGCGCCAACGTCATTCTGCCATTCGCCATTTTTAATGGTTTCAGCATCCGGGTAGAGCGTCTTGTCGTTCGCTATTTCCGGGCTTAACAGCTTACGCGCGGCGAGGTTTGGCGTTGGATAACCGATAGTTTCAGCAACCTGTTTTGCCACATCCGGGCGCAGCAGGAAGTTGATCAATTTCAGCGCGCCTTCTTTGTTTTTGGCATTTGCCGGGATCGCCAGGCTGTCCATCCAGAAAATGCCGCCTTCTTTCGGCCACACTACGTCAATTGGCGTACCCGCCTGGCGTGCAACGAAAGCAGAACCGTTCCAGATCATGCCGAGGTTAACTTCGCCTTCCATATACGGGTTCGCCGGGTTATCGGAGTTAAACGCCGCGACGTTTGGCATCAGTTTTTTCAGCTCGTTGTATGCAGCTTCAATCTCTTTCGGATCGGTGGTGTTACCGGAGTAGCCCAGCTTACGCAGCGCCATCTGGAACACTTCACGGGCATCGTCGGTCAGCAGCAGGCTGCCTTTGTACTCAGGTTTCCACAGATCGGCCCAGCTGGTGACAGATTTCGGATCCACCGCATCACCGTTAACGCCAATCGCCGTCGCACCCCAGATATACGGAATGGAATAGTCGTTATTCGGGTCAAACGGCTTGTTGAGCATGTCTGGATCGAGGTTGCTGAAATTGCTTAACTTCGACTTGTCGATCTTCTGGATCATCCCTTCTTTACGCATTTTATCGACGTAATAGGTTGAAGGAACCACCAGGTCATAGGCACCGTCTTTGTACGTTTTCAGCTTCGCGTACATGGTTTCGTTCGACTCGTAAGTCGAATAGATAACCTTAATACCGGTTTCTTTGGTGAACTGTTCAAGCAGTCCTGGCGGCACGTACTCGGTCCAGTTGTAGAAATACAGCGTGTTGTTGTCATCGGCGTGAGCGGCGCTCATGCCCAGTGCCAGAGCACCCGCCGCGAGCAGGTGGCGTGACCATTTTTTCATTTAACGTCCCCTGTGTTACCTTTCGTTTTATCACGAGCAATAAGCTGGCTGGCAATTACCATCACCAGCGACAGCACCAGTAATATGGTTGCCAGCGCGTTAACTTCCGGCGATACGCCGACTTTGACCATCGAATAAATTTTTAACGGCAGAATTTCATAGCTTGGTCCGGTGACGAACGAAGAAACTACTACATCGTCCATCGACAGGGTAAAGCTTAACACCCAGCCCGCCGCCACCGCAGGCATTGCCAGTGGCAGAATGATTTTTCGCAGAATGGTAAATTCGCTGGCACCGAGATCTTTCGCCGCTTCCAGCATTCGCACATCAAAACCTTTCAGGCGCGAATACACCGTCACCACCACAAACGGCAGGCAGAAGGTGATATGCGAGAACAGCAGCGACCAGAAGCCAAGCTGAATACCCAGCAGCATAAACAGCACCAGCAGCGAAATCGCCATCACAATATCTGGCGACATCATCACCACAAACAGCATTCCGCTAACGAACGGCTTACCACGAAAGCGATAACGGTACAACGCAACTGCCGTCAGTGAACCGATAAGCGTAGCAAACGTCGCCGAAAACACCGCCATCGTCAGTGAATGCTGAGCTGCCTGCAACAGACTGTCGTTGTTCATCAGCAGGCTATACCATTTGGTGGTAAAACCCTGCCAGTTGATGCCAAAGCGCGAGCTGTTGAAAGAGTTCACAATCAAAATAATGATTGGGATATACAGGTACGCGTAGATAGCGGTCATAAAACCGCCGCGAAGCAGTCGACCGATCATTCGAGTTCCACCTTCTTATTCAGCAGACGAGAAGCGCGCCAGTAAACCAGCAACATCAGGCCCATTACGATAGTCAGCGTAATGCTGGTGGCTGCACCAAACGGCCAGTCACGAATATTGAGGAACTGTACCTTGATGACGTTACCGATCAGCAGGTTTTTCGCACCGCCCATCAGGTCGGACACATAGAACAGGCCCATCGCTGGCAGCATTACCAGCAGACATCCGGCAATAATTCCCGGCATCGTCAGTGGGATAATGATGCGGATAAAGGTCTGCAACTTGCTGGCACCGAGATCGCGCGCCGCCTCCAGCAACGGCTTATCCAGTTTTTCGATACTGGAGTACAGCGGCATCACCATAAACGGCAGCAGAATGTAAACCAGACCGATAATCACCGCACTGGGTGTGAACATAATGCGAATTGGTGTATCGATAATACCCAACCAGAGCAAAAACTCGTTGAGATAGCCTTTGGTACTGAGGAAAATTTTCAGCCCATAGATACGAATCAATGAGTTGGTCCAGAAGGGAACAATCAGCAGAAACAGCAGCAGCGGACGCACCTTGTGTGGCAGCTTCGCCAGAAACCAGGCAAAAGGATAGCCCAGCACCAGGCAGGCGAGGGTGGCGATCAGCGCCATATTCAGCGAGTGCAATAGCACTTCAAAATAGAGCGGATCGAGCAGACGTGTGTAGTTATCCAGCGTAAAGACCATTTTGACGAAACTGGCGTCGTCGCGGGTCAAAAAGCTGGTGCCGATGATCATCAGGTTGGGCAGAAAGACAAACAACACAAGCCAACCGACAATAGTGACAATCACTACATTCTGGAACTTACTTGTGTTCTTCATCAGCCAGTACGACCTCCCAGCTTTCTACCCAATTAATGGCCATTTTTTGGTCGAGAGAGTGGTCAAAGTCAGGATCGTCTTCATTGAAGAATTCGCTGACCATCACCATCTTGCCATTTTCCAGTTCAACAACCGACTCCAGCGTCATGCCTTTGTAGTTACGCTCGCGAACATAACCAATCAGGCCTTCAGCGTGGTTATCGTCGTTAATCTCTTCAACGCGTAAGTCTTCAGGACGTAGCAGAACATGCAGTTTTTGCCCTGGCTCAACGGCGAAGTTAACGTAGATATTACACTCGCGGCCTTCAACGTTGGCGCGTACGCGCTGCTCGTCGAGACGTTCGATGACCGTGGCATTAAACATATTGATTTCACCGATAAACCCAGCAACAAACAGGTTTTTCGGCTCTTCGTAGATTTCACGCGGCGTGCCGTCTTGCTCAATGCGACCATCGCGCATCACCACAATCCTGTCCGACATGGTAAGTGCTTCTTCCTGGTCGTGAGTTACGAACACGAATGTAATGCCAAGCTTACGCTGTAACGCTTTCAGCTCGTTCTGCATTTGCTTGCGCAGTTTGTAATCCAGCGCTGAGAGCGACTCATCCAGCAACAACAGACGAGGCTTGTTAACCACCGCGCGGGCAATGGCAACGCGTTGCTGTTGACCGCCAGAGAGCTGATGCGGTTTGCGTTGAGCGAAGGTTTCCAGCTGCACCATCCGCAGGGCTTCCATCACGCGGGGCGTAATTTCAGCAGCGGGGGTTTTTTGCATGCGCAACCCAAAGGCCACATTTTCGAACACGGTCATGTGGGGGAAAAGTGCGTAGCTTTGGAAAACAGTGTTCACATAGCGGTTTTCCGCCGGAACGTGGGTGATGTCCTCGTTATCCAGCATGATGCGTCCGGAATCAACAGTTTCCAGACCTGCAATCAGGCGAAGAACGGTTGTTTTACCGCAGCCAGAAGGGCCAAGCAGCGTGAGGAACTCGCCATTGTTGATAGTCAGATCCAGCTGGGGAATGACCTCTTTACCATCAAAGCATTTGCGAATTCCCGCCAATTGCACCAGCGGTGAAAGCGAACTCGGTTGTTTATTCAATTTTTTACTCTGTCCCATGTAAACGCAACGGATGGCTTACCGATGCGGGGTTTGTGGTTAACCACCTTGGTGACTCTTAATGAGGGCGGTAATTCTACGGCAAACCGCTTGAATCGCCAATCTTTGTTGTGAATTACTGGCTTAGCTTTATATTCATTAAGGTAATGCTGATAAATATTCCCGCTTGCAGGGGTAAAAGTGACCTGACGCAATATTTGTCTTTTCTTGCTTCTTAATAATGTTGTCACAAAAAGTGAGGGTGACTACATGGATAAACTACTTGAGCGATTTTTGAACTACGTGTCTCTGGATACCCAATCAAAAGCGGGGGTGAGACAGGTTCCCAGCACGGAAGGCCAATGGAAGTTATTGCATCTGCTGAAAGAGCAGCTCGAAGAGATGGGGCTTATCAATGTGACCTTAAGTGAGAAGGGCACGTTGATGGCGACGTTACCGGCTAACGTCCCTGGCGATATCCCGGCGATTGGCTTTATTTCTCATGTGGATACCTCACCGGATTGCAGCGGCAAAAATGTGAATCCGCAAATTGTTGAAAACTATCGCGGTGGCGATATTGCGCTGGGTATCGGCGATGAAGTTTTATCACCGGTTATGTTCCCGGTGCTGCATCAGCTACTGGGTCAGACGCTGATTACCACCGATGGTAAAACCTTGTTAGGTGCCGATGACAAAGCAGGTATTGCAGAAATCATGACCGCGCTGGCGGTATTACAACAAAAAAACATTCCGCATGGTGATATTCGCGTCGCCTTTACCCCGGATGAAGAAGTGGGCAAAGGGGCGAAACATTTTGATGTTGACGCCTTCGATGCCCGCTGGGCTTACACCGTTGATGGTGGTGGCGTAGGCGAATTGGAGTTTGAAAACTTCAACGCCGCGTCGGTCAATATCAAAATTGTCGGTAACAATGTTCACCCGGGCACGGCGAAAGGAGTGATGGTAAATGCGCTTTCGCTGGCGGCACGTATTCATGCGGAAGTTCCGGCAAATGAAAGCCCGGAAATGACAGAAGGCTATGAAGGTTTCTATCACCTGGCGAGCATGAAAGGCACCGTTGAACGGGCCGATATGCACTACATCATCCGTGATTTCGACCGTAAACAGTTTGAAGCGCGTAAACGTAAAATGATGGAGATCGCCAAAAAAGTGGGCAAAGGGTTACATCCTGATTGCTACATTGAACTGGTGATTGAAGATAGTTACTACAATATGCGCGAGAAAGTGGTTGAGCATCCGCATATTCTCGATATCGCCCAGCAGGCGATGCGTGACTGCGATATTGAACCGGAACTGAAACCGATCCGCGGTGGTACCGACGGCGCGCAGTTGTCGTTTATGGGATTACCGTGTCCGAACCTGTTCACTGGCGGTTACAACTATCATGGTAAACATGAGTTTGTGACACTGGAAGGTATGGAAAAAGCAGTGCAGGTGATTGTCCGTATTGCCGAGTTAACGGCGCAACGCAAGTAACCGGAAAAGGATGCGGCATGTAATGCCGCATCCGACTTGAATTTAAACTTACCCTTCGAAGAACCAGTATCCGCTATTGACCAGCGCCGCGAGCATTGCGAGGAATGACGGATCTTCCAGCGCATCGCCAAAATTCTCCGCGGTCAGCGCAATGTTGCTGGCGAGCGCATCCAGTGCCGGACGGTGCGGGGAATCGATCTTCTCACCATTGGCATACACGTCGTCGCCAATGCGCAATACGCGCAGACCACCCAGGCGCACCAGCACATCACCTTGTTTCAGCGCATCGTAGATTTCATCCGGCTGATAAGGCGGCTCTGGCGGCGCGATATCCAGTTCATGGCGTGACTGGGATATAAACTCCCCAAACCACTGTTTAAAGTGTTCCGGCTGGTTGATCAATTCAAGCATCATCTCACGCAGTTTATCCATCTCTTGCGGTAGAACGTCCGCAGGATGAGCGCGAGGTGGAACATCAGGATCGCTGTAGTAGTTGCCGCCCAGTTCACGTTGCAGCACATAATCGGCAAATCCGCTAATCAGTTCCCGCGTATTTGGCGCGCGAAAACCCACGGAATAGTTCATCGCATTTTCCAACGCGTAGCCTTCATGCGGGAATCCTGGCGGAATATAAAGAATATCGCCAGGCTCCAGTTCTTCATCAATGATGGCTTCGAACGGATCGACCTGTAACAGATCCGGGTGCGGGCAGTGCTGTTTCATTTGCAGCTTTTCGCCCACTCGCCAGCGACGACGTCCGGTACCCTGAATGATAAACACGTCGTACTGATCGAGATGTGGGCCGACGCCGCCGCCAGGTACGGAAAAAGAGATCATCAGGTCATCAATACGCCAGTCCGGCAGTTCACGGAACGGCCGCATCAGCGAGGCGCTCGGCTCATGCCAGTGGTTCACTGCCTGTACCAGTAACGACCAGTTGGTTTCACCGAGATGATCGTAGCTTTCGAACGGGCCGTGGCTGACCTGCCATTTGCCATCCTGGTGACTGACCAGTCGACTGTCGACTTCGCTTTCCATCGCCAGACCCGCCAACTCGTCTGGAGAGATCGGGTCAATAAAATTATTAAAGCCGCGTTTTAACACCACCGGGCGTTTCTGCCAGTGACGTTCAAGAAAATCGGGCCAGTTAAGAGTGAGTTGGTATTCCATGTTAAGCATCCACAGGCTGGTATCTGCAACCGATTATAACGGATGCTTAACGTAATGCGTGAAGTATGGACATATTTATTCATCTTTCGGCGCAGAATGCTGGCGGCCAAAAATCACCTCCATCCGCGCACCGCCCAGCATGCTCTCTCCGGCGACGATTTTACCCTCATACTGCTCGGTGATTTCGCGGGCTACCGCCAGCCCTACACCTTGCCCAGGGCGTAAAGTATCAACCCGTTGACCACGGTCGAAAATGACCTCTCGCTTGCTTAATGGAATACCGGGGCCATCATCCTCGACCACAATATAGAGATGCTCGTCGGTTTGCCTTGCAGAAATTTCGACAAACTCGAGGCAATATTTACAGGCGTTATCCAGCACGTTGCCCATCACCTCGACAAAATCGTTCTGCTCACCAACAAAGCTGATCTCTGGTGAAATATCGAGAGAGATATTGACCCCTTTGCGTTGATACACTTTGTTCAGCGCCGAGGTGAGATTGTCCAACAGAGGGGCGACCGGATGCAGCTCGCGGCTAAGCAATGTCCCACCGCGCATACTGGCACGATGCAGGTAGTAGCCAATTTGCTGTGAAATGCGGCTGATTTGCTCCAGCATCACCGGCTCAGCATCACTGACGCTCATCTTCTCACTACGCAGAGAACGCAGCGTACTTTGCAGCACCGCCAGTGGCGTTTTCAGACTATGGGTCAGGTCGGTGAGCGTCGTACGATATTTGTCGTAACGTTCGCGTTCACTTTTTAACAGTCGGTTCAGGTTTCGTACCAGACTGGTCAGTTCTCGCGTTGTGGCTGGATTGAGCAATTCGCGGTTATGTTCTTCCAGTTCGCGGACTTCTTTTGCCAGGGCTTCGATGGGGCGTAAACTCCACCAGGCGGCGACCCACAGCAGCGGGATCACTAACAGCAGATTGGCTGAGAGCACATAGATAAACCAGCTCCAGACCATATAGGAACTTTTTAGCTCCACCGGAATGGTATCCACCACCACAATGGTTAACTTTGGCATCCGCGATGTTGCCGGGTAGACGTTTACCGCCACCGAGTGGGTCATCTCCGCGTCGTCATCATCTTCCCGCACTTCCTGCAACTGTTGCTGTATTGAATGATCTCCACTCAGTAACAGGCTGGTGTCGTTAACATCCGCTTCAATTTCATGAAAACCATTCGATTTCAGCCAGTCAGGCTGGATCATTTTCATCAGCCAGGGCACGTCACGTTGCGCCCATAAAAGCTGCCCGTTCTCATCATAAATTAGCGTCATGGTGGGGCTTTGCTTGTCGATATTTTCGGGTAACTCGACATGCAATTTATTATTTTCCCACTTCGCAAGGGTATAGAACAGATTGCTCTCGCCACGTAACAGCCGAAACGTGGTTTTATCGAAACTGACGCTATAACCGATCAGCGCAACCATTCCGTAGGCAAGCGAAAGCACCAATACTACTGCTGCCGTTGCTAACAGAAAACGGACCCGCAGCGAGAGCGGGAAAAAAAGACGCAGTAATTTTTTCATCAGCGCAATTCGAACAAGTAGCCCTGGCCGCGAACGGTGGTAATCACTTCTTGCGGATATTGTGCCTGAATTTTTTTGCGCAGACGTCCCATCAGTACATCAATGGTATGGCTTTCCCGCAGCTCCGCATCCGGATAGAGTTGTAGCATTAACGAATCTTTGCTGACCACTTTGCCATTATTGCGTATCAACGTTTCCATAATGGTGTATTCGAACGCGGTCAGTTTGATCACTTCGTCATTAATGGATAACTCACGGCGGGAGAGATCAACCTGAAACGGTGGCAGCGAAATTACCTGGGAAGCCAGACCGCTATTACGCCGCATTAATGCCTGCATTCGCGCCATCACCTCTTCAATATGAAACGGTTTAGTCACGTAATCATCAGCACCGGCACTTAATACTTCGACTTTGTCCTGCCAGCTTTCACGGGCGGTTAATACCAGAATCGGCAGTGAAACATCATTACTGCGCCAGCGGCGAATCAATGACAGACCGTCCTCGTCAGGCAAACCGAGATCGACAATCGCAATATCCGGTAAATGCTCATTGAGATAATAATCGGCTTCTTTGGCATCTTCTGCGTCATCGACCTGATGACCAGCATCCTGAATCTGAACTTTAAGATGGTGACGTAACAACGCATTGTCTTCAACAACCAGTACGCGCATTTTTCATTCTCCCTGTTTTAATTATTAAAATAGTGTAACGCGATTATGTCGTTATGGGGGTAAACATTAAATAAACCAGCGGGGAGGGGAGGTAAAGAGAAAAAATAAAAAGCGGATAATCTTAATAAGCAGGCCGGACAGCATCGCCATCCGGCACTGATTTGAGGCTTATTTCAGCTCATCAACCATGGTGATGGCGCGGCCAATGTAGTTTGCCGGCGTCATCGCTTTCAGGCGGGCTTTTTCTTCTTCTGGCAGTGCCAGACCGTCGATAAATTGCTTCATGCCTTCGGCGTCAACGCGCTTACCGCGAGTCAGCTCTTTCAGCTTTTCGTACGGTTTTTCGATGCCATAGCGACGCATAACTGTCTGGATTGGCTCAGCCAGCACTTCCCAGTTGTGATCCAGTTCCTCCAGCAGATGGTCACGGTTCACTTCCAGTTTGCTCACGCCTTTCAGGGTGGATTGATACGCAATCAGCGCATAACCGATACCCACGCCGAGGTTACGCAGCACGGTGGAGTCGGTCAGGTCACGCTGCCAGCGGGAAACCGGCAGTTTGCTTGCCAGGTGCTGCAACACCGCGTTGGAAAGCCCCAGGTTACCTTCGGAGTTTTCGAAGTCAATCGGGTTAACTTTATGCGGCATGGTGGAAGAACCAATCTCACCAGCAATGGTTTTCTGTTTGAAGTGGTTAAGGGCGATATAACCCCAGACGTCACGGTCGAAGTCGATCAGAATGGTGTTGAAACGCGCAACGCAATCAAACAGTTCGGCAATATAGTCGTGTGGTTCGATCTGGGTGGTGTACGGGTTCCACTGAATACCCAGCGAGGTGACGAACTCTTCGCTGAACTGATGCCAGTCAACTTCCGGGTAAGCCGCGATGTGGGCATTATAGTTGCCGACAGCGCCGTTGATTTTGCCGAGGATCTCCACCTGATTAAGCTGGCGGTACTGACGTTCCATGCGGTAGGCAACGTTTGCCATCTCTTTACCGATGGTTGACGGCGTGGCTGGCTGACCGTGGGTACGGGACAGCAGCGGGATATCGCGATACTGAACGGCGAGATCTTTAATGCCATCAATCAGTTGACGCCAGTATGGCAGGATCACTTCATCACGCGCGGTTTTCAGCATCAACGCGTGGGAGAGGTTATTGATATCTTCCGAAGTACAGGCAAAGTGGATGAATTCAGAAACTGCGTGCAGTTCCGGGATATCGGCCACTTTTTCTTTCAGGAAATACTCAACCGCTTTAACGTCGTGGTTAGTGGTACGCTCGATGGTTTTGATGCGTGCTGCATCTTCTTCGCTGAAACTGGCGACAATTGTATCAAGGTAACCGATTGCGTCGGCAGCAAAAGCAGGAACTTCCTTGATCGCTGCGTGCGCGGCCAGTTTTTGCAGCCAACGTACTTCAACTTGTACACGGAATTTCAGCAAACCATATTCGCTGAAAATCCCGCGCAGCGCGCTGACTTTATCGCCGTAGCGTCCATCGACAGGGGAAACGGCGGTCAGTGAGGATAATTCCATAGATCACAACTCCGGGGTTAAATGAGCAAGAATTTGTTTTGCCTGAGTGGTCAGGCGATTACGAGAAAACATCAGTTGTAGACGTCCGCCGCCGACCTGGTGCCAGAGCACGGCGGCGCGAATGCCTGCCAGCAGGGTGGCGCGGACTTTCGCCTGCACCTGTGGGCTTTGCAGTACAGCAGGAGATCCGGTGACCTGAATGCGCGGGCCTAGCGGGCTAATCACATCAACATAAATAGCGGCCATCGCGCTCATCAGCGTTTCGGACTGTAGATCGAAGTGTTCGAGCTGACGTTGCAGGCCGTTGATGCGGTTGCCCAGAGTGTCGAGCGCACCTTTCGCTGAGGAGAGTTTGCGCTCAAGCACCATCAGGCTGAGTGTGTAGCGGGTTAACTCCGCGTTTAAGCCCTGGCGACTGCTGGCGTTGAGCACGCCGAGCAATGTTTCCAGCCCGACGCGCAGGTTAGCTTCGCTGCCACCAAAAACCGCCAGCGTGGAGCTGGGGTTCATATCGATAATACTGTTGAGTGAGACGTGTAGCGCATCGGCATCACAATGCCCCTGGTGAGCGAGTTGTTGCACCAGGCGTGCCGACTGACAAATACCGGCCAGGGCGAGGGTGATGTCATAGTAATTCTTTGCCACGTTCACTGCTTCCTTGTTTAAGTAAAGATAATAATCAGACCGGCAGCGGCAGACGCTGCTCAATAATACCGCCACCGAGGCACACTTCACCGTTATAGAAGACGGCAGACTGGCCCGGCGTCACGGCGGCAACCGGCTCATCAAAAATCACTTCAATGCGATCGTCGTCCAGCGCCTTGACGGTGCAAGGGATGTCGGTCTGGCGATAGCGGGTTTTTACCGTGCAACGCATAGTGCCGGTGAAGGGTTCGCGATCGACCCAGTGCAGCTGCTGGGCAATCAGACCGACAGACATCAGACGCGGGTGTTCATGGCCCTGCGCAACAATCAGAATGTTGTTTTCGACGTCTTTATCGACCACATACCACGGTTCTTCAGTGCCTTCTTTGGTGCCACCAATACCCAGACCTTTACGCTGACCGAGGGTGTGATACATCAGCCCCTGGTGCTCGCCAATTTCATCGCCGTCAACGGTAATGATTTTGCCCGGTTGCGCCGGGAGATAACGGCCCAGGAACTCGCGGAATTTACGCTCGCCAATAAAGCAGATCCCGGTAGAGTCTTTTTTCTTCGCGGTAACCAGACCGAGATCTTCAGCAATCTTGCGCACCTGCGGCTTTTCCAGTTCGCCGACCGGGAACAGGCTTTGCGCAATCTGCTCATGGCTGAGCGTATAAAGGAAGTAGCTCTGGTCTTTATTGCTATCCAGACCACGCAGCAGGCGGCTTTTGCCATCGACATCGGCACGACGAACGTAATGACCGGTAGCGATATAATCGGCACCTAAATCTTCGGCGGCAAATTCGAGGAACGCTTTAAATTTGATCTCTTTGTTGCACAGAATATCCGGGTTTGGCGTGCGACCGGCTTTATATTCGGCAAGGAACAGTTCGAAGACGTTGTCCCAGTACTCGGCAGCAAAGTTAACGGTGTGCAGTTCAATGCCGAGCTTATCGCAGACAGCCTGGGCATCAGCCAGATCCGCTGCCGCCGTGCAATATTCCTCACCGTCGTCTTCTTCCCAGTTCTTCATAAACAGGCCTTCGACCTGATATCCCTGTTGTTGCAACAGCCAGGCAGAAACGGAGGAATCGACACCGCCGGACATGCCGACGATTACTTTTTTTGCGGTTTCAGACATTGGATCACTCACGACATTGAACTTCAAGGCGGCGTATTCTATCACGCAGCCTTTTAGATGACACCCTTTGTAAAAGGCCAGTTAAAATCGCCAATCATCTCCAGCGGATAGCGTTGCCCACTTTGATAACAACGAATACTTTCCGCCACCAGCGGCGAGCGCAGATTTGACGCCTGTAAAATCTCTTCGGCGCTGACCCAACGGCAGCAGTCGATATCGCTGTCATGGGGCTGGGTCGGGCATATTTGCTCAAGCTCAATGGCAAACAGGAAGCGCAAAAACGGCGTTTTATCCGGCGCAATCCACTGATGCATGCGGATAAAATGTTGCGGTTGCGCGCTGATGCCAGTTTCTTCCCACAGCTCACGGGCGGCGGCTTCCACTAAGGTTTCATCTGCTTCCAGATGCCCGGCGGGCTGGTTCCATAACGCTTTACCATTAATCGTCTCTTCAACGATTAAAAATTTACCCTCTGCGTGCACTACGCAAGCAACGGTAACGTGCGGTTTAAACATTGTGCATCCTTATTCTGTTGCTTCTCGCCATTCGCCATTGGCAAGGTTATCCAAAGTGTAATCACCCATCGCATAACGAATCAGTCGCAGCGTGGGGAAACCAATATGGGCGGTCATGCGGCGCACCTGGCGATTACGTCCTTCATATAAGGTGATCTTAAGCCAGCTGGTGGGAATACTTTTTCGTTCACGAATTGGCGGATTACGGGGCCATAACCATTCCGGCTCCTCAACCATCTCCGCATCTGCGGGCAGGGTAGGGCCATCATTTAAGGTTACGCCATTGCGCAACGCTTCAAGGGCGTCTTCCGTGGGAATACCTTCTACCTGTACATAATAGATTTTCCCGGTACGTTTACCCGGCTGGGTTAAACGCGCCTGCAAAGCGCCGTTATTGGTCAGCACCAGTAACCCTTCGCTGTCGCGGTCGAGACGACCTGCCGCATACACTCCCTGAACCGGGATGAATTCTTTTAATGTTTTGCGTCCGGCTTCATCGGTGAACTGCGGAAGAACATCGTAGGGTTTATTGAACAGGATCACACGCGTGGGCTGGTTTTCAGGTTTTCGCCTGGTAGAACGTTGCGAGCTGAATCGCTTAACCTGGTGATTTCTAAAAGAAGTTTTTTGCATGGTATTTTCAGAGATTATGAATTGCCGCATTATAGCCTAATAACGCGCATCTTTCATGACGGCAAACAATAGGGTAGTATTGACAAGCCAATTACAAATCATTAACAAAAAATTGCTCTAACGCATCCGTATCGCAGGACGCAAACGCATATGCAACGTGGTGGCAGACGAGCAAACCAGTAGCGCTCGAAGGAGAGGTGAATGGAAAGTAAAGTAGTTGTTCCGGCACAAGGCAAGAAGATCACCCTGCAAAACGGCAAACTCAACGTTCCTGAAAATCCGATTATCCCTTACATTGAAGGTGATGGAATCGGTGTAGATGTAACCCCAGCCATGCTGAAAGTGGTCGACGCTGCAGTCGAGAAAGCCTATAAAGGCGAGCGTAAAATCTCCTGGATGGAAATTTACACCGGTGAAAAATCCACACAGGTTTATGGTCAGGACGTCTGGCTGCCTGCTGAAACCCTTGATCTGATTCGTGAATATCGCGTTGCCATTAAAGGCCCGTTGACCACTCCGGTTGGCGGCGGTATTCGTTCTCTCAACGTAGCTCTGCGCCAGGAACTGGATCTCTACATCTGCCTGCGTCCGGTACGTTACTATCAGGGCACCCCAAGCCCGGTTAAACATCCTGAACTGACCGATATGGTTATCTTCCGTGAAAACTCGGAAGACATTTATGCGGGTATCGAATGGAAAGCTGATTCTGCCGACGCTGAGAAAGTGATTAAATTCCTGCGTGAAGAGATGGGCGTGAAGAAAATTCGCTTCCCGGAACATTGCGGTATCGGTATTAAGCCGTGTTCTGAAGAGGGCACCAAACGTCTGGTTCGTGCCGCGATCGAATACGCAATTGCTAACGACCGTGACTCTGTGACCCTGGTGCACAAAGGTAACATCATGAAGTTCACCGAAGGCGCGTTTAAAGACTGGGGTTACCAGCTGGCGCGTGAAGAGTTTGGCGGTGAACTGATCGACGGCGGCCCGTGGCTGAAAGTCAAAAACCCGAACACCGGCAAAGAGATCGTCATTAAAGACGTGATTGCTGATGCGTTCCTGCAACAGATCCTGCTGCGTCCGGCAGAATATGACGTTATCGCCTGTATGAACCTGAACGGTGACTACATTTCTGACGCCCTGGCAGCGCAGGTTGGTGGTATTGGTATCGCCCCTGGCGCAAACATCGGTGACGAATGCGCCCTGTTTGAAGCCACCCACGGTACTGCGCCGAAGTATGCTGGTCAGGACAAAGTTAACCCAGGCTCTATCATCCTCTCCGCTGAGATGATGCTGCGCCATATGGGCTGGACTGAAGCCGCAGATCTGATTGTTAAAGGTATGGAAGGCGCGATTAACGCGAAGACCGTAACCTATGACTTCGAGCGTCTGATGGAAGGCGCTAAACTGCTGAAATGTTCAGAGTTTGGTGACGCGATCATCAAGAATATGTAATCACTACATGTGTTAAATATTGAAACGGGCGTATAACACGCCCGTTGTTTTTTGTTAGCATGCTAACGGTTATCAAAATTTTATCAAAACTCCCCTGCTAGTTTGGGGTAGTGTGGTCTGTCCAATGACTGCTCTACTGCCTAAGTCCCTATTCTCTTTTCTTTTAAACTGCGGTAAAGACCGGAATGCAACGGATCTGTATTAATAAAATAATAATGATCTCCCGTCTGGCGTTTAATGGCACGACGGTTATGCTCCCTGTTTGCTGACAGGCCCCGGCGCTGTGCGAGTTAAATAAACAGGTCTGCAGCTCTCCAGGGGGAGCCGTGGGCAAACACGGCATGATCCGGAATATCAACCCCCCTGAGAAAAAGGATTGTATTATATGGTAACACCATGCCGCATTAACGCGGCTGTGACACTGTCCCAGCTCCTGCAGAGCCAGGAAAGTTGCAGGACTCATCTGCGGGAGATGATAAATTTAATTCACAGAAATACGGACTGTAGCACGATGAGTTCTGATCAGATTAACGAACTGGCGGCTGTCATGGCGACCGCACTGCAGCCAAATCAGATGGCTAAACTGCCGGATAATCCAGACATGCCTAGGGCGCGTGGTCTGCAAATTCCTGAGTCGTTCAGTTTTAGTTTTTCCGACCACACCATTACCTTCACCAACACGCATATGGATTTTAATGGGGACAATTGCGTGAATATTATGGTCAGCAAGGATGGGTGGAGTGCCTGTGGCTATGCTGATTGTTATCTGTTTAACGCCTTTGTCACAACACTGGTCTCACGCATTCGCCAGCCCGGAATAGATGATTTCAGCCCTTCTATCACAGAAGAAAAACAACGGGAAGGAGTGAATTACATGCTAACGCCATGCTACTCCAACCTCGCCATGGGCGCGACATTGCCCCGGCCCCTGCTGCTGCTCCAGAGCAGCGAGAAAATTCTGAATCAGATGAAAAATTTAATCATCGAGAATACGGACGAGGCTAACGAACTGGTAGTTGCCATGACGAATGCACTGTTTACGTACCGGGCTGAGGTGGGGGCTGACCCGCAACTCACTAAGCTTTTCACTGAGCCGTTCAAGTTTAGTTTCTGTTTTTCTGGCCACACCATCACCTTCACGAAAACTATTAGTAATAGCAAATTAGTGAATATTGATGTCAGTGATGGCAGTGTGAAGGTCTGTGGAAGTGTGGATAGTGCCCGATTTCACGCCATTGCCGCGACACTGTTGTCACATAACCAGCCAGAATCACTTGATTTCAGGTCCTCCCTCTCCGCACTGTCGGAAGAAAACCTGAGTGCGAAACATGAGACAGTCCCGCAACGTCGCGTCAGGGTAAGGTCGAAAGTTGCCATAAAGCTCCCCATTCCCTACGAGGTTATCCGGAAATGGTCGATGATGACCTCGGATGAGCGGTGCAACGTCGATTTCAATAAGTGGTGTGAGAGCCACAACCTCCGGCCGTGCACAGCACATCATTACCTGAATTTGAGCAAGGACGGATTAACCTGGGTGGGCCGAGCGAAGCTGAACAAACCAGAGAAATGGAACAGAGTTACCAAAAATCTCGTCCGGGAATGGTCGAAGATGCCCCAGGTTCAGCGGGAAAAGATCAAGGGTGTTAAGGGGTTTTGTAGTCACCACAGCATTAATATATTCACTGCCAGAAAATACATGACAGAGAATGGGCTTACCGAAAGGGGCAAGAGCAGGATAAAGAAAGGTTCGTAAGGATCCGGTAAATTCGCGTTACATAATCATCAGCCCCTTAAATCGAAATCATAGTGGAGGGGCTTTTTTGAATAAATCGTACTTTTACTGAGTTTAAGGATCAGACCACACATCATCTGCCAACACGGCTCGTCCCGTTACAAAGCAAAAGTTAGAATCACCAACTGGCACATCAATAACAGAGCTCTTATCAACCGAGGCCCCTCCCTGTCTGGTTGCACGAGGAGGTGATTTCGGATTGGTATAAGTCAGCAATGCCTTCTTCCCAAGGGCGACCTCAGCATTCAGCGTAACGGATGTAGAGGTGTAGCCGGATTAATCCGGCAAACCCATCAAAAAATCAGGACAGCAGCAGACGGAGTTTACGCCTCTCGGCTCTGTTACGAGCAGCTGCGCCGTGTGAAAATCAGCGCGCTCATCCCACCCCAAAAAGGAGCGGGTTACTGGTCCGGTGAGTATGCCGACCGTAACTGTGCAGTCGCGTATCAGCGATTGACCGAGGGTAATTCCCGGTGAAAATGGACAAAAGATTACAATCGTTGCTCAATAGCGGAAACGGCAATGTACAGGGTAAAACAGTTATTCTGAGGTTCTCTGATGTTGCTAGATTATGATCGGCCGGTTGCAGAGGCTTTGGTCATGGTGCATACGCTGAACATAATGACGAAGGTAGGTATGCCAGAAAGTGTTCATACTGCCTGAAGATACAACCTGCTCAGGGGATACTTACCGAAAAATTATTTATTCGACAAAGCCCCATAGGGAGCGACTTGTAATGATGCAGGCCCAGCGGGAAGGCTCAACAATACATAACCGAACAGTGTTATAATAAGATTCATTTTGCTGATTGTTTCATAAGGACCAGTGAAGTAAGATCTAAGAAGAGTTAAAATTTATACAGTATAATCATGACATTGCAGTAAGGTGGTTATAATTGAAAGAACATTTGGATATGAATACATCTCATGTAAGAGTTGTAACTCATATGTGTGGGTTCTTGGTCTGGCTCTATAGTCTTTCAATGTTACCACCAATGGTTGTAGCATTGTTTTATAAAGAAAAAAGCTTGTTCGTTTTTTTTATTACTTTTGTTATATTTTTTTGTATTGGTGGCGGAGCGTGGTATACCACTAAAAAATCTGGCATTCAATTACGCACCCGTGATGGGTTTATTATAATTGTAATGTTTTGGATTTTATTTTCTATTATTAGCGCATTTCCATTATGGATTGATTCAGAGCTTAATTTAACGTTTGCTGACGCGCTGTTTGAAGGGGTTTCCGGAATAACAACAACAGGAGCAACAGTAATTGATGATGTCAGTTCATTATCTCGGGCATATTTGTTCTACCGGTCACAATTAAATTTTATAGGCGGTTTAGGGGTTATTGTTCTGGCAGTTGCTGTGTTGCCATTATTGGGTATTGGTGGTGCAAAACTTTATCAGTCAGAAATGCCAGGGCCATTTAAGGATGACAAACTGACTCCACGCTTGGCTGATACGTCGCGGACACTTTGGATAACTTATTCTTTATTAGGCATTGCTTGTATTGTTTGTTATCGACTTGCAGGAATGCCTTTGTTTGATGCTATTTGTCATGGACTTTCTACAGTTTCTCTTGGCGGTTTTTCAACTCATAGTGAGAGTATCGGCTATTTCAATAATTATTTGATTGAACTGGTGGCGGGCTCTTTTTCTCTGTTATCGGCTTTCAACTTCACTCTTTGGTATGTTGTTATAAGCAGGAAAACAATAAAACCCTTACTCAGAGATGTTGAACTTCGTTTCTTTTTGTTAATAGCTTCAGGTGTTATCATTGTTACCTCTTTCCAGGTCTGGCATATAGGTATGTATGACTTAACTGGAAGTGTTGTTCATTCGTTTTTTCTTGCTAGCTCCATGCTCACTGATAATGGTTTAGCTACGCAGGATTATTCAAACTGGCCCACACATACGATAGTTTTTTTGCTGCTGTCAAGTTTTTTTGGGGGATGTATAGGCTCAACGTGCGGCGGAATTAAATCACTTAGATTTCTTATACTTTTTAAACAAAGTAAACACGAAATAAATCAGCTTTCTCATCCCAGAGCATTGCTTAGTGTAAATGTTGGAGGGAAGATTGTTACAGACCGCGTAATGAGGTCTGTATGGAGTTTCTTTTTTCTTTATACTTTCTTTACAGTGTTTTTTATACTAGTGCTAAATGGTATGGGATATGATTTCCTTACATCATTTGCGACAGTCGCTGCATGCATTAATAATATGGGGCTGGGTTTTGGGGCTACCGCATCCTCATTCGGTGTTCTTAATGATATTGCAAAATATCTCATGTGTATTGCTATGATTCTTGGTCGACTTGAAATTTACCCTGTTATTATACTATTTTCAGGATTTTTTTGGCGTTCTTGATATATAGTTAATTTATGATTGTGAATTTTATAGTATGTTGACCCCTCATATGGACTGGACCCATAGGATTATTACCATCTCCGATGTGAAGTTGATAAAAAAATGCCTCTTTCTTACGCGAAATATCATCATTTCATCTGACGTGAATGCTGATAGTATCCAGGCTTGAGAAGCAAGCAGGCTACTCACTTAGCCTCGACGCCTCCTATTTACCATAAGAGACATCGAAATAACATTACAGTACAGTTTTTGCCCATCGCCTTCTGCGAAGTTTAGGAATGCAAGATGTTGCAGTGAGTCTTGTTCCACAGCGGGAACAGACAGCACCATGAGGTTGATTTAACTCAGGTTTATAGGTTGTAAAATTAAAACTTTGGCTTGAGCAAATCGGGCAGCAAAATTTAAGATTGGGGATAGCCCCTCCTGCCGGATACGTTGAAACCTAAGGTTAGTTCAGAAGGTAGAAAAAAGATAGGTAACTACGTTAAATTAATAGCATTAAACACTAAAAAAATAAACTCTGACGTCACATACATATCATTGTTTGACCACTCGGTAGAGGAACCAGAAACAAGTATTATGGGTTAAGTGTAGCTTCAGGTGTTGAATCTGGATTCAACGAATACATTCAGCACCATGCCTTCAAATAAAACAAAATCATAGAGCCCCTCTACGAAGGGGCAGTTTTTGGTAGATTTATCTATAGCATATAGGGAAGGTTAAATAACCCCCATTACTTGAGACCATGTGGACATATTTGCATAATGCAATGCTTATGCAGGCATTTATTCGTAATTTTGTTTGATTCTGTAGGACACTCTTGACTATTTTTGATTAAATTCCATAAATTTTTGTTGAATAGCGCCACGTTAAAAATACTGATCGGATATTCTTTATCCTCGAGTATAATACCTGACTTAATAACTGTAAATATGCTGCCAGGTGGGAGAAAGATATTTGAACGATACCAAATGATCATTTTTATATCGCTCCATATGACTGAAAAATATATACCACACGAAGGTTGTATTACAGTATCAATTACTATACACTTCATTTCTTCGCCTTATTCTTCTGTTCCAATGATGTTGATAAAGAATATCAATATAATTTGTACTATAGTCAGCTCAGATGAGGTTGAATGCAAAGGTGGTTTGTTCTTTATTTATATTTAAAGTTGTTTTTCTATCGCGGACGTTAGAGAAATATGCCAATGCATAATCTCTTTCCCCGCACTAATAATTAAATATGAATATAATCGCTAGTATCCGGGCACTCTTCGTGTATTAAAACTCCTGAGATGACTTAAATATCGTCTAATGTAAAAAGAAGCACCACTTCCAAAGCATTCCTGATAATATCTTTTTCAACAATGTCATCAGCAGATGATAAAAATGAGAGCAATTTCAGTATAATGCTCTTGTTATCCACGTGTTCGTTGCAAAGATATAAATCTCTAACTGCCTTATCAATTGCAAGTTTTTCTTCTGAAAGCCGACTATCATATTTATTCAAATATGCGTATAGGTTCATTTCAAAGTACATTCCTTGACTTTGCATAGAGATAATTGACTCCCAAGGATTTAATTAAGAATTTTATCTAAATGAAATTTAAAACAAGGGATCTCAACAGAGGCTAAACAAAATGAAATTTAGTAATATGATTAAATAATTCATTCCGTTTTAGTTCTGTTTAGTCAGGACGATATATATTTAATTCAAAGAAGATTTGTAAACAAAGCATAGCTTTTATGCTGGTTTGTGCCACTTTGCCAACCACCATGGTTGGCTTTTTTATATAAAGATCATAAGGATGACTATCTTACTGACATGATGAAAAGGTTTCAATTATTGGGTTTTATAGTATCGGTTTGACTGTTATGAGCAGCGTTAACTCGTTCCTGATAATATTAAGGTAACGTGATAATAACTAAGCCAAAACGCATAAAAAGCGCTTACTTTGCGTCCTTCATAATGGCCAGTATCGAATAGGTCGAATAAGGTAGGATGATTAAGAAACAGTTCCAGCAGCGGTATGATATCCAGATGCGCGCAAGCGTTCTTATCTGGCTGTGTTCAGCCATGTTTGGTGGAGTTAGCCGGAGATAATTCTAAGGCAGGAGGTATGCAGTACATGCTATCAAGAATATGTTAACGCTATACCTATTAAGTACTGAACGGGCATATAACACGCCCGTTGTATTTGTGGGTTTGATAACTGCAAGAAAAGTAACGTATCAGAACGGCAAAGGAGGCGTGTCAAATGTCAGATTTATAGAATTGGTCGGCTGAACAATTATGGATAACAATAAAAAGGGAGTTCTGATAAGTCATAGAAAGTCCTCTTTTTTGTTATTTTACTGAATTATGATAGATCTCTTATGTGTTAAAACTTTGCTAGATTAATGGCTTGTTATTTTCCACATCTTCAACATACAACAGCGTATTATCAATAGCGTAGTAGCCGCGTTTATTGTTATTAACATCGGTTACCCAGCGGAAAACGCCAGCACTTGCCAGTGTTGTACAATACTCCCAAAATGTAGAGTTCCCAGAAATATGAAGCAATGCCGCCTCTTTAATTTTTTCTGGGTTTTTGGTTGTACTGACTTTTAACAGGCTACGGTTTCCTCTTAATAACAAAACTGTTTCATCGTGAGTAATAATTCTGATGTTATCCGTAGCCAGATAATAAATGTAATGCACAATACGGTGATGTTTTAACTCTGAATAAAACCAGGAAAAGTTTTGCTCTTTTCTCACTTTTTCAAACATCTTTTGAAAAACAACGACCTGATCCATCAGGATAATAACCTTTTGTTAGTTGTGAGAGTGCGTAGTGTGCACGATCGGTTTTCTCACTTCAAGCTGGTCTGTCCTTTGGCTGTGATATGTACAAAGTGTGAAAGGGGGGTTACCTGAATTCTCCCGGTGAGCATTTTGCAACGGATCAGCTCCGGTACAAACGCTGTTGTGGGTTCAGATTATAAGATTCTGTCTAAGGGGCGGGATAAAGGTGAAATTAGGGGGCATGAAAGATGACGTTATAACCTTGCTCACCCCAGTGTTGTAAAAGTTCGTTTTGCCTTCTCGTTGGTGCCATGCCTGTCCAGACAATCAATGTTTGCGTCGGGAACAGTTCCGGGCGCGGCGATTCAATGGGATCAGCAAGGACAGAAATATGCCATCCTGACAATGATAAACGCCATGCTTCCAGCCACAATCGTGCTCTCTCTTCAACATTCCACGCCATTAGAATGGCTTCTTTACCGGGCTTACGGCGCATTTCGAAAAGTGAGGCTGCTGCGTATTCAATTAATGCGCCGTCAAATATACTGCTCATAATGCGGGAGGTGTTGTGATCAAGCACGAGACGCTGACGAACAGGAAGGTAAACATGATTAATCAATTGATCTACCGGGTACTCTCGACCCAGTGAAATAATTCTCGCGCGTAGTTTGGCAGGATTAGCCATACGAAGAATTGACATCATCTCTTCTTGCAGGCGGCTCCAGTCATCTTCCGTATCCTGGCTGGTGGTTTCCAGTAATGCTTTAACTTTGCCTACAGGGACGCCATTACTTATCCAACGCTTGATCTCTTCGATGCGTTGTATGTCTTCTTCATCAAAGAGTCGGTGTCCGCCTTCACTGCGCTGTGGTTTTAACAAACCGTAGCGGCGTTGCCAGGCCCGGAGAGTGACAGGATTAATCCCGCAACGTTCAGCAACATCACCAATGCTGTAATAAGCCACAATTCCTCCTTGCGCTCATAAATCTCCGTCGCCTGTACACGACCCAATAATACTTTGTACAATATACGCTAAAATTGTACAAAGTATAAATAAGATTTCAGCTAAATTGGATAAAACATTATTTTTAATGTGGATTAAATTAAAACATAACGTATTCATTTTCACGATGATTTCCAGAAATCATGTGAAATAATGTGCTGAAAATTATTTTTTCTCCGGCCACGCAACTGAAGGGATACCATTCAATTTAGCTTTGGCAAACAGATCTCCCTGAAACATCTCAATTCCTGCAGATTCAAGCCACATCCACTCTTCTGGTGTTGCCACACCCATAGCAGAGACTTGAATTTCAAGTGATGTACAGCATTTTATGATCGCCTGAATAATTGCCTGCCGAGGCCCGCTTTTATGAACATTGGTAATCAATTCCTGACTGATTTTAATTCTATCAGGCTGGAAGCGTGACAGGAGTAACAAACCGGCAAAACCTGTGCCAAAATGGTCAATTGCTACACTCATACCGGTAGCCTTAAGTGATTTAACAGCATCGGCAAATTCATCAAACCGAGATATGACCTCACTTTCAGTAAATTCCACGATAATTTGTTCAGGCACCAAACCATTGGCCTTTATTTCATCAAGTAAAAAAGAGACCGCGTCAGGCTCGTTAACCAGGGTCATAGGTAATAGATTGATTGAAATCATTTTATCACCGAGCTCAAGTGCGTGTGCCATCGCGAATGCAAGTGCCTTACTTTTGAGATCCGCTGTGTAGATTTCCCCGTCATTGCTTTGCCCAACCACTCTGGCTGATGGGCTGTCTTCCCTATTTTTAACAATTGCTTCAAAAGCGATTATCCGCCGCGATAAAGGATCGACAATAGGATGAAAGGCAAAGTGGTCGTTTATATTTGGTGAAAGGGTAAAGGAATCAAGTTCTTTATCAGGTCCGTCAGCGATAAAACGCCAGGAGTCTTCGGCAGGAATCTCGAAATAGGTTGATTTTTCAGTTGAAAGAACAAAAGTACGAAAAAATTGCAGCGCTCTGTCATCATAAGTTAGCTGAAATTTTGAGGTGCCTTTGTCGAGTACGGCCTGTAAAACGTCATTGCGCTCGTGGAGGCGCAAATCAAATAATTCCATTCCCGCTTTGCCAAAACGGCGAGCAGGCGCGTAATCGCACAGCAGCTCAACAATATTATAGTGCCGTGGATCCTGGCATATGGCCCGATAAATCATTTGAACCTGTTCTTCCGGACCTTCCAGAAGTTGAAAAAAATGTGAACCATTAAACAGTAAAATCCCTGTTACGTCAGACCGCATGTTTCTGCGATTTGCTATCGAAACCATTTCTTCGATTTTTTTGACAGGTTCGTCGTCACGTATATGGCTACGATAAATAAGGGTAGTAAGCATTAATAGTCCAGGGTAATGGGCGAGGCGAGAGTATGACGGTAACAGACATATCTTCTGGTGTCTTGCTTTTAATACTAAAACATAACTATTTATTTACATTGATAAAAAATAGAAAAATTTGAAGATGAGTTCGTTTGGAATCTTGTATAGGTTGTCAGTCAAATGATGCAAATAATTTTTACGTATCTCATTGTTTTATAGGTGTTAGCACTAATTGCAAAAAAATAATTTATCATTCTGTACACATATTTCGTACAAGTTTGCTATTGTTACTGCACTTAACAACGTTTAACATTTTTAATAGAGGCGTAGCATGCAGCAAAATTCAGTGATTTCAGATTCTGCGGGGGCAATTACTCGTTACTTTGCAAAAGCTAACTTGCCTACTCAGCAGGAAACCCTCGGGGAAATTGTGACTGAAATTTTGAAAGATGGACGTAATCTGAGTCGAAAGTCGCTTTGTACCAAACTTCTTTGTCGACTGGAGCAAGCGACAGGGGAAGAGGAACAGAAACACTACAATTCACTAATTGGGTTGCTTTTTGAATAATGTGACAGCCTGATTATTTGACAGATTAACTATGAAGTCGTTATGAAGACATCTGATAATGAAAGTATAAAACATGAAATTACTGGCCAGGCGGTGTTCCAGATATTACGCATGAAGATAAATTTTTCGTTGCAGACTCTTATTAAGCAATTACTCGTAATGAAATCGGCTGAGGAAAATGCTTTCCGACGAGATTTAATTGACAGCATAATTCGTGATTTTAGCAACAGTGATACAGGAGGGCCAAACAGAAGAACAGCGATAGCTGACAATAAAAGTATGTTCAATGGTAAGAAAATAAACAGAATACATTAAAATTTCATAAGTAAGATGAGAGGTTACCATGCTTGAAGATACTACAATTCATAATGCAATAACTGATAAAGCGTTATCAAGCTACTTTCGCAGTTCGGGTAATTTGTTAGAAGAAGAGTCAGCTGTGTTAGGGCAGGCTGTGACCAATTTAATGCTTTCAGGCGATAATGTTAATAATAAAAATATTATCTTAAGTCTGATACACTCTCTGGAAACAACAAGTGATATTCTCAAAGCTGATGTGATTAGAAAAACACTGGAAATCGTGTTGCGATACACAGCTGATGATATGTAACTTTCAATTATTAAGTATAATTTTATAGAAAACTCAGTCATCTTATTTTTGTCTGTCGCTTTAGACTATACACAGCATAATTTTATTGGGTCACTATTCCTACGAGGCTGACATGAATAATTCAATCCCAGAGAGATTTATTTTTCAATGTGCTTTGTTTAAAAATCTCGAGAGGGAGGTGTTCATGACGCATGGATATGTTGATAGTCATATTATTGATCAGGCTTTACGCTTGCGTTTAAAAGATGAAACTAGTGTGATTCTTTCTGATCTCTATCTGCAAATCTTGCAGTACATTGAAATGCATAAGACTACACTAACGGATATCATTATTAATGACAGGGAATCCGTGCTCTCTTAGAACTGAGTAAGGTTTTAAAATTACAATCAGCTGTATCATATGCTGGTGCAAAGTAATAATTTAAGTCGTTATGTTTCTTAATATATCCGGAATATCAGGGTTTAAACAAGAATGGAGAACTATTGTTCTCCATTCTTGACGTCTGACATCCTGCCAGATTTGCTTAATTTTACCCACATTAAGCACAATAATTAATAGGTTAGATGACGATGGAGAAAATTTTATCTTCGGCGTGGATATTTCTTATGCTCTCTACCATGCTCTCTTTAGACGCCAGCACGAGCGAATGAACATCATTTTCATGTATTAAAATCCTTAGTCCGGGACAAGCGAATGCGCAATACACTCATACCCATCCTCGTTGCGATATGCTTGTTTATAACCGGTGTCGCTATTTTGAATATCCAGCTCTGGTATTCCGCAAAAGCAGCATATATGACGGGAGCGAGATATGCTGTCAACAATATCAATCACATACTTGAAGAAGCGTCACAGGCGACTCAAGCGGCGGTTAACATTGCCGGTAAGGAATGCGACCTCGAGGAGCAATATCAGCTTGGCACTGAAGCAGCTCTGAAACCTCACTTGCGCACAATCATCATTCTCAAACGCGGAATGGTCTGGTGTACATCCTTGCCGGGGAATCGAGTCCTGCTGTCTCGTATTCCTGCTTTCCCTGACAGTAATTTATTGTTGGCTCCGGCAATCGACACCGTCAATAGATTGCCTATCCTGCTCTATCAGAGCCAATTTGCAGACACGCGTATTTTGGTCACGATAAGTGATCAGCATATTCGTGGGGCGCTTAATGTGCCCTTGAAAGGGGTAAGGTATGCATTACGCGTAGCGGATGACATTATTGGACCTACCGGTGACGTGATGACGCTTAATGGACACTATCCTTATACTGAGAAGGTTCACTCCACAAGATATCATTTCACTATTATCTTTAACCCACCACCATTCTTTAGCTTCTACAGACTTATCGATAATGGCGTAGGGGTTTTGATATTCATTCTGTTAATTGCCTGCGCCGCAGCCTACCTGCTTGATAAGTATTTTAATAAAAGCGCAACGCCTGAAGAGGTCCTGCGACAGGCAATAAGTAATGGTGAGATTGTCCCTTTTTACCAACCTGTGGTAAATGGTCGGGAAGGGACATTGCGGGGAGTTGAGGTATTAGCCCGCTGGAAACAACCTCACGGCAAATATATCTCACCCGCGGCATTTATTCCACTTGCTGAAAAATCCGGATTAATCGTTCCGCTTACGCAAAGCCTGATGAATCAGGTTGCCAGACAGATGAACGCTATCGCGAGTAAATTGCCGGAAGGTTTTCATATCGGAATTAATTTTAGTGCCTCGCATATTATTTCGCCGACGTTTGTCGACGAGTGCTTAATTTTCCGTGACAGTTTTACCCGCCGCGATTTAAACCTCGTTCTGGAAGTGACCGAGCGTGAATCATTAGATGTTGATGAAAGTCTGGTTCAGCGGTTGAACATTCTGCATGAAAATGGTTTTGTCATCGCACTGGATGATTTTGGTACTGGCTATTCAGGGCTTTCTTATCTGCATGATCTGCATATTGATTATATTAAAATTGATCACAGTTTTGTTGGTCGTGTCAATGCAGACCCAGAATCAACCAGGATTCTGGATTGTGTACTGGATCTGGCGCGTAAACTTTCGATCAGTATCGTCGCTGAAGGTGTCGAAACAAAAGAACAGCTTGATTATCTGAATCAAAACAACATCACATTTCAGCAGGGTTATTATTTCTATAAACCGGTAACCTACATCGACCTGGTTAAAATTATCCTTTCTAAACCGAAGGTGAAGGTTATGATTGAGTAAAAATTGATCATTAAGACCATGGTGCGGTGTAATTATAGACAGCTAATTAGCTCGTTGCGTCTTGTTACTATTGTTCATTATTTTGTTTGCTATAATTGTTTGAAAGTTTTGACAGGATTGCCATTAGTAGCATGAACAATAGTAATAATCTGGATTATTTCACTCTCTATATCATCTTTTCCATTGCATTTATGCTGATCACCTTGCTGGTCATCCTTATCGCAAAACCCAGTACTGGGCTTGGAGAAGTGCTTGTGACGATAAATTTGCTGAATGCCCTTGTTTGGCTGGCGATCAATCTGGTTAATCGAGTAAGGGAAAAACTCGTTAGCCACAGGGATCAGCACTAATCTTTCTTTATGCTATAGCCGCTATATAGTAATAAGTATTGTTGTATTTGTGGTTTAATGCCGATTAAATTGCTTTGCTTGTTGTTGTGAGGGCGTATTGGCGGGTGTGATGTTTCATTGTAGAACTATATACAACCACCGCGTCGAATCAATCGACGCGGTAACAGACGAAATATTATTTTTTGCCGATAGCACGCATGGTGTCATCAATTGCCGTGATCAACAGCATTTGCGGGTCTTTAGCGCAAACCTGGTTCAGTTTTTCTACCACTTTGGCGCTCAGTTCCGGAGATTGCTCAATTTTTAAATCACGGCTGGCAACGCTGGCATTACCCATTACCGCAACAATTTCTGCAACCTGTGCGCTGTCAGTTTTTGCCATTTCGTTGGCTTCTGCGCAAGTAATATAGGTTTCTGACGGCAAACCGTTCTTAATATTGTAGTCCTGCGCCCAGGTCATTGGTGCGAAAACAAACAGACCCGCCAGTAAAGCAAATTTTTTCATCATCATTCCTTATTTCATTTTACCCAGAATTGCACCACCCGTACCGCCAATTACGGCACCTTTAATCGCCCCTTCAAGGCCATTGCCGGTCAGAACGCCAGTGACAGCACCAACGGCGGCACCAACTTTTGCACCTTTGCGCGCATTTTTGCCGTCGCGGCCTTTTTCTGTTACTGCACCAACGCCAGCGCCAACAGCTGCACCTTTCAGTACACCATTAACGCCATTGCCAGTAAGTAAACCAACGCCTGCACCAAGTAGTGCACCTTTTGTGGTGCGATTCATATCCGCCATCGCTGGCGCGGAGCAGAGCAATGCTGAGATAAGCCCGAAGGCGAGTATTTTTTTCTTCAACTTAGATGTCCGGTATTAAGTAAGTTGCACACACAATAATTTCGTCTTCAATTAAGACCTGCTTAACTAAAGAACGCTCGCTATTATTCAGATAATTCAAAATGAGCGTGGCTGTGATGATAGGAATTATGTCTTTTACTTGAATGAGAATAATCTTAAATAAAAAATAACTCTTTGATTGATAATATTTTTATTCAAGAAGTGTCATTGGCTGTTAACGTGATGTTGTAAAGGTAAGATAATCTGATGCATCAATATTATTGTGTAATATTCATGTGAGTAGAAGATATTCATCAGAAACAATTATGTGAGTCATTTTACTTTGCCGACGGCCTTATTTTCGCAGAATAAGCGTACGACAGTCTTATCTGAAAAGATTGATTTTTATTCAACCACACTTCAGCGCGATGCGTCTAAAAATGCCTCTTTCTTATGCGGAATATCATCATTTCATCATGATGTCTTTGATGAGCGGTGAACACAATACACTTGCGCTGTCTCTTAAGGATGAATCCCCTGGTCTGGTGCCTGTGGGCCGATGTTGCAGCAGAGCTAAGGTCGCTTACCCGCTACTCAGTATTCACTTTTCAGAGGATGAAATTTATGAACAGGACCAGTCGCTATTATTTTCGCCGTTCAGTACTTTCCTTATTGATATCTGCCTTGATATATGCCCAGCCTGGAGAGGCTGCTTTCACATCAATCGTTACTGGTATCGTAAATGGTGAAACTGTGGATGGCGAGCAAATAGTAGATGAACGGGGGACAACTAATGATACTCATATCATTAATCACGGCCACCAGACTGTATTTGGTGGGGTGTCTAATGGAAGTATTATTGAAATGGGTGGACAACAAGATGTAGCAAACCATAACAATTATCAGGGGCAAGCTAATAATACAATCCTTCATGGGGGTACACAGGTAATTTATAATGGTGGGAATTCTAGCGGTACGATAATCGCGAGTGGCAATCAGCAAGTTTATAACGGTGGTACCAGCAATGGCACGTTAATCGAGGGTGGCAATCAGTACATTTATAAGGATGGTACCAGCAATGGCACGATAATTAAGAATGGTAATTCATACGTCGAAGGAGGGAGAGCAAACGGGACTGTCATTGATGGTGGTAAACAAACAGTAACAGCTCAGGGGCATGTTGACGGTACGACGATAAATACATCTGGTTCTCAGAACATCACACAAGGAAGTCTGGCAACGAACACAACAATAGATGGGGGCCGACAGTATGTAGATTCGAGTATTGTAGAAAACACTATCATTAAAAATGGAGGTGACCAAAGAACAATTAAGAGCCATGCGCTGGACACCACAATAGATGGTGGTCGACAGGATGTTGATTCAAGCACTGCACAAATAACCACCATTAAAAATGGAGGAATGCAGACGCTGCAAAACACGTCAACGGCGCACACTACCACGATCTATTCTGGTGGGACGCAAATTGTTGATAGCAGGAGCACCTCGAATGTTATTGAAATATATTCCGGTGGCGTGCTTGATGTTAGAGAGGGCACGGCAACGAATGTTACCCAGCACGATGGCGCGGCTTTAAAAGCAATGACTGACAGGTCGACGGTGAGCGGTACGAATAGTGAAGGGGCATTCTCTATTCACAATAACGTGGCAGACAATGTGTTGCTGGAAAAC
>NZ_PTRV01000019.1:0-92385 GCF_002965285.1 Escherichia sp. MOD1-EC5990 | reverse complement strand
AGCTGATAGAAACAGAAGCCACTGGAGCACCTCAAAAACACCATCATACACTAAATCAGTAAGTTGGCAGCATCACCCAGAAAATAAGCTGGCTGTCCGGGAATTATTTGCTAAAAAGTCATCACTGACTGATGTCAGTCACGCCATCTGCCAGTTCAATCAGACGAAAAAATTCCGCACTGTAACCCTGTAAATCTTCATCTTTTGCCTGCGGAGATTTCCAGCGTATAGCGGCACATGTTTTCTGAACCGTTGATGTAGTGGGTTGTTTTCGCTGACATTTTTATCCTCATACTCCTGCCCGCCCCTGTCAAACTCAAGCTGCCAATAAGTAACATAATTATATTTTTATTTCTCATATGAATTCTTTATTAAAAATTCCGCCCCCACTTTAAAATATACTTATTGTAGATCACTACCAACACTAATAAAATAACCGTTTACAACTCATTATAAATAATGATGAAATGACACCTCTTATTGATAAATTACATATGAAAATAACAATACCCCTCTGTTTTATATCGTTAATTCTGTCACTTCCTTTTGTTATTTTGTATCAACCTTGGGTTAAGGTATTACCGCCAACGCCCCGACACGCAAGTCCTGAGCAATTAGAAAAAACAGTTCGTTATCTTACACAAACTGTGCATCCCCGTAGTGCCGACAATATTGATAATCTGAAAAGGTCCGCAGAGTATATAAAAGAGGTCTTTATCAGTAGCGGTGCCAGAGTTACCGCGCAGGACGTCCCCATTACGGGAGGTCCCTACAAAAACATTGTTGCTGATTATGGTCCTGCCGATGGACCGCTGATTATTATTGGTGCGCACTATGACTCTGTCAGCAGTTATGAAAACGATCAATTGACTTATACGCCGGGCGCGGATGATAACGCCAGCGGCGTGGCAGGATTACTCGAACTGGCACGTTTGTTACAGCAGCAAGCACCGAAAACTGGCGTGCAGCTGGTCGCCTATGCGTCGGAAGAACCGCCCTTCTTTCGTAGCGATGAAATGGGGAGCGCGGTACATGCAGCTTCGCTTGAGCGTCCAGTTAGATTAATGATAGCGCTGGAGATGATTGGCTATTACGACTCTGCGCCTGGTAGTCAGGATTACCCTTACCCGGCAATGTCCTGGCTTTATCCCGATCGGGGAGACTTTATTGCCGTGGTCAGCAGAATGCAGGATATCAACGCCGTTCGTCAGCTAAAAGCGGCATTGTTGTCATCTCAGGATTTATCTGTTTATTCTATGAATGCCCCAGGGTTTATTCCCGGCATTGATTTCTCTGACCACCTTAATTATTGGCAACACGATATTCCCGCCGTAATGATTACCGACACCGCTTTTTATCGTAATAAACAATACCACTTGCCCGGTGATACCGCAGACAGATTGAATTATCAGAAAATGGCTCAGGTCGTGGATGGCGTTATCACCTTGTTATACAACAGTAAACAATAAAATTTTCTCGAGGCGGGTCCAGAAAAAGCAACATGCGCATTTTATTTTCCCTCATCTGTTTTAAGATGCGAAACATGAAATTCAACGGAGGAAAAATAAATGGGAATGATTGGCTATTTTGCGGAAATCGACTCAGAAAAGATTAACCAACTGCTTGAGTCAGCTGAAAAACCTTTAATGGACAATATTCATGACACGCTTTCAGGATTACGCCGACTGGATATTGATAAACGCTGGGATTTTTTACATTTTGGCCTGACAGGCACCTCTGCGTTCGATCCAGCGAAGAATGATCCGTTGAGTCGTGCCGTGCTTGGTGAACACAGCCTCGAAGATGGCATAGATGGTTTCCTGGGGTTGACCTGGAATCAGGAGTTAGCTGCGACAATCGACCGCCTGGAAGCTCTTGACCGAAATGTGCTGCGTAAACAGTTTTCCATTCAGCGACTCAATGAAATGGAGATTTATCCGGGAGTAACCTTTTCAGAAGAGTTAGAGGGGCAACTCTTTGCATCCATCATGCTTGATATGGAAAAACTAATTAGCGCTTATCGGCGTATACTGCGACAGGGGAATCATGCGCTGACGGTTATTGTTGGGTGATTCAGCTGGTAGCACAATGGAAAGTGGATGTCTGGAAGTTTAAATGAAGCATTCGTATTAAAAGCTGGATATAATGCAAAAATATTTTATCCAGCTTACGAATGATTTAGCTTCGTTTCAACCTGTAGTATAAGGCTTTAAGGTTATTGTAATGAAATTGAAAAAAGCATTGGACTACACATTTCTGGTTAACAAATTAAAAGCTCAAGGAATTATATTCTATGCAGGTTTGAGTGAGACCGAGATTACTGCCATTGAGCAAACTTTTAGTTTCCGCTTTCCACTCGATTGTAAAGCATTTTTGCATAATGCTTTGCCAACGACTGAAGGTTTTATTCACTGGCGGCAAACTCTACACTCTGGAAAAATGGAACGCGAGGTGAAACAGACATTAAAAATTCCTTTAGATGGTATATTATACGATGTTATGAAAAACAATTTTTGGCTTGATATATGGGGAGAAAAACTACTTAATTTAGATTCACGTAAAGATCATTTTGATAAAATCTCAAACCAATGCCCAGTTTTGATTCTTTTATATAAGCATCGATATATGTCTACATCTTCGTATACTGGTGGTAATCCCGTGTATTCAATATATAACAGCGATATCATCTGTGCTGGCAACGATCTGTCATCCTGGATAAAAACGGAATTCAACCTGTCATTACCTGGAAATTATCAGGCAGATAAAAAGCCTGTTCAATTTTGGGATAATTTTTTATAAATCGTGTCCGTTGTGGCGACGTGGGAAAATCTCAATATTATCCTTTACAAATTGCAGTAATATAGCGTCGGCTTCACTATCCAGTTGTTCACAGTGCTTCATAAATTTTTTAAATTTATCATCTTTAATGATGTTATTATGGTCTTTGCCTTGTACTCTTAACTCATCATAACGATTTCTCGCCACAACAATAACTTCAGCCATTTCATCTAAGCCTACTACCTGTAATTGTTGGGGGACATTTTCTATCTCATAATATAACGCACTATCCAGCCCTTCCCATCCCCAATAGTTACGCCATTCACATACCAGCATAAAGGCTTGTAATTGTGGAGGTAGCGACTGGAATGCCTTAAAACCAAACCAGAATTGGCATGTCAGATTCCATTCATATGCTATTGCTAATTCTATGTTACTTAAAGCATCTCCGGTATCCTTATTTTTACGCAAAATCAATTCCGTCAGTGTATAGCGCTGTTCATCAATACGCCGTAGAGCTTCTGCAATATCATAGTTTGTCTCCAGCAGAACAGTCTCTGCTTCCTGATGACTGACGTCTGCTTTTGCCGTCAATATATTGATTTGATCAATATGAAACAACTTAATGGCTTCATCAACATCACCACCCGTCTTCTCTAACAAACGCCTGGCAGCCTGGATACCGACAGGTACGTTCTCCCGAAGTGTGCGAATCTCACTTAACCATTCCATTGGTTTTCCTTGTGTATTGTATTAGGAAGTGAATCATTATACTTCGACGCAGATATAGATTTATATGTTCTTTTTATTAGCAACAATTAACACCATAAAAAAACCGCCGAAATCGGCGGTTTTTTTACATCAACACTCAACCTTACATCAGCGGCATTGCTAACCGAACAATGCTAATCAGCGGTTGCGGCCATACACCCAGCACCAGTACCAACAGTGCAGAGATCAGCACCACGATACCACCCGCGCTGTACTGCCAGTTTGACGGTGCGTCGCGACCCGGTTGCTCTGGGGCGTGCAGGTATAAGCTCACCGCTACGCGCAGGTAGTAGTAGAGGCCAATTGCCGAACCGACAACCACGGCACCCACCAGCCACCACAAGTGTGCCTGGACACCGACCGCCAGCACGTAGAACTTACCGATAAAGCCCAGCGTCATTGGGATACCCGCCAGAGACAGCATCATCACCGTCATCACTGCCGCGAGGATCGGACGATGCCAGAACAGACCGCGGTAAGAGAACAGGGAATCAGCATCCGGGCCACGGTACGGGCTGGACATCAGGCTGACTACGCCAAATGCGCCGAGGCTGCTGAACAGATAACCGGCCAGGTAAACCCCTACCGCTTCCATCGACATCTCGCCGGTTTGCAGCGCAATCAGCGCCACCAGCAGATAGCCGAGGTGAGAGATAGACGAGTAGCCGAGCAGACGTTTAATGTTGGTCTGGCTCAGTGCCATCAGGTTACCGAAGATGATAGAGGCAAAGGCGATAATCGCCAGCACCACGCGAATCGCTTCGCTGTCACCCACTGGTGCGTAAAGGAACAGACGCATCACCACGCCGAAGATAGCGATTTTGCTCGCCGTCGCCAGGAAGGTAGAAACTGGCGCAGGCGCGCCCTGGTATACGTCTGGCGTCCACAGGTGGAACGGCACCAGAGAGAGCTTGAAGCCGAGGCCGACAATCATCAGGCCAAAACCTGCCAGTAACAGCGGCTCGTTGAGCATGCCGTCGCCGAGGTTTTTACCCAGTGCAACAAATGACAGGTCGCCAGACTGCGCGTACACCAGTGCCATACCAAACAGCAGGAAAGAAGATGCTGCAGCAGAAAGGATGGTGTATTTGATACTGGCTTCCAGCGAACGTTTCTGGCGGAAAGCGTAACCGACCAGGCCAAACAGCGGCAGAGAGATCAGTTCAATACCGAGGAACAGAGACGCCAGGTGATTGGCATTCGCCAGCAGGATCCCGCCCAGCGCGGCAATTAACACCAACAGGTAGAACTCATCCTTGTTGTCGTTATAGCCTTCAAGCCACGGGTAGGCGAAAGTACAGGTGGCGAGGCTCGCCAACAATACAAGCCCAGTGTAAAGCATGGCGAAACCATCAACGCGCATCAGCGGCGTAACGTCCATAGCGCCCGCCTGGCCGACAAACCAGAGCGAAACCAGCGCCGCGTTAAGCCCAATAACCGAGAGCGTAGCGTTGAGGAAATGATTGCGTCGCCACGCAATGGAGAGCATCACAACCACCACCGTCAAGCCGACGATCAGCAACGGTAGCAGTGCGATCAGGTTTTGTGGAGTTATTGTCATGGCGATTTACGGCCTTGTAGTAGTAACGGAATTAACAAACCACTGCTGGATATTGCCAATCGCGGAGTGCGAGGTATCCAGAATCGGCTGCGGATAGAAGCCCAGCAGTACCAGCAGCACCACCAGCAACAGGATCATAAACAGCTCACGCAGCGACATCCCTGGCAGTTCCTGGCTGGCAATCTGGCTTTTCGCTTTACCGAAGTAAGCGCGATGAAGCATCGCCAGCGAATAAACAGATGCAAAGACCAGCCCAAAGGTAGAGATAACGGTAATCACCGGGACAACCTGGAAGCTGCCGAACAGAATCATAAATTCGCCGACGAAGTTACCGGTGCCCGGCATCCCAAGCGTTGCCACCGCAAAGAACAGTGACAGTGCTGGCAGCCATTTCATCTTGCTCCACAGACCGCCCATCATGCGCATATCGCGGGTGTGGATACGCTCATAGAGCTGACCGCAGAGAATAAACAGACCCGCCGCCGACAAGCCGTGAGCAATCATCTGAATGACCGCGCCCTGGTAGGCCAACTGGCTGCCGGTGTAGATAGCAATCAGCACGAAGCCCATGTGGGAAACCGAGGTGTAGGCGATCAGACGTTTGATATCGGTCTGGGCGAAGGCCATCCACGCACCGTAGAAGATGCCGATAACACCCAACCACATGGCGATTGGCGCGAACTCTGCCGACGCGTTCGGAAACAGTGGCAGAGAGAAACGCAGCAAACCGTAAGCGGCGGTTTTCAGCAAGATCCCCGCGAGGTCAACGGAACCGGCAGTCGGTGCCTGAGAGTGCGCATCCGGCAGCCAGCCATGCAGCGGAACCACCGGCATTTTCACTGCGAAGGCGATGAAGAAGCCCAGCATCAGCAGGTATTCCACGCCGTTAGACATCGGCGTATTCAGCAGCTCTTCATAATTGAAGGTCCAGACGCCGGTCGCATTGTAGTGAACAAAAACCAGCGCCAGGATAGCAATCAACATCACCAGACCACTCGCCTGGGTGTAAATGAAGAACTTGGTTGCCGCCGTGATACGCGTTTTACCGTCAGAAGCTTTATGCCCCCACAGTGCGATCAGGAAGTACATCGGCACCAGCATCATTTCCCAGAAGAAGAAGAACAGGAACATGTCGATGGCAAGGAACACGCCGATAACGCCGCCCAGGATCCACATCAGGTTGAGGTGGAAGAAGCCCTGATATTTTTCGATCTCTTTCCACGAACAAAGTACCGCCAGCACGCCGAGCAGACCGGTCAGAACGACCATCAGCAGCGACAGACCATCAATGGCGAGATGAATAGAGATACCAAAACGCGGGATCCACGGCATGTCGAATTCAGACTGCCACTGCGGAATTCCGGCAGATTGCGTCAGTGAATAACCGCCCTGCAACCACAGTTGCAGCGACAGCGCCAGCGTCAATCCCATGGTGATCAGCGCGATCCAGCGTGGCACCTTGACGCCAAAGCGTTCGGTCTGCCAGCACAAGAAGCCGCCGATAAAGGGGATTAGTATTAACCAGGGTAATAACATAGCTAAGTATGTCCCTTATATTTACTCCTGCTCAGGCTATCTCACTTGCCAGCCCGAATCCCGGCAGTGCTCGCAATCCTCACGTACTTAAGTACGCTCCGGTTGCTGTGCGCTGGCGGTATCCGGTCTGACTTCGCCGATGACGCCTGTACTTCAGGAACAGTTACCTAAAATTTATTCTTAGTTCACAGACCCGGCGCAACGCCGGGTATATTCACTCAGCCAACAACTCAACGCAGTACCATCAACAGTGCCAGCACCACGACCGCACCGATGCTCATGGATGCCACATACCAGCGCAGATAACCGTTCTCGCTTAACAGCAGACCTTTACCTGCAAAGCGGGAAAGGACAGCCGGGATGTTCATCATTGAGTTCAGCGGATCGCGTTTCAGTAACCAGGCAATACCCAGGAATGGCTTAACGAACACTTTGTCGTACAGCCAGTCAAAGCCCCAGGCGTTGTACCACCAGGTACCCAGCAGACGGCCCGGCGCACTGTTGGCGATGGAGGTCACCAGAGTACGTTTACCCAGCCACAGCCAGGCTGCCAGCAGAATGCCGACCACCGCGACCACGCCTGAGGTAATTTCCAGGGTCAACATGCTGCCGTGCGCCAGTTCCGTAGTTTGCGGAAGCACGCCCTGCAGCGGCGGTACAATCAGTGCGCCAACGAAGGTGGAAAGGATCAGCAACACAATCAGCGGCAGGCTGTGAGTAATCCCTTTCACGGCGTGAGCGTGAATTTGTTCTTTCCCATGGAAGACGATGAAAATCATACGGAAGGTGTAGAGCGAGGTCATAAACGCACCGACCAGACCTGCCACCATCAGATTGATATGACCATTCGCCATCGCACCGGCGAGGATCTCATCCTTACTGAAGAAGCCCGCAGTAACCAGCGGAAGTGCCGACAGTGCTGCACCACCCACCAGGAAGCAGAGATAAACCAGCGGAATAGATTTACGCAGACCGCCCATCTTGAAGATGTTCTGTTCGTGATGGCAGGCCAGAATGACGGAACCGGATGCCAGGAACAGCAGCGCTTTAAAGAACGCGTGGGTCATCAAGTGGAAAATCGCCGCATCCCATGCCTGTACGCCAAGCGCAAGGAACATGTAGCCAATCTGGCTCATGGTGGAGTAAGCGAGAACACGTTTGATGTCGGTCTGTACCAGCGCGGCAAAACCGGCCAGCAGCAACGTCACTGCCCCGACAATACCCACCAGATGCAGAACTTCTGGCGTCATCAGGAACAGGCCGTGGGTACGGGCGATCAGGTAGACACCCGCGGTTACCATCGTTGCGGCGTGGATCAGCGCGGAGACAGGCGTCGGGCCCGCCATCGCGTCGGCAAGCCATGTCTGCAACGGTAGCTGCGCAGATTTACCAACCGCACCGCCCAGCAGCATCAGCGTCGCCCACATCAGCATGTTATTGCCGTCAGCAAAGTGCGCGGGTGCCAGTTCCACCATTTCACGGAAGTTCAGGGTGCCCAGTTCGTTGTAGAGAATGAACAGCGCGAAAGCGAGGAACACGTCACCCACACGGGTCACGACAAACGCTTTCATTGCCGCTGCGCCATTCTTCGGATCGGTGTAATAGAAACCGATCAACAGATAGGAGCACAGGCCAACGCCTTCCCAGCCGAGGTACATCAGCAGCAGGTTGTCGGCAAGAACCAGAACCACCATGCTGGCGATGAACAGGTTGGTGTAGGCGAAGAAGCGAGAGTAGCCCTCTTCACCACGCATGTACCAGGAGGCGTACATGTGAATAAGGAAACCGACACCGGTGACCACCGAGAGCATGGTCAGCGACAGGCCGTCCAGCACCAGATTGAAACCGATATTAAAGTCGCCTACCGACATCCACGTCCACAGCGGCTGGCTGTATGCCTGCTCGCCGTTAGCGAAAAAATCGACGCCAATAAAGGCGGTTACCAGCGCCGCCAGGCCCACAGAGCCTACGCCCACGATCGCTGAGACGTTTTCAGACCAGCGCCCACGGGAGAACGCCAGCAAGACGAAGCCAATCAATGGCAAAATAATGGTTAAGGCAAGCATGTTCATCCGCGCATCTCACTTACTGAATCGATGTTCAGGTTCTGGCGACGACGGTGAAGTTGCAGCAGCAGCGCAAGGCCGATACTCGCTTCCGCCGCCGCGAGGCTGATGGCGAGAATGTACATCACCTGACCGTCGGTCTGGCCCCAGTAGCTTCCGGCGACCACAAAGGCCAGCGCAGAGGCGTTAATCATGATTTCCAGACCAATCAGCATAAAAAGCAGATTGCGACGGATAACCAGACCGGTTAAGCCAAGAACGAATAAGATTGCCGCGAGGATCAGTCCATGTTGTAAGGGGATCATGCGTGCTCCTCCGTTTTTCTTTTCGCGCTGTCGTCTTTACGATTGCTCAGCACTTCACCCGCACGCTCTTCACGACCGACGTGGAAGGCCACAACCAGACCAGCCAGCAGCAGCATAGAAGCCAGTTCCACCGCCAGTACGTAAGGCCCGAACAGCGTAATACCCACTGCTTTAGCACTGATTGGCGTACCGTCGATACCCTGATCGTTAACACCGAGAATGGCGTAAACAATCACCACCAGCATGATGGCTGACAAAATTGCCGGACCAATCCACACCTGCGGTTTCAGCCACTGGCGTTCCTGTTCGATTTCCGAACCGCCCAGGTTGAGCATCATCACCACGAACACGAACAGCACCATAATGGCACCCGCGTAGACGATAATTTCCAGCGCACCGGCGAAGTAAGCGCCCAGTGAGAAGAACACCCCGGAAATCGCCAGCAGCGAAATAATCAGGTACAGCAATGCATGTACCGGATTGGTATGGGTGATCACTCGCAAGGTCGCAAGTATGGCTATCAGGCCACAGATATAAAAAGCGAACTCCATTGCCCCTCTCCTTACGGTAACAGGCTCTTGACGTCGATAGGCTTGGCTTCGTTCTCTGCTTCGCCCTTATCTTTGCCGTCGATTGCCATACCTGCCATCCGGTAGAAGTTATATTCCGGGTATTTGCCCGGACCGGAGATCAGCAGATCCTCTTTCTCATAAACCAGATCCTGGCGCTTGTATTCCCCCATTTCGAAATCCGGGGTTAACTGAATCGCCGTCGTCGGACAGGCTTCTTCGCACAGACCACAGAAAATGCAGCGTGAGAAGTTGATGCGGAAAAATTCCGGATACCAGCGACCGTCTTTGGTTTCTGCTTTTTGCAGCGAGATACAGCCGACCGGGCAGGCGACCGCGCAGAGGTTACAGGCTACGCAACGCTCTTCGCCGTCCGGGTCGCGGGTCAGAACGATGCGACCACGATAACGGGGCGGCAGATAGACCGGCTCTTCCGGGTACATTCGCGTTTCGCGTTTGGCGAACGCGTGCAGGCCGATCATCCAGATACTACGAACCTGGGTGCCGAAACCTACTAACAATTCTTTTAAGGTCATGGTCTTAGTGCCCCTTATTGCGCCTGCCAGAGAATGACAGCCGCCGTTACCAGCAAGTTGATCAGCGTCAGCGGCAGGCAGATTTTCCAGCCGAAGGACATTACCTGGTCATAACGCGGACGCGGTAACGACGCACGAATCAAAATGAACATCATCATAAAGAACGCGGTTTTCAGCGCGAACCAGATGAATGGCGGTAAGAACGGGCCTTGCCAGCCACCGAAGAACAGCGTCACCATCAATGCGGAGATGGTCACAATCCCGATGTATTCGCCCACGAAGAACAGACCGAACTTCATGCCGGAATATTCAATGTGGTAACCATCCGCCAGTTCCTGCTCGGCTTCCGGCTGGTCAAACGGGTGACGGTGACACACCGCCACGCCCGCGATGGCAAAGGTAATAAAACCAAAGAATTGCGGGATGACGTTCCACACGTGCGCCTGGCTGTTAACGATGTCGGTCATGTTGAATGAACCGGCCTGCGCCACCACGCCCATCAGGGAAAGCCCGAGGAACACTTCGTAGCTCAGGGTCTGCGCAGAAGCACGCATCGCACCCAGCAGCGAGTATTTGTTGTTACTTGACCAGCCCGCAAACAGCACCGCGTAAACCGCCAGACCTGCCATCATCAGGAAGAACAAAATCCCGATGTTCAGGTCGGCAACTACCCAACCCGGACTGACTGGCACAATCGCAAAGGCCAGCAGCAGCGAGGTAAAGGCAATCATCGGTGCCAGGGTAAAGATGACGCGATCCGAGAATTTCGGGATCCAGTCTTCTTTAAAGAACATTTTGATCATGTCCGCGACCAGCTGGAGCGAACCGCCCCAGCCAACACGGTTAGGTCCGTAACGGTTCTGGAACAGACCCAGCAGACGACGTTCGCCAAAGCTCATGAATGCCCCGCAGGTGACAACCACCAGCAGGATCACCACCGCTTTGAGGATGGTCAGCAGGATCTCAATCAGTTCCGGTGATATCCAACTCATTGTTGTGCCTCCTTGAGATCCTCAAGATGCGCGCCAGCCAGCACCGGAGCAATACCGGACATGCCCATCGGCAAGCCCACCTGCCCTGCCGTCAGTCCTTCGGCGATTTCAACCGGCAGCGTGACCGTGTTGCCATCGTAACTAAAGGAGACGCGTGTACCCGCGTTCACTCCCAACTTCGCGGCATCCGCTGGGTTGAGTTTGATGTACGGTTGCGGCATACGGCTCTGGAAGACCGGAGCACGCTGTGACAATTCATCGCTGCCAAACAGGTGGTAGTACGGCGCGATACGCCATTTCCCTTCCTGCGGCTGGAAGCGTGCCGGTACGCTGGTGAAGTAATCCAGACCGTTTTCGCTGGTTTCAAACAGACGCACGCCCGGATCGCCAAAGCGCAGTTTACCGCCCACTTCGTCCTGGAATTTGTTCCACGCCTGCGGGGAGTTCCAGCCCGGCGCCCAGGCAAACGGCACTTGCGAACGGTGCGCGGTCGGCTGGTTGTTACCCTCCATCGAGAAGGTGAACATGGTGTCAATATCCTGAGGCTGACGCGGCTCATGAACGCTGATGTTGGCGCGCATGGCGGTACGACCACTGTAACGGTGCGGCTCACGGGCCAGTTTCTGCCCACGAATACGGAATGTCGCATCCGGCGCAGCATCTTTGATACCTGCCAGTTCCGGGATTTTCGCCACAACAGCGTCAATCACATGGTCGAGCTGCGTCCAGTCCACTTCACGGCTCAGCAGGGTGCTGTGCAGCGAGTGCAGCCAGCGCCAGCTTTCCAGCATCACAGTTTTGCTGTCGTAATAAGCCGGATCGTAAACCTGGAAGAAACGTTGGGCGCGGCCTTCGTTGTTGATCACCGTACCGTCGCTTTCAGCAAAGCTGGCGGCGGAAAGCACCAGATGGGCGTTTTCCATGATCGCCGTACGTTGATGGTCAACCACCATCACCAGCGGCGCTTTCGCCAGCGCAGCATTCACGCGGGTAGCGGAAGCGTGACGATGCAGATCGTTCTCCAGCACCACCACCGCGTCGGCGCGTCCTGTTTCCAGTTCGGTCAACGCTTCTTCAAGCGAACCGCCGCCCATAATGCCCAACCCCATGCTGTTGACAGAGCGGGCAATCATGGTGATACCGACGTCAGCGCCGCGACCTTTCAGGGCTTTCGCGACGTTAGCCGCAGCCTGAATCACTTCAGCGCTACCAGCGTTCGTCCCGGAGATAATTAACGGTTTCTTCGCACCAGCCAGTGCCTGCACGATGACGTCGATTTTGCTTTGCAGTTCAGGCTCGATACCGTCAACCGCTGGTGCAGAGTTATCCAGCGCATGGGCGATGGCAAAACCTAAACGCGCCTGATCTTCAACCGGTGCGCGGTAAGTCCACGCCGCGATATCATCCAGACGGGTATCATCAACGTTGGTAACAAACAGCGGATGCTTCGCACGTTGACCGATGTTGAGGATTGCCGCAATCTGCCAGTCAGCCACTTTCTGTGCTGCTGCCATTTCGCGCGCTTTACCTTTCACCGCCTGACGCACTGCCAGCGCGACGCGCGCGCCGGTCTGGGTAACGTCTTCGCCCAGCACCAGTACCGCATCGTAAGATTCGATTTCGCGCAGAGCCGGAGTATAAATGCCGCCTTCACGCAGTACTTTCAGCGCCAGTTGCAGACGTTCCTGCTCACCGTGAGCGATACCGGTGTAGAAGTTTTCTTCACCCACCAGCTCACGTAGCGCAAAGTTGCTTTCCACGCTGGCACGCGGAGAACCGATGCCGATGACTTTCTTCGACTGACGCAGAATATCTGCTGCGCCCTGCATTGCCTGTTCGGCGTTGAGGGTAATGAAATCATCGCCACGACGCTGTACTGGCTGACGCGGACGGTCTTTCAGGTTGACGTAGCCATAACCGAAACGACCACGGTCGCAGAGGAAGTAGTGGTTTACCGTACCGTTGTAACGGTTTTCGATACGACGCAGTTCGCCATAACGCTCGCCAGGGCTGATGTTACAGCCGATGGAACATTGCTGGCAGATGCTCGGCGCAAACTGCATATCCCATTTACGGTTATAACGCTCGGAGTGCGTTTTGTCGGTGAATACGCCGGTCGGGCAAATTTCGACCAGGTTACCGGAGAATTCGCTTTCAAGGGTGCCGTCTTCCGGGCGACCGAAGTAGACGTTGTCATGTGCACCGTAAACGCCCAGATCTGTACCGTCAGCGTAATCTTTGTAGTAACGCACGCAGCGGTAGCAGGCGATGCAGCGGTTCATTTCGTGAGAGATGAACGGCCCCAGATCCTGATTGCGGTGGGTACGTTTGGTGAAACGGTAGCGACGGAAGCTGTGTCCGGTCATCACGGTCATATCCTGAAGATGGCAGTTACCGCCCTCTTCACATACCGGACAATCGTGCGGGTGGTTGGTCATCAACCACTCGACCACGCTTTCACGGAACTGTTTCGCTTCTTCGTCGTCAATGGAAATAAAGGTGCCATCGGAAGCCGGTGTCATACAGGACATAACCAGGCGACCACGCGTGTCTTCCGCGTTTTGGTATTGCTTCACCGCACACTGGCGGCAAGCACCGACGCTTCCCAGCGCCGGATGCCAGCAAAAGTAAGGAATATCAAGGCCCAAAGACAGACAAGCTTCCAGCAGGTTGTCCGCTCCGTTAACCTCGTATTCTTTGCCGTCTACATGAATTGTAGCCATTAGCATGCTTCCAGTTTTCTCAGTCAGAGACTGAGCGTTAATCGAAATTCGGTTACCAGCGCTCTTTCAGCAGGTTCGGCTGAATCCCATTAATCAAATGGGTATTGCTGAACGGCTGTTTGATTCCCGCCTCAAATTCTTCGCGGAAATATTTGATGGCGCTCTGTAACGGCTCCACTGCACCAGGTGCGTGGGCACAGAAAGTTTTACCCGGACCCAAGAATCGACACAGTTGCTCTAGTGTTTCGATATCGCCCGGCTGACCTTCGCCACGCTCCAGCGCGCGCAGAATTTTCACGCTCCACGGCAGACCATCACGGCACGGCGTACACCAGCCGCAGGACTCACGGGCGAAAAACTCTTCCAGGTTTCGTACCAGCGACACCATGTTGATCTCGTGATCAACCGCCATCGCCAGCGCCGTACCCAGACGGCTGCCCGCTTTACCGATACTTTCGAATTCCATCGGCAGATCAAGGTGCGCTTCGGTCAGGAAGTCGGTGCCCGCGCCGCCTGGCTGCCAGGCTTTGAATTTCAGGCCGTCACGCATACCACCGGCGTAATCTTCGAGGATCTCGCGTGCGGTGGTGCCAAACGGCAGTTCCCACAGACCCGGATTTTTCACCCGACCGGAGAAGCCCATCAGCTTGGTGCCAGCATCTTTGCTTTTCGAGATGTTCTGATACCACTCCACGCCGTTAGCGAGGATCGCCGGAACGTTACACAGGGTTTCGACGTTGTTGACACAGGTCGGTTTGCCCCAAACGCCAGAGGTTGCCGGGAAGGGGGGCTTCGAGCGTGGGTTAGCGCGACGCCCTTCCAGGGAGTTGATTAACGCTGTTTCTTCCCCGCAGATGTAGCGCCCTGCCCCGGTATGGACGAACAGTTCGAAATCGAAACCTGTTCCCATAATGTTTTTGCCGAGCAGCCCTGCTTCGGTAGCTTCGGCAATGGCACGGCGCAGATTCACTGCCGCCTCGATATATTCGCCACGCAAGAAGATGTAGCCACGGTAAGCTTTCAGCGCAAATGCGGAGATGAGCATACCTTCCACCAGCAGGTGCGGTAGTTGCTCCATCAGCAGGCGGTCTTTATAAGTGCCCGGCTCCATTTCATCGGCGTTACACAGCAGGTAACGGATGTTCATGGATTCGTCTTTCGGCATCAGGCTCCATTTCAGGCCAGTCGAGAAGCCCGCACCGCCGCGCCCTTTCAGGCCAGCGTCTTTAACCTGATTGACGATCTCGTCCGGAGACAGCCCGGTCAGCGCCTTACGCGCTCCTTCATAACCGTTTTTGCTGCGATATTCGTCCAGCCACACTGGCTGTTTGTCATCACGCAGACGCCAGGTCAGCGGATGCGTTTCGGGAGTACGGATAATGTTTTTCATTTATACCGCTCCAGCAGTTCAGGAATCGCTTCCGGGGTCAGATGCGCGTGAGTGTCCTCATCGATCATCATGTTTGGCCCTTTGTCGCAGTTCCCCAGGCAGCAAGTTGGCAGCAGCGTAAAGCGACCGTCAAACGTCGTTTGCCCTGGTTTGATGTTCAGTTTTTTCTCCAGCGCCGCCTGAATGCCCTGGTAACCGTTAATGTGACAGACCACGCTGTCGCAATAACGGATCACATGGCGACCAACCGGCTGGCGGAAGATCTGGCTGTAGAAAGTAGCCACGCCTTCGACATCACTTGCGGGAATACCCAGAACGTCAGCGATCGCGTGGATCGCGCCGTCTGGCACCCATCCACGCTGTTTCTGAACGATTTTCAGCGCTTCAATGGACGCCGCACGCGGGTCTTCGTAGTGGTGCATCTCGTGCTCAATCGCTTCACGCTCAGCCGCACTCAGCTCAAAAGCCTCGGTTTGTGGTTGTTGATTCTCGTGCATAATTAGCGGTCCACATCTGACATAACAAAATCGATACTGCCCAGATAAACAATCAGGTCAGACACCAGGCTGCCGCGGATCGCCGCCGGAATTTGCTGCAAATGCGCATAACTCGGCGTACGGATACGGGTGCGATAACTCATGGTGCTGCCGTCGCTGGTCAGGTAGTAACTGTTGATCCCTTTGGTCGCCTCAATCATCTGGAAAGATTCATTGGCAGGCATCACCGGCCCCCACGACACTTGCAGGAAGTGGGTGATCAGGGTTTCGATATGTTGCAACGTGCGCTCTTTCGGCGGCGGCGTGGTCAGCGGGTGATCCGCTTTGAACGGGCCTTCCGGCATGTTGTTGAGGCACTGCTCAAGAATGCGCAGACTCTGACGCAATTCTTCCACTTTCAGCATTACGCGGGTGTAGCAGTCAGAAACACCACCACCAACCGGGATTTCAAAATCGAAGTTTTCATAGCCAGAATAAGGGCGCGCCTTACGCACATCGAAGTCGATCCCGGTAGCACGCAGGCCCGCGCCAGTGGTGCCCCACTCCAGCGCCTCTTTCGCGCCGTAGGCGGCTACGCCCTGGGAACGGCCTTTCAGAATCGTGTTTTGCAGCGCCGCTTTCTCATAAGACGCCAGACGTTTCGGCATCCAGTCGAGGAACTCACGCAGCAGGCGATCCCAGCCGCGCGGCAGGTCGTGCGCTACGCCGCCAATACGGAACCACGCCGGGTGCATACGGAAACCAGTGATTGCTTCCACCAGATCGTAAATTTTCTGACGATCGGTAAAGGCGAAGAACACTGGCGTCATCGCGCCGACGTCCTGAATAAAGGTCGAGATATACAGCAGGTGGCTGTTGATGCGGAACAGCTCAGAAAGCATTACGCGAATGACGTTAACGCGATCCGGTACGGTGATCCCGGCCAGTTTCTCTACCGCCAGTACATACGGCATCTCGTTAACACAGCCGCCGAGATATTCAATACGGTCGGTATACGGAATGTAGCTGTGCCATGACTGGCGCTCGCCCATTTTCTCCGCACCACGATGGTGGTAACCGATGTCTGGTACGCAGTCGACAATCTCTTCGCCATCGAGTTGCAAAACGATACGGAAAGCACCGTGCGCCGACGGGTGGTTCGGACCGAGGTTGAGGAACATGAAGTCTTCATTTTCGGTGCCACGCTTCATCCCCCACTCTTCCGGTTTGAAGGTCAGGGCTTCCATCTCCAGATCCTGTTTGGCTTTGGTCAGCTCAAACGGCGAGAATTCGGTAGCGCGCGCCGGGTAATCTTTACGCAGCGGGTGACCTTTCCAGGTTTGCGGCATCATGATGCGGCGCAAATTGGGGTGACCGTCGAAAGTAATGCCAAACAGATCCCAGGTTTCACGCTCATACCAGTTAGCGTTCGGGAACAGCTTGGTGAAGGTCGGTACGTGCAGGTCGTTTTCTGCCAGCGCCACCTTCAGCATGATGTCGCGGTTACGATCAATAGAAATCAGATGGTAGAAAACGGAAAAATCCGCGGCAGGTAACCCTTCGCGGTGTGTGCGCAGACGTTCGTCCATGCCGTGTAAGTCAAACAGCATGACGTAAGGTTTCGGCAGTTTCTTTAAGAAATCACCCACTTCCAGTAATTGTTCACGCTTGATCCACACAACGGGAACCCCGGTGCGAGTCGCCTGAACAGTAAAGGCATCCGGCCCAAAACGGTTGCGCAGTTCGCCAATCACCGGATCATCAAGATGATCGCGGGTCTGCCAGGCGGGTTCTTGCGCGGTTAAGTCGGTCATATTGTTCACCATTGCAAATGGTCCGTGGTGACTGTCGGCGCAGTAAGCTTCGCGAAATAGATTTAGGAATAAGCGAAGAAAAATCCCTTTGCCGACAGGCGCAAATTAAATCTCGTCAGGTGTACGCAGGTTGGTAACGGCAATGCGTTCACCGCGCTTGCGTTCGCGCTCTGATTGCATGTTGGCGCGATAAACGCCCTGATCGCCAACCACCCATGAGAGCGGACGACGTTCTTTGCCGATAGATTCCTGCAACAGCATCAATGCCTGCATGTACGCTTCAGGACGTGGCGGGCAGCCCGGGATATACACATCAACCGGAATGAATTTATCGACGCCCTGCACAACGGAATAAATATCGTACATACCGCCAGAGTTGGCACAGGCCCCCATTGAGATAACCCATTTTGGTTCCAGCATCTGGTCATACAGACGCTGAATAACCGGTGCCATTTTGGTAAAGCAGGTTCCTGCAACCACCATCAGGTCAGCCTGACGCGGCGAAGCACGCAATACTTCTGCGCCAAAACGTGCCACGTCATGCACCGCGGTAAACGAAGTCACCATCTCAACGTAACAGCAGGAAAGACCGAAGTTATACGGCCAAATTGAGTTTTTACGACCCCAGTTAACCATGTCATTGAGCTTGCCCATAAACACGTTTTTGTTAACTTCTTGCTCCAGAGGGTCGGTTACGATCTCCTGCTTTTGCAGGGGGTAACGGTCGTTCTCACCGTTGGGATCTATGCGGGTGAGCGTATAATCCATCTTAATGCCTCGCGGTTAGCGTTGACGATTAGCGATACTGTTCGTTTCCGGGTTCATACGCTCGCGGCGTGAACGCGCGGGCGTCCAGTCCAGCGCGCCAATACGCACCAGATAAACCAGACCTGCCAGTAACACAAAAATAAAAATTGCAGCTTCCACAAAGCCTACCCAGCCGCTTTCGCGGATAGAAGTTGACCATGCGAACAGATACAGCGCTTCAACGTCGAAGATAACGAAGAACATGGCCACCAGATAAAACTTGGCGGACAGGCGTAAGCGGGCGGAGCCGACCGAGTCGATACCGGATTCAAACGGAACGTTTTTCGACCTCGCGCGTGCGCGACCGCCTAAAAACCAACCGCCTACCAGCATCAGGCAACACAGGCCAATGGCAACGATAAGAAAGATAGCGAATGCCCAGTGATGAGCGATGACTTCAGTGGATGTTGACATACTCATTGCTTACTCATCAAAAGTAGCGCCAGATTCACTGCTCTTCACGGCAGATGGACGCCACATCGATTCATGGGGAGGAATAAAAAAAACCTTACAATCACTGTAGAAACTCTTTTATACAGCTAATTGATGTGGTCTTTTACTCCTTTCTATAACCTTTTGTCAACTTTAACAAAAGTTTCTTCACATTAGTTTACATAATATCAACACCATTAGCATTTAATGCCCTTTCACCCCAGATCCTTGACGACTCCAGGATAATTAGATGTTGTTGAATCGTGTCCGTTGTGAAGCAATGGAAAAAATACGGGTCTATTTTGACAGGAATTTGTGTCGATTCCTCCCCCCAAAAGAGAGTATTTTCTTGATCTGTGACACGCTTTTGTCATTCCATAACAAAAACGCAGCAACAAATTTACGTATTTTTTAACATCATTGTAGCAGGTGATTTTTTTCAGGCGATTATTTGTGCGTTCGGGACGTGAATCTCTGGTGATTGAAAAATGAACAGTTTTGTGCGTTCTGCACGATACGAGGAAGGCTTTTTACTAAAAAAAAGCCGCTGGGGTTTAAAACACCCCCAGCGGCTCGTTTTTACACTATTGTCTTAGAAATTATCTATGGTCCGTCGATTACTCGATATCCCTTTCAATTAACAACGAGTCATCGCCTTCCGGAGCAGACATTGGGCTGTATTGCCACGGATTATGGTAGCTCTCCATCGCCTGATAAATCACCTGAGCCAGCTCATTATTACTGGACGGGTCATAGCACAACAAATATTCGGTATCGGGTAGCGGCGGTAAGCCATCTACCCCACTCAGCACACGCAGATCAGGACTCATCATCTCGACCGGCCTTGCTGTCACACCAAGACCGGCTTTCACTGCCGCACGAACGGCCGGAAGCGTCGAGGCGACATAAGCCAGTCGCCATGGAATATCTGCTTTATTAAGCGTCGCCAGCACCATATCGCGAAACGGGCTAGGATCATCCAGCAATACAAGAGGGATCGGCTCGCCTTTTTGCAATACGTATTCCGCTGCGCAGTACCAGTGTGTTGGCGAGGTACGCAGGTTCAATGCCTTAAACGTTGAAGGACGATGGGTGGTTACCATCAAATCCACTTCCTGGGATTCCAGCATTTCTGCCATGTAGGCATTACGTTTAACGCGGACATCCAGCGCTAGTTTCGGATAAACCGAACTCACGCGATTTAACAGGAAAGGTAAGATCGTATCGGCAGATTCATCTGAAGCACCGATAGTTAACACGCCCTGAAGATTACTGAACATTAATGATGAGCAGGCCTCATCATTAAAACGCAGGATTTTCCTGGCGTAACCAAGAAGTTGAATGCCATGTTCAGTTAACAGTTTGTTGCGACCGTGACGAGCGAACAGTTCTTTCCCAACGAGTTGTTCCAGACGCTGCATTTGCTGACTTACGGCGGACTGAGTACGACACACAGCGGCAGCTGCGGCAGCAAAAGTGTTCAGATCGGCAACAGCAACAAATGTTCTCAGCAGATCGAGGTCGAGGTTAATTATCGGACGATTTGCACTTATCATATATTATCACTTACTGGCGGCTCGTACTGAGCTGGTTAATGCTGTGCACACACAAACAAGCAATTCCATTTGTAATGTGCCTCCCTGGCAGTTTCATCCGGAACCCGGACGAAAGTAAAAATGCATATGAGTTGCACTAAAAAAGCGACTCACATTGTTCCGTTATAATGCCTGAAGTAGATCACAGAATATATCTTCAGGAATCGCATATCTATTAAGTTACTCACTCTTTTGTATTTATGACATGCGCGTGTTTGTATAAATGTAAATGTGAGTCCTTGTTCCACTCTCGTGCAGCATCGCTGGTCATACGCGAACACGTACAAACAGCAATGGTGAGGCGGCATCAAGAGCAGGGATCCGTCATTTATGCGAGCATTTTACCCCAAAAACCTTTTATTTATAAGGGTCATTGCGAATTATCTGATGCAAAGTTATGTTATGTTAGGCAAAGTAATCTTCTATTATTAATAAGCACAACAAAACCTTTTTGAATATTAAATAATAATTAATTAGCATCATCCTCATTCATTAATCCCGCTTAACAATAGTTTCACACCTTGCACCCATTACGACACCTCGGAAATCATCACGCTGTTAAACTCTCCGTAATGCGGAAATATCATCATCACGATTCATTAGTGAATTCTTAAACGAGGCATTTTCAAACAATTATCTTACAGATAAAAAAACCACACTCACAATTAAGAATCAGAACAATTCACTACATAACATTAATTACTAAGCATATACACCTCATTATTTTGCCATTATTAAGTTATTAACAGCACAATCGAGTCTTCCCCTCTTGCAAAATCTTATTCTGCAGACCTTCAAAACGCCGTCCTGGGGGAGTACATTGTTCTAAGCTGACTTCCACGGCAGGGAGTGGCGATAACAGCAAAAAAGGTCAAGATTCATGTCCCCCATTGAAAAATCCAGCAAATTAGAGAATGTCTGTTACGACATCCGTGGTCCGGTGCTGAAAGAAGCAAAACGCCTGGAAGAAGAAGGTAACAAGGTACTGAAACTGAACATCGGCAACCCTGCCCCGTTCGGTTTTGACGCGCCAGATGAAATCCTCGTTGACGTGATTCGCAACCTGCCTACCGCTCAAGGGTATTGCGATTCCAAAGGGCTTTACTCCGCGCGTAAAGCCATCATGCAGCACTACCAGGCTCGTGGCATGCGTGATGTTACCGTGGAAGATATTTACATCGGCAATGGTGTATCGGAGCTTATCGTTCAGGCAATGCAGGCATTGCTGAACAGCGGGGACGAAATGTTGGTTCCTGCACCTGATTACCCACTATGGACCGCAGCGGTTTCGCTCTCCAGCGGTAAAGCGGTGCATTATCTTTGCGATGAATCCTCTGACTGGTTCCCGGACCTTGATGATATTCGCGCTAAAATTACGCCTCGTACGCGTGGGATCGTTATTATCAACCCAAATAACCCAACCGGCGCGGTATATTCCAAAGAGCTTTTAATGGAGATAGTGGAGATTGCGCGTCAGCATAATCTCATTATCTTCGCCGATGAAATTTACGACAAAATTCTCTATGACGACGCCGAGCATCACTCAATTGCCGCGATGGCACCAGACCTGCTAACCATAACCTTTAACGGACTGTCGAAAACGTACCGCGTTGCGGGCTTCCGTCAGGGTTGGATGGTGCTGAACGGGCCGAAAAAACACGCTAAAGGTTACATCGAAGGTCTGGAAATGCTGGCTTCGATGCGCCTGTGTGCTAACGTTCCTGCGCAACACGCCATTCAAACCGCGCTGGGCGGTTATCAGAGCATCAGTGAATTTATTACACCCGGCGGGCGTCTTTATGAACAGCGTAACCGTGCGTGGGAATTGATCAACGATATTCCGGGCGTTTCCTGCGTGAAACCGCGCGGTGCGCTGTACATGTTCCCGAAAATCGACGCTAAACGCTTTAACATTCACGACGACCAGAAAATGGTGCTGGATTTCCTGTTGCAGGAAAAAGTCCTGCTGGTTCAAGGGACAGCATTCAACTGGCCGTGGCCGGATCACTTCCGCATTGTCACGCTACCACGTGTTGATGATATCGAGCTGTCTTTGAGTAAGTTCGCGCGTTTCCTTTCTGGTTATCATCAGCTGTAATCTTAATTTCACTGCCGGAGATTGCATCCGGCAGTGTTATCCCGCCACAATGACCTGATGATGTCATCATACGTAAGGTCACTATGAAACAGAGCCATTTTTTTGCCCATCTCTCCCGCCTGAAACTCATTAACCGCTGGCCACTAATGCGCAACGTGCGGACGGAAAATGTGTCCGAACACAGTTTGCAGGTAGCGATGGTCGCCCATGCGCTGGCAGCTATCAAAAATCGTAAATTTGGCGGTAATGTCAACGCCGAACGTATCGCTTTACTGGCGATGTACCACGATGTCTCAGAAGTTCTCACCGGCGATCTCCCTACTCCGGTGAAATACTTCAATTCGCAAATCGCTCAGGAATACAAGGCTATTGAAAAAATCGCTCAGCAAAAACTGGTCGATATGGTTCCGGAAGAGCTGAGGGATATCTTTGCGCCGTTAATTGACGAGCATGCATACAGCGATGAAGAGAAATCTCTGGTGAAACAGGCAGATGCACTGTGTGCATATCTGAAATGTCTGGAAGAACTCGCGGCGGGAAATAATGAATTCTTGCTGGCAAAAACGCGACTGGAAGCGACGCTTGAAGCGCGCCGCAGCTAGGAGATGGACTACTTCATGGAAGTCTTTGTTCCCAGCTTCCATCTTTCGCTCGATGAGATTAGCCAGGATTCACCGCTGTAAGCAGCCGGAGTCTGCGTCGCATCAGGCAATAAGCGCCGGATGCGACATCAGGCTCTTGTCAAAACGGAAACAGCATCGGGATCATCACCACACAAACCGCCATCACGATAATGGTGAACGGTACCCCCAACTTCACAAAGTCACTGAAGCTGTAATTTCCCGGGCCTAAAACCAGTGTGTTAACAGGTGAAGAAACCGGTGTCATAAAGGCGGCGGATGCTGCCATCGCCACGACCATCGCAAATGGATAAGGCGACACACCCATCGTTTTGGCAGCAGCCAGCGCAATCGGAGCCATCAACACCGCCGTCGCGGTATTTGAGATAAATAGCCCAATAACCGCCGACAAGACAAACAAACAACCCAGCATCATATGTGGCCCGTAACCGCCGCCAATGTCCATCAACCCTTTCACCGCCAGCGCGACACCTCCCGTTTTCTGTAATGCCACAGCAAACGGCATCATCCCAACGATCAAAATAATGCTCGGCCAGTGAATGGATTTATAGGCGCTTTCAGCATCGATACAACGGAATTTCCCCATCAGCAGGCAGGCGATGATAGCGGCAACAGGATTAGGGATTTCATCGGTAAGCATTAACGCTACCATCAACACCAGGCAAAAAATGGCATGAGGTGCCTGACTGTGTGCTGGCGATGCTTCACTCACTTCTTCTGGTAAGTTCAGCGCCACAAAGTCACGCCCCTGTTTTGCCAGCATACCAATCAGTTTCCAGTTACCCACAACCAGAATGATATCGCCCAGCAGCAGAGGCTCATCCGCCAGCGAACCTTCCAGCGCCACGCCATTGCGCTTTAGCCCCACCACATTCAGTCCGTAACGGGTACGAAAACCAATTTCGCGCACCGATTTGCCAATAAGTTCTGACTCAGGAATTAATGAAATCTCTGCCATGCCCACATCAAGGGCTTGATCAGAAAAATACTCGCCGCGCAGTACCATCGGCTCCAGCAATTGCTCACTACAGAATTGCCGGAGATCGACATCAGCCGCAGACATATCAATAAGTAAAACGTCACGCGCGCGAAATTCAGAAACCCCGTTAACATTCACGATAACGCGACGAAAACGACGCCAGCGTTCAACACCGATGACGTTAGCGCCATAACGCTCACGTAATTTGAGATCGTCCAGCCGTTGACCAATCATTGGCGAACCGGGGCGAATAGCCAGACGACGCGCACGCCCGGTCAGTCGATATTCACGGATAAGATCGCGAAAGGTTCGACGCGTCCAGCCTTCGCGCTGTGGGGTCTGGGTATCCCCTTTCAGCATGAAACGCATCACTAACATATACAAAATACCCAGCACCAGCACGACCAGGCCAATAGGTGTTACGCTAAAGAAACTAAAACCATGATAGCCTTCACGCAGCAATTCACTGTTGACTACCAGGTTCGGCGGCGTCGCCACCAGCGTCATCATGCCGCTTATCAGCCCGGCAAAACTTAACGGCATCATCAGGCGCGACGGCGACGTTTGCATACGCATGGCAACGCTTAACACCACGGGAATAAAGATAGCGACAACGCCGGTTGAACTCATAAACGCGCCAAGCCCCGCGACGGTCAGCATCAACAAAACCAACATTTTGATTTCACTGTTGCCTGCCACTTTGACCAGCCATGTCCCCATTACGGTGGCAACACCGGTACGGACCAAACCATCGCCAATAATGAACAAGGCGGCAATCAGGACAACGTTAGGATCGGAAAAGCCGGAAAATACTTCGGGGACCGTCAGCGTTCCGCTTAATGCAAACGCGACAATAACAAACAAAGCGACCGCATCCATACGCACTCTGCCCGTCGCAAACAAGACGATGGCAACGGCCAGTAATGAAAGAACCCAAATCAATTCACCGTTCACAACTTATCCTTGTTAATTGAGGGGGATGACTTGATTCTGCCATAAAAAAGCCCCGACGAGACGGGGCTAAATCATGATCAGGTGTTTCACTGAATAATAACATCGCCATTTGGCTGTTTGGTCACAGTAATTTGCTCCAGACTGTGGAGGACCAAATCGACCTCATTCAGGCGCGGGGTATCTGTCGGAGCGTTAACTGCAATCACATGGCAACCCGCGGCCAGGCCGGAAAGCACGCCAGCGGGAGCATCTTCCACCACCACACACTCTTGCGGCGCAAGCCCCAACAATTGCGCGCCTAAGAGATACGCATCAGGCTCTGGTTTTCCGCGCTTCACCCGCTCAGCGGTCACAAACACCTCTGGCGCGGGAAGTCCGGCTATTTTGTGGCGCGCTCGCGCTACGGGCATGGAGCCAGACGTCACAATGGCCCATGGAATCCCCACTTTATTCAGATGATTGAGTAAAGCGACTGCCCCCGGAAGTGCGGTAATACCTTCGGTTTCCGTGGCCTCGATTTGCTCCAGACGCGTAAATTCGGCAGCAATGTCTGCCTCGGATTTGCCCACCATAAAATGGCGCAAAGAGGTGATGGCCTGTTTACCGTGAATGAAAGCCAGCACCTCTTCCGGCGCTAACCCATGACGTCTGGCCCAGTTGCTCCACGCCCGTTCTACCGCAGGCAGGGAGTCCACCAGCGTTCCATCAAGATCAAACAGAAAACCTTTGCACCGCACATGGGCCTCCTCAGGCGTTGATAATTTGATTAATTTCGTTAGCACTCAGATGGTACTGACGCGGGCAGGCATGCCACACATTAAGCATACGCTGATATTTTTCCCACATTGGCGTCTGGGCGTTAAAACCGTGAGTTCCGGCGTCAAAATGGGTATAGCGCCCCTCCACGTTAACCATAAAGCGCACATAACCGAGGTAACGTGCTTCAGTGGCGGCGTCAAAGCCAAGGAAGGTGACACGACGTTCATCGATGGATTGCTGGTCCTGCAAATTAGACCAGGAAACATGCAACGCATGATACATCTCCATAATGTCGATGATAGTGCGGCAGGTTTCTTCTTTCAGCTCGCCAAACTCGCGATCCAGTTCACGCATCTGTAATCCATAACCACGCTCAATGATTGTTTGCAGGCGACGGTAACGTTCAGCATTTGCCGGATCAAGCATAGTCATCATTTTGTACTGGTTAGACAAAATAAGACGTTGCGCGTTGGTCATTTCCATTGTTGACTCCTGTATCACTCTACTACGGTGAAAAAAAAGAAGGCTGAGTATGCCTTCTTTTATATGCGTAATCAGGGGTCAATTACAAATCATCAAGGAAAGTTTTATCCAGTTGTTTGAAGGCGCGCTTAAGCGTGTCAGCTAATGCCTGGTAATCAGGCTTGCCTTCAACGGGTGCCAACACCTGTCCAGACTCTTGCAATTTACCGCGAACTTCATAAAACCAGTTAAGGATTGCAGGAGGTAATGGCGTTACAGAACGCTTGCCCAGCCACCATAGTCCTTGCATGGGTAAACTTAAGGCGAACAGCGCAGTGGCAACTGCCGGGCCCAGCTGACCGCCCAGGGCAATCTGCCAGCAGAGAGTAAATACGGCGATTGGCGGCATAAAACGGATCGCATAGCGCGTCATCTTGATAACGCGATTTTCGACAAAGACCGGGGCAAGGCGTTTTTCCAGCGGCCACGTCTTTGAGTAATGCTGTCCCCGGCGAAACAAGCTAAAAAAATTAACAGAACGATTATCCGGCGTTGACATGCTTCACCTCAACTTCACATATAAAGATTCAAAAATTTGTGCAAATTCACAACTCAGCGGGACAACGTTCAAAACATTTTGTCTTCCATACCCACTATCAGGTATCCTTTAGCAGCCTGAAGGCCTAAGTAGTACATATTCATTGAGTCGTCAAATTCATATACATTATGCCATTGGCTGAAAATTACGCAAAATGGCATAGACTCAAGATATTTCTTCCATCATGCAAAAAAAATTTGCAGTGCATGATGTTAATCATAAATGTCAGTGTCATCATGCGCTACGCTCTATGGCTCCCTGACGTTTTTTTAGCCACGTATCAATTATAGGTACTTCCATGTCGAGTAAGTTAGTACTGGTTCTGAACTGCGGTAGTTCTTCACTGAAATTTGCAATCATCGATGCAGTGAATGGTGAAGAGTACCTTTCTGGTTTAGCCGAATGTTTCCACCTGCCCGAAGCACGTATCAAATGGAAAATGGACGGCAATAAACAGGAAGCGGCTTTAGGTGCAGGCGCCGCTCACAGCGAAGCGCTCAACTTTATCGTTAATACTATTCTGGCACAAAAACCAGAACTGTCTGCGCAGCTGACCGCTATCGGTCACCGTATCGTACACGGCGGCGAAAAGTATACCAGCTCCGTAGTGATCGATGAGTCTGTTATTCAGGGTATCAAAGATGCAGCTTCTTTTGCACCGCTGCACAACCCGGCTCACCTGATCGGTATCGAAGAAGCACTGAAATCTTTCCCTCAGCTGAAAGACAAAAACGTTGCTGTATTTGACACCGCGTTCCACCAGACTATGCCGGAAGAGTCTTACCTCTACGCCCTGCCGTACAACCTGTACAAAGAGCATGGCATCCGTCGTTACGGCGCGCACGGCACCAGCCACTTCTATGTAACCCAGGAAGCGGCAAAAATGCTGAACAAACCGGTAGAAGAGCTGAACATCATCACCTGCCACCTGGGTAACGGTGGTTCCGTTTCTGCTATCCGCAACGGTAAATGCGTTGACACCTCTATGGGTCTGACCCCGCTGGAAGGTCTGGTAATGGGTACTCGCTCTGGCGATATCGATCCTGCGATCATCTTCCACCTGCACGACACTCTGGGCATGAGCGTTGACGCAATCAACAAAATGCTGACCAAAGAGTCTGGCCTGCTGGGTCTGACCGAAGTCACCAGCGACTGCCGTTATGTTGAAGACAACTACGCGACAAAAGAAGACGCGAAGCGCGCAATGGACGTTTACTGCCACCGTCTGGCGAAATACATCGGTGCCTACACCGCGCTGATGGATGGTCGTCTGGACGCTGTTGTATTCACCGGTGGTATCGGTGAAAATGCCGCGATGGTTCGTGAACTGTCTCTGGGCAAACTGGGCGTGCTGGGCTTTGAAGTTGATCATGAGCGCAACCTGGCTGCACGTTTCGGCAAATCTGGTTTCATCAACAAAGAAGGCACCCGCCCTGCTGTTGTGATTCCGACCAACGAAGAGCTGGTTATCGCGCAAGACGCCTGCCGCTTGACCGCCTGATTCCACACCGCCAGCTCAGCTGGCGGTGCTGTTTTGTAACCCGCCAAACCGGCGGTAACGAAAGAGGATAAACCGTGTCCCGTATTATTATGCTGATCCCTACCGGAACCAGCGTCGGTCTGACCAGCGTCAGCCTTGGCGTGATCCGTGCAATGGAACGCAAAGGCGTTCGTCTGAGCGTTTTCAAACCTATCGCTCAGCCGCGTACCGGTGGCGATGCGCCCGATCAGACCACGACTATCGTGCGTGCGAACTCTTCCACCACGACAGCCGCTGAACCGCTGAAAATGAGCTACGTTGAAGGTCTGCTTTCCAGCAATCAGAAAGATGTGCTGATGGAAGAGATCGTCGCGAACTACCACGCTAACACCAAAGACGCTGAAGTCGTTCTGGTTGAAGGTCTGGTCCCGACACGTAAGCATCAGTTTGCCCAGTCTCTGAACTACGAAATTGCTAAAACGCTGAACGCGGAAATCGTCTTCGTTATGTCTCAGGGCACTGACACCCCGGAACAGCTGAAAGAGCGTATCGAACTGACTCGCAACAGCTTCGGTGGTGCAAAAAACACCAACATCACTGGCGTTATCGTTAACAAACTGAACGCACCGGTTGATGAACAGGGTCGTACTCGCCCGGATCTGTCCGAGATTTTCGACGACTCTTCCAAAGCAAAAGTAAACAATGTTGATCCGGCGAAGCTGCAAGAATCCAGCCCGCTGCCGGTTCTCGGCGCGGTGCCGTGGAGCTTTGATCTGATCGCGACCCGTGCGATCGATATGGCTCGCCACCTGAACGCCACCATCATCAACGAAGGTGATATCAACACTCGTCGCGTGAAATCTGTCACTTTCTGCGCACGCAGCATTCCGCACATGCTGGAGCACTTCCGTGCCGGTTCTCTGCTGGTAACTTCCGCAGACCGTCCTGACGTACTGGTTGCAGCTTGCCTGGCTGCCATGAACGGCGTAGAAATCGGTGCCCTGCTGCTGACTGGCGGCTACGAAATGGACGCGCGCATTTCCAAACTGTGCGAACGTGCTTTCGCTACCGGCCTGCCGGTATTTATGGTGAATACCAACACCTGGCAGACTTCTCTGAGCCTGCAGAGCTTCAACCTCGAAGTTCCGGTTGACGATCACGAGCGTATCGAGAAAGTTCAGGAATACGTTGCTAACTACATCAACGCTGACTGGATTGACTCTCTGACTGCCACCTCTGAGCGCAGCCGTCGTCTGTCTCCGCCAGCCTTCCGTTATCAGCTGACCGAACTGGCGCGCAAAGCGGGCAAACGTATCGTGCTGCCGGAAGGCGACGAACCGCGTACCGTTAAAGCAGCCGCTATCTGTGCTGAACGTGGTATCGCAACTTGCGTACTGCTGGGTAACCCGGCTGAGATCAACCGCGTTGCAGCATCTCAGGGCGTAGAACTGGGTGCTGGCATTGAAATTGTCGATCCAGAAGTGGTTCGCGAAAGCTATGTTGGCCGCCTGGTTGAACTGCGTAAGAACAAAGGCATGACCGAAACCGTTGCCCGCGAACAGCTGGAAGACAACGTGGTTCTCGGTACGCTGATGCTGGAGCAGGATGAAGTTGACGGTCTGGTTTCCGGTGCTGTTCACACCACCGCAAACACCATTCGTCCGCCGCTGCAGCTGATCAAAACTGCACCGGGTAGCTCCCTGGTATCTTCCGTGTTCTTTATGCTGCTGCCGGAACAGGTTTACGTTTACGGTGACTGTGCGATCAACCCGGATCCGACCGCAGAACAGCTGGCAGAAATCGCGATTCAGTCCGCTGATTCCGCCGCGGCCTTCGGCATCGAACCGCGCGTTGCAATGCTCTCCTACTCCACCGGTACTTCTGGTGCAGGTAGCGACGTAGAGAAAGTTCGCGAGGCAACTCGTCTGGCGCAGGAAAAACGTCCTGACCTGATGATCGACGGTCCGCTGCAGTACGACGCTGCGGTAATGGCTGACGTTGCGAAATCCAAAGCGCCGAATTCTCCGGTTGCTGGTCGCGCTACCGTGTTCATCTTCCCGGATCTGAACACCGGTAACACCACTTACAAAGCGGTACAACGTTCTGCCGATCTGATCTCCATCGGGCCGATGCTGCAGGGTATGCGCAAGCCGGTTAACGATCTGTCCCGTGGCGCACTGGTTGACGATATCGTCTACACCATCGCGCTGACTGCGATTCAGTCTGCACAGCAGCAGTAATCTCGTCATCATCCGCAGCTTTGCGCTGCGGATACCTGAACCGGAAATAGTCACTATTTCCGGTTTTTTATTCTCTTAAATTGCATTAATCCTTTCTGATTATCTTGCTTAACTGCGCTGCATCAATGAATTGCGCCATCTCACTTTGCATACTTACCACTTTGTTTTGTGCAAGGGAATATCTGCGCTATGTCCGCAATCACTGAATCCAAACCAACCAGAAGATGGGCAATGCCCGATACGCTGGTGATTATCTTTTTTGTTGCTATTTTAACCAGCCTTGCCACCAGGGTAGTTCCGGTGGGGATGTTTGACAGTCAGGAAGTGCAGTATCAGGTTGATGGTCAAACAAAAACACGCAAAGTCGTAGATCCGCACTCATTTCGCATTCTGACTAACGAGGCGGGCGAACCTGAGTATCACCGCGTGCAACTGTTCTCGACGGGCGATGAACGCCCGGGCCTGATGAATTTCCCGTTTGAAGGATTAACCTCAGGATCGAAATACGGGACAGCCGTTGGCATCATCATGTTTATGCTGGTGATTGGCGGCGCGTTTGGCATCGTGATGCGTACAGGAACCATTGATAACGGCATCCTGGCACTTATTCGGCATACACGCGGGAATGAAATTCTCTTTATCCCTGCCTTGTTTATTCTCTTTTCACTTGGCGGCGCGGTATTTGGTATGGGGGAAGAGGCCGTCGCCTTTGCCATTATCATCGCACCGCTAATGGTCCGGCTGGGCTATGACAGTATTACCACCGTCCTGGTGACTTATATCGCCACGCAAATCGGTTTTGCCAGTTCGTGGATGAACCCGTTTTGTGTGGTTGTTGCTCAGGGGATCGCTGGTGTTCCGGTGCTTTCTGGCTCCGGTTTGCGCATCGTGGTATGGGTAATCTCTACTCTGATTGGTCTGGTCTTCACTATGGTGTACGCCTCGCGGGTGAAAAAGAATCCGCTGTTGTCACGCGTTCATGAGTCCGATCGTTTCTTCCGCGAAAAACAGGCGGATGTAGAACAGCGTCCATTTACCTTTGGTGACTGGCTGGTATTGATTGTTTTAACCGCCGTCATGATCTGGGTAATTTGGGGCGTTATCGTCAATGCCTGGTTTATTCCAGAAATAGCCAGCCAGTTCTTCACGATGGGGCTAGTAATTGGCATCATCGGCGTTGTTTTCCGCCTAAACGGTATGACGGTTAATACCATGGCATCATCCTTCACCGAAGGGGCGCGAATGATGATCGCCCCTGCCCTACTGGTGGGTTTCGCCAAAGGGATTTTGTTGCTGGTCGGTAACGGTGAAGCAGGTGATGCCAGTGTGTTAAATACCATTCTAAACAGCATTGCCAATGCCATTAGCGGTCTGGATAACGCAGTTGCAGCCTGGTTTATGTTGCTCTTCCAGGCGATATTTAATTTCTTCGTGACATCCGGTTCTGGTCAGGCGGCGTTAACCATGCCGTTACTGGCACCGCTTGGCGATCTGGTCGGTGTTAACCGTCAGGTTACCGTGCTGGCGTTCCAGTTTGGTGATGGCTTCAGTCACATCATTTACCCGACCTCAGCTTCGTTAATGGCAACGCTCGGTGTTTGTCGGGTGGACTTCCGTAACTGGCTGAAGGTGGGCGCGACACTGCTTGGACTGCTGTTTATTATGTCCAGCGTCGTGGTTATCGGTGCTCAGTTGATGGGCTACCACTAAAAATGTTAAGAGCCGCAATTGCGGCTCTTTTTTCATTCTGCCGTTTCAGTCTCTACGGCTTCATTTTTGGCATTGCGCTTCATCCACAACGCCAGCGCTTTCAGCGAGTCTGGAGTGAACTCATCGCAGCGTGCGGTGATTTCTTCCGGCGTCAGCCAGCAAACTTCACTGACTTCATCTTCCTGTAGGGCGAAGGGACCGTGCGATACACAACTGAACAACGCGCCCCAGACACGGCAATTTTTATCTTCGAAATAGAACTGCCCGTGCTCGGCAAAGGGGACACCGGCAATGCCCAACTCTTCTTCCGCTTCGCGACGCGCGGACTCCAGCAGTTGCTCATCGGCCTGGACCACACCGCCTGCGGTCGCATCTAACATGCCGGGTAAAAAGTCTTTTGTCTCGGTACGACGCTGGACCAGAATTTTGCCCATGCCATCATGCACGACGATGTAAGTTGCACGATGACGCAGACACTGTGCCCGCATTTGTTCCCGGCTGGCTTGTGCAATGACTTCATTCTCTTCATTGACAATATCCACCCATTCAGTACTTGCCAAACGACGCTGTTCCATTATCAGGAAACCTTCTTTTTCTGGCGCTCTTACGGCGCATTTTGAGTTGTGGGTAAATTACGGATTAATCGCGACCTGCGCAATGATACTTTGATCATTGAGTGCGATTACACTCAGTACGTCATTATCCAGCATGCCATAACTCGCCGGATTACCGCCTTTCGGAATACTCACCGAGCCGGGGTTGAAGTGGAATATCTCCCCCCGCTGTTCTGCCACTGGCAGATGGGTATGACCGTAAACCAGCACATCGTTCTGGTTTAAAGCAGGCAGATTTTCCGGGCCAAAAAGATGACCATGCGTCAAAAACAGACGTTGTTTTTCCAGTAATACCTGTTGCCACGGCGCGGTTATCGGGAAATGCAAAAGCATTTGATCCACTTCGCTGTCGCAGTTGCCGCGCACAGCGATAACCTTATGTGCCACGTCATTAAGCCGTTCAGCGACTTTGGCTGGCGCGTAACCCTCCGGTAAAGCATTACGCGGGCCGTGATTCAACACGTCGCCAAGGATCACCAGCCACTGGGCACCGCTTTGGGCAAACAACTCCAGAACACGTTCCGTCGCCGGTAACGACCCATGAATGTCCGATGCAAACATCAGTTTCATCACTCACTCCTCGTCGAAAAAACGTAAGCTATGATACTGGATTCTGTCGTTGCTATCAGCCAGATTGCTTCGCCGAAAGTGCAATAAAACGCTGGACAGAGGCTCGCTGCCACTGGAATGTCGCATAATCCACCAGGCGTTCTGGCACCTCATCGCCATGTAGTACCAGGCGGTTAATCATTAGTGCCAGATCCGTATCGGCAATGCACCATTCACCAAATAAATTCGGCTGACCAAGTGCTAACAAATGTTCTGCCATCGCGAACAGCTTCTCTGTACTGGCTTTTCCCTGCGCCGTCAGTGGCGCTTTTTTCGCCCCCGCAAAGACAACATCCGTAGGGCGCTCTTCGCGGATGGGCACCAGATCGCTGCGCAGCCAGGCCTGAATCTGTCGTGCACGCGCACGATTTTCTATATCAAGCGGATAAATACGTTCCCAGGTCGGTGGCGCAAAACGATCTTCCAGATACTCCGCAATGGCAGAAGATTCACTCAACTCAAAATCATCGATTTGTAATAACGGCACACGGCGCGTCTGTCCGTAACCTTGCCACGTCGGCTGCAAATGTTCACCGCTGTCGAGGTCGATGGTCTTGATATGAAACGACAGGCCTTTTTCCTGCAACGCCACCCAGGCGGATAACACATAAGGGGAGAAAAAATGGGCATCTGACCAAAGCGTGATAGCGGGTTTACTCATTATGTCCTCGGCAATAAAGGGGGGGCTAACTATCAAACTATAGAGCCTTTTTGTCACTGTCACTTGACGAATACTCACGCAAGTCGCCGCGCTTTCTATACTTGTGGTGTTCAGATGATTAGACAACCGGAGCTGCAATGATCGATCTCTATTTCGCCCCGACGCCAAATGGTCACAAAATTACGTTGTTTCTCGAAGAAGCAGTACAGGATTATCGCTTGATTAAGGTAGACCTGGGGAAAGGTGGCCAGTTTCGCCCGGAATTTTTGCGCATTTCGCCTAACAACAAAATTCCGGCAATTGTTGATCATTCCCCAGCCGATGGCGGCGAACCGTTAAGCCTCTTTGAGTCCGGGGCCATATTGTTGTATCTGGCGGAGAAAACGGGACTCTTTTTAAGTCATGAAATGCGTGAACGCGCCACCACATTACAGTGGCTATTCTGGCAGGTAGGCGGGCTGGGGCCGATGCTTGGGCAAAATCATCATTTTAATCACGCTGCACCACAAACCATTCCTTACGCTATTGAACGTTATCAAGTTGAAACTCAGCGTCTGTATCACGTGCTGAACAAGCGGCTGGAAAACTCGCCCTGGTTGGGCGGAGAAAACTACAGCATTGCGGATATTGCCTGCTGGCCGTGGGTTAATGCCTGGACTCGCCAGCGCATTGACCTCGCAATGTATCCTGCAGTTAAGAACTGGCATGAGCGGATCCGTTCGCGCCCTGCCACCGGGCAGGCACTGCTAAAAGCACAACTCAGTGATGAGCGTTCGGATAGTTAACAGAAACAGGTTCTCGTGTATTATTTAATCCTAAGTAAAACAACGGAGAACCTGCAATGGCACAACCTGCCGCTATTATTCGTATAAAGAACCTTCGTTTACGTACGTTTATCGGAATTAAGGAAGAAGAAATTAACAACCGTCAGGATATAGTTATCAACGTGACGATCCACTACCCCGCCGATAAAGCGCGCACCAGCGAAGATATCAACGATGCGCTGAATTATCGCACCGTAACGAAAAACATTATTCAGCACGTAGAGAATAACCGTTTCTCTTTGCTGGAGAAATTAACTCAGGATGTGCTCGATATCGCACGTGAACATCACTGGGTAACGTATGCTGAAGTAGAGATCGATAAACTGCACGCGCTGCGCTACGCTGATTCGGTATCCATGACCTTAAGCTGGCAGCGTTAACCGCCATATCGGGAGGCTGCATGAAGATAGTGATCACCGGAGGGACGGGATTAATTGGTCGCCATTTGATTCCGCGTTTGCTGGATCTGGGCCATCAAATCACGGTAGTGACGCGTAACCCGCAGAAAGCCAGTTCCGTTCTCGGCCCCCGGGTGACACTATGGCAAGGGCTTGCCGATCAAAGTAACCTCAACGGCGTTGATGCGGTAATCAACCTGGCCGGAGAACCGATTGCTGATAAACGCTGGACTCACGAGCAAAAAGAGCGTCTCTGCCAAAGCCGCTGGAATATCACGCAAAAACTGGTCGATTTGATTAATGCCAGCGACACGCCGCCGTCGGTACTCATTTCCGGTTCGGCAACGGGCTATTATGGCGACTTAGGTGAAGTGGTGGTTACTGAAGAGGAACCGCCGCATAACGAATTTACCCACAAACTCTGCGCTCGTTGGGAAGAGATTGCCTGTCGGGCGCAAAGCGACAAAACACGTGTGTGCCTGCTGCGTACCGGCGTGGTGCTGGCACCGGACGGCGGGATCCTCGGTAAAATGCTGCCGCCGTTTCGTCTTGGCCTGGGCGGGCCGATTGGCTCCGGTCGGCAGTATCTGGCCTGGATTCATATCGATGATATGGTCAACGGTATTCTCTGGCTGCTGGATAACGAGCTGCGCGGGCCGTTTAATATGGTTTCGCCCTACCCGGTACGCAATGAACAATTTGCCCATGCGCTCGGTCATGCACTGCATCGTCCGGCCATTTTGCGCGTCCCTGCGACCGCCATTCGGCTGTTAATGGGCGAATCTTCAGTACTGGTATTAGGTGGACAACGGGCTTTGCCCAAAAGGCTGGAAGAAGCGGGTTTTGCGTTTCGCTGGTACGATTTAGAAGAGGCGCTGGCGGATGTTGTTCACTGATGTGGTGTACTGCAAACATCCGCCAGTTAATTCCCGGTGTTACAGGATTAGTGGCTTTGCGCGATAAGATCGTCTGCCGAAAGTCGGGTCACCATCAGAACTAATTCTCTGTCTAAACCTCTCTCCAGCATCTCCTGAGCAATACGCAGAGCTTCTTCGTGTTTGCCCTGCATTGCGCCTTCTTCACGTAATCTGTCAGCAATGGTCATCAGTTTCTCCTTTTCTTGTGGTGCGCGTTCTGTTATCTCACCAATAAATGCACGGAAACGCTGGGCATCTCCCGTTTGTAATACGTAATTAAACAGGGCTTTTAGCTGTCTGTCATTAGTGTTCCCTGTAACTAGCAGCGAAACAATCTGGTCGACTAATCCCAACAGATCGCGCTGACGAATATGTTTCTGAATTAACTCCAACAGCGCCATTTTGCGATGTTGCATAATCTCGTCATCCGGCACCACGGTAATATCCACCAGCGGAAAAGCCGATGAATATATTTTGCGGGCTATCGCAGGCTCGGCAAATTCATCAAGCCAGCAGAGTGAATAAGGATAAGGACTTCTGCAACCATGATAAAACAGCATTGGGATCACCAATGGAAGCTCTTTATAGCCTGCATCCAGATGGTTTTGCATCGCCGCGATGGAATAGCGCATCATGCGAAAAGCCATTAATTCCTCCGGCTTACTTTGGTGCTCTATCACCACATAAATATAACCCGCTCCCTCCTGCGTTTTCACAGACCACAAGAGGTCGGAATAATATTGCCGCAGATCTTCATCAATAAAACTGTTTGGTTCCAGTTTGAGCGTCGTTAAATCACACAGTTTGCGCAGCGGCGCGGGAAGATGAATATCAATAAAATCCCGCGCGGTGTCTGGATGGCGTAAAAAAGATTTAAATACCGCATCATGCGGCGTGGAAGTTGTCGATATTGTCATGGCGTTCCGTCACCCCTCAAATTTAAGATGACGCGACAATAACCACGATTTACACCCAATGCAGCAGGCAGTTTTTATCTTTGGACAGCGAATTCAGAAGTATTTTTAGCGGACTGCAACTTTTACATTTCAGCGGAAGCGGACTCGCAAATTCCCCATGAAATACTCCGGCAGCGTTAGCCACCGGAGAGGGAATTATTTCAGCGATCCCTTAAGGAACTGTTGCAGACGAGGGCTTTGCGGGTTGCCAAATAACTGCTCCGGCGCGCCTTCTTCCTCTATTTTCCCCTGATGGAGAAAAATGACGTGAGTAGAAACATGGCGAGCAAAGCCCATTTCGTGAGTCACCACCACCATGGTTTTTCCCTCTTCTGCCAGTTGCTGCATAATACGCAGCACTTCGCCTACCAGTTCAGGATCGAGCGCCGAGGTAGGTTCATCAAACAGCAGAACTTCCGGTTCCATTGCCAGCGCCCGCGCGATAGAAACACGCTGTTGCTGACCACCGGACAGATGCACCGGGTATTTCCCCTGCGCACGTTCGTCTATCCCGACTTTCGCCAGATACTTCACCGCCCGCTCGCGCGCTTCCTGCTTGCTCAGGCCTAACACCTGAATCGGCGCTTCCATGACGTTTTCCAGCACCGTCATATGGCTCCAGAGATTGAAGTGCTGGAATACCATCGTCAGGCGTGTGCGCAGTAAGCGCAGCTGATTTTTATCGGCGACTTTGAGTTGACCGTCTTTATCGCGCACCAGATTGATCGTCTGGCCGTTAACGACGATCGATCCTTCGCTCGGTTTTTCGAGGAAGTTAATGCAGCGCAGAAAGGTACTTTTCCCCGATCCCGACGATCCGATGATACTTATGACATCACCGGCATTCGCTTGCAGTGAGACCCCTTTCAGCACTTCGTGTTCGCCGTAGCGTTTGTGCAAATCGATAACGTTTAATTTATTCTCGGACATCGTATTCTCAGTGCGTTGAAGAAGGTTTCACATGCTGCAACCAGCGTTTTTCCGCTTTGCGGAACAGACTGATCAGGACATAAGAGATGATTAAATAGAGCACCGCGGCGATACCGAAAGCGGTAAAAGGTTGATACGTGGCGGCGTTAATATCACGGGCTATTTTCAGCAGATCCGGCACCGTGGCCGTAAACGCCAGCGCAGTAGAGTGCAGCATCAGGATTACTTCATTGCTGTAGGCCGGTAACGCAATACGCAGCGCTGAAGGCAAAATAATGCAGCGATACATTTTAAAGGTCGAAAAGCCATAGGCTCTGGCGGCTTCAATTTCTCCGTGCGGTACCGAACGGATTGCTCCGGCAAAAATCTCGGTGGTGTAAGCACAGGTGTTAAGCGTCAGCGCCAGCACAGTACAATTCAGGCCACTGCGGAAAAAGGCGTTAAGGAACTCGGTACCCTTAACAATCTCCAGCGTGTACATGCCGGAATAGAACACCAGCAATTGAACATACAGCGGTGTACCGCGAAAAATATACGTAAATAACCAGATTGGAAACTGGATGTATTTATTACTTGAGACGCGACCAATCGCCAGAAACAGCGCCAGGACTCCGCCTATCACTACCGACAAAATCAGCAGCCACAGGGTGATCGCCACGCCAGTAAAGCGATAACCGTCGGTCCACAGCAGTGGTTTCCAGTATTCATGTAAGATTTCGATCACAGGTCAGCCCTCTTCACACCCACGGAGTAGCGGCGCTCAAGGAACAGCAGCACACCATTGGAAACGGTGGTGAAAACCAGGTAAATCACGCCACAAACGATGGCGAAATAGAACGGTTCCCAGGTACTTTTGCCTGCCAGCTGCGTGGCTTTGACCACATCTTCCAGGCCGAGTAACGAAACCAGAGCGGTAGATTTGAGGATCACCTGCCAGTTGTTGCCAATGCCTGGCAGGGCGTAACGCATCATCGCCGGAAACATAATCCGCCGAAACACTTGCCCACGAGTAAAACCGAACGCCGTTGCCGCCTCTATATGCCCTTTTGGCACTGCCATAAACGCGCCACGAAACGTTTCGGTGAAGTAAGCACCGTAGATAAAACCGAGAGTGATAATACCTGCGACCATCGGATCGATATCAATCTGCCCGACGCCCATCGCCTCCGTCACCGTGTTTAGCGCAATCTGCAAACCGTAGAAAATCAGCAGCATCAACACTAAATCCGGCACGCCACGAATCAGCGTGGTATACCCTTCGAAAATCAGCCCCGAAAACCGATTTTGCGAGAGCTTACCGCCAGCGCCAATTAAACCGATGATTACAGCGAGCACTACAGAGCTGATCGCCAGCTCCAGCGTGACGAGCGCACCCTGTAAAATAACACCTGAAAACCCATACAACATGCTGCCTGTCCTGTCGTGTGTGGTGAATTACCGCCTCTTGTCTCCCTCCGGTTACCCGAAGGGAGCGGGCTTTCTTTCACCGATGGCGATTAACCACCATAAACATCAAAATCGAAGTACTTTTTCGCTAATTTCTCGTAAGTACCGTCAGCGCGCATTTCGGCAAAGGCTTTGTTCAGTGCCTCGCGCAATTCGTTATCTTCTTTACGCAGACCCATGCCGGTACCTACGCCAAACAGTTTTTCATCTTTAACAGACGGGCCACCGAATTTGTAATCTTTACCAACGGGTTGTTTGAGGAAACCTTCGCTGGCGGCGACCTCATCCTGGAATGCGGCATCAATACGTCCGGCAGTCAGGTCAGAATAAATGTTGTCCTGCCCCTGATAAGAGACGATTTCAATGCCTTTTGGTGCCCAGTGTTCGTTACCGAACGTCTCCTGGGTGGTGCCCTGCAATACGCCTACGCGCTTGCCTTTCAGCGACTCGACTGTCGGCTGAATGTCGGAATTTTTCGCCACTACCAGACGAGAGTCGGCAGCGTACAGTTTGTCGGTGAAGGCTATTTCTTGCTGACGTTTTTCCGTAATGGAAAGCGATGACATGATGGCGTCAATCTTCTTCGCTTTTAAGGATGGGATTAACGCATCCAGTGGGTTTTCGACAAACGTACATTGCGTATTGATGCGTTTGCACAACTCCTTCGCCAGATCGATGTCGAAGCCAACCAGTTCACCTTGTGAATTTTTTGATTCAAATGGCGCATAGGTCGGATCGGTACCGATGCGGATGTTTTGCGGAATCGCAGCAAACGCCGCCGTTGCGCTGGAGAAGGCCAGAACCAGAGAGAGCGATAGCACCAGTTTTTTCATAATGTCCTCAACTGACAGTCTTTTTATAGGGAATATTTACAGGTTTGTTACACTTATCGTGCCATAAAATTGACCATCAAGGCAAAATATCCCGCCCCGTTAGACGTATTATTTTTCATTAAAAATGCTTAAGTATGCATTTTAATGCACCACGATAGTGCAACAACCTGGCGTGCACCATGATGATCATTCCATCAGGTACAGCTTCCCTGCGACGTATCAGTCACCGTAGACATTAAAGTCGAAATACTTTTTCGCCATCTTGTCGTAGGTACCGTCCTGACGCAGCTCGCCAAGCGCCTTATTAAACGCAGCCGTCAGTTCAGCATCATCTTTACGTAGCCCGACACCGGTGCCGTCACCGAAGTATTTTTTGTCTTTCACTGAAGGGCCTGCAAAAGCGAAATCTTTACCGGCAGGTTGCTTGAGGAAACCTTCGCTGGCAGCAACCTCATCTTGCAGAGCGGCATCCAGGCGTCCTGCAGCCAGATCGGAATAGACCAAATCCTGGTTAGCATAGGCCACCACATCCACGCCTTTGCTACGCCAGTTATCATTGGCATACGCTTCCTGGGTTGATCCCTGCAGCACACCAACATGTTTACCTTTCAGTGAATCCAGCGTTGGCTGAATCGGTGAACCTTTGGCAGCAATCAGACGAGAGTCTGCGGCGTACAGTTTGTCGGAGAAGGCAATCTCCTGCTGACGTTTATCCGTAATGGAGAGCGACGAAATAATGGCGTCGATCTTTTTCGCTTTCAGTGAGGGGATCAGCGCGTCAAAGTCACTGGCAACCCAGGTACATTTCACCTGCATCCGTTTGCACATCTCGTTACCGAGATCGATATCAAAGCCAACAAAGTCACCTTTGGCATCTTTCGATGAGAACGGTGCATAGGTGGTATCCGTTCCGATACGTACCGTCTCCGGCAGCGCCGCGTAGCTGGAAGCTGCTGCAGAAATCCCGACTAACAAAGACAGAGCGAGAATCGACTTCTTCATACATAACCCTCAAGTGAAATGGCTTTTTTTATGTTGTGTATTGTGTTGTGTGTTTGCAGGCTCGTTCATGCAGGTCTTATGCCATCTTGACGACAACAGTAACATTCAACGTTAAATATGTTAACAAGACGTTGCATTATTGTCCTGAAGTTGAAGATAGCAGGTATAGCGGTTGAATCGCAGCGTTTCGATTGAATGGCAGAAACAAAATGTTGAGGATTTGATCGCGGTTGCAAAATTGCCCTGAAACAGGGCAACAATGAGGTTATGCGCCCTGCCAGCGGGCAAAGAGATCTTCAGGAAGCGTTATGGCGAATTGATCGAGTACACGGTTAACCGTCTGATTTATCACATCATCAAGGGATTGTGGGCGATGATAAAATGCCGGAACGGGAGGCATAATTACCGCACCGATTTCTGCCGCCTGAGTCATTAAACGCAGGTGGCCTAAGTGCAACGGTGTTTCACGCACGCAGAGCACCAGCGGGCGACGCTCTTTCAGCACCACATCTGCCGCACGGGTCAGTAAGCCATCCGTATAGCTATGCACAATGCCGGACAGGGTTTTGATTGAACAGGGTAAAATCACCATCCCCAACGTCTGGAAAGAACCAGAAGAGATGGTGGCGGCAATATCGCGCGCATCGTGCGTCACATCAGCTAACGCCTGCACTTCGCGCAGGGAAAAATCCGTTTCAAGAGATAAGGTCTGGCGCGCGGCCTGGCTCATTACCAGATGCGTTTCAACATCTGCGACATCACGCAGAACCTGTAATAAACGCACGCCATAAATCGCACCGCTGGCACCGCTGATGCCCACAATAAGTCGTTTCATAAATAGTTGCCCTGTCAGACTTGCAGGCAGACTTTGCAGGATTTCGGCGGGAGTTGCAAGTCAGGGTGCCAGACCGGCACCCTGAGCGAAGGCATCATCCTTCGTTATGCATTTCGAGATTTTCCACTTCGTTCTGACGTTGCACTGCTTTGGCGTCGTCATTACGTAAAGTATCGAGAAAATCGAGGTAGCCCTGATCAACATCTTTGGTGACGTAGACGCCGTTGAACACCGAGCATTCAAACTGCTGGATATCCGGGTTTTCAGCGCGAACGGCTTCGATCAAATCGTTGAGGTCCTGGAAAATCAACCCGTCAGCACCGATGATCTGGCGAATTTCATCTACTTCGCGACCGTGAGCGATCAGTTCCGTGGCGCTCGGCATATCGATACCGTAAACGTTCGGGAAGCGAATTTCCGGTGCCGCAGAAGCGAGGTAAACTTTCTTCGCTCCGGCTTCACGCGCCATCTCGATAATCTGCTCAGAAGTGGTACCACGCACGATGGAGTCATCGACCAGCAGGACGTTTTTATCGCGGAATTCAGCGCGGTTGGCGTTCAGTTTACGGCGCACGGACTTACGACGCAGCTGCTGGCCAGGCATAATGAAGGTGCGGCCAACATAGCGGTTTTTCACAAAGCCCTGGCGGTACGGTTTGCCCAGAATACGCGCGATTTCCAGCGCGATATCACAAGAGGTTTCCGGAATTGGGATCACCACGTCGATATCCAGATCTTCCCATTCGCGAGCAATTTTCTCGCCCAGCTTGGTGCCCATATTCACACGCGCGCTGTAAACGGAAATTTTGTCGATGAACGAGTCCGGACGGGCAAAGTAAACATACTCGAACAGGCACGGATTGCTGACCGGGTTGTCAGCGCACTGACGGGTAAACAACTGCCCTTCTTCAGTGATGTAAATCGCTTCACCCGGCGCGACGTCACGCAGGAAATCAAAGCCCAGGGTATCGAGCGCAACGCTTTCGGAAGCGACCATATATTCTGTGCGATTGTCGTCGATATCACGTTTCCCCAGTACCAGCGGACGAATACCGTTAGGATCGCGGAAAGCCACCATACCGTGGCCGATAATCATCGCCACACAGGCATACGCACCGCGGATTAAGCGGTTTGTAGCGGCGATGGCGGCGAAGATGTTGTCGGCTTCCAGCGGGTAGTGGCGGAAGTTGTCCAGCTCGCTGGCGAAGATATTAAGCAGAATTTCCGAGTCGGAAGTGGTGTTGATGTGGCGGCGTTTTTCTTCAAACAGTTTTTTACGCAACTCATGAGCGTTGGTCAGATTGCCGTTGTGGGCAAGCGTGATGCCATACGGGGAGTTAACGTAAAACGGCTGCGCTTCAGAGGCGCTGGAGCTACCAGCCGTGGGGTAACGCACATGACCAATGCCCATATTGCCCTGCAAACGCTGCATATGGCGAGCTTCGAAGACATCGCTCACCAGCCCGTTCGCTTTACGCAAACGGAAGCAGTTATTGGCATCAATGGTGATGATGCCGGCGGCATCCTGACCGCGATGCTGAAGCACCGTTAAGGCATCATAAATCGACTGGTTAACCGGCATAACACCGGCGATACCGACAATACCGCACATACGTCTTTTTCCTCGTTAAGCCACATCTCAGAGCACTTACGCTCTGGGCAAGAAACTTGACGAGCTTTGCAGATAATCAAAAAACCATCTGATGATAAAACTGAACTGCGGGATCAGCTGTGATTTGCTCCAGTCTTCGCTTTTCGACACCCCGGTAAAGGAGTCGAGAAAGAAGAGAATGGCAGCAACAATCAACACACCGCGCAACGCACCGAAACAGACGCCCAGCACCCGGTCGGTGCCTGACAACCCCGTTTTCTCCACCAACTGGCCTATCACGAAGTTCACGATAGCACCAACGATCAGGGTAGCGATAAACAGTACCGCGATGGCAATCCCATTTCGAACCAGTTCGTCTTCAAAGCCCGTAAACCAGACTGACAGGTAAGTGTAGTAATGACTGGCAACAAAGAAAGCACAACCCCATGTCACCAGCGATAACGCTTCACGAACAAAGCCGCGGATCAGGCTAACCAGAGAGGAAAAAGCAATCACCGCGATTATGGCGTAATCAATCCAGACCATATGTGTCCCACGATTTTACGCCCTGTCATCCTGTTCGGGGCGCATTCTAACAGAAAAAGAAAACGTTTGCGTAGGGATTTCCTTCCCACGCTTCAATAAAAATGGCGCTGAAAAAATATTCAACGCCATCGACTTTTCATGCCTTTGCGGCATCGGGCAATGCGGGTCGGATGCGGCGTGAACGCCTTATCCGACCTACGGTTCTACTCCTGCACAGACCTCGTCGCATCAGGCAAAACCGTATTAATTCGGTGTATAGCCCATCACCACGCCACTTAAGCCAGAAAGCTGCTTGAGTTCACCCAGCGAACCTTTCAGCTTATCTTTCGAGGCATCTGGCCCAACCAGAATACGGGTAATTTTACCCTGCACCGGCGTGGATGGCGACGTATAAACCCGATAACCCGCGCCGCGCAGCTTACCGACAATCTCATTCACTTTATCGGCATTTTTCAGCGCGCCCAGTTGCACAACATAAGCTTTACCCGTTGGCGCTGCTTTTTCTTCCACGACCGGCTTCGGTTCTGGCTTCGGCGCAGGTGCTGCTTCAACCTTCGGTTTAGGCGGTTCCACCGGTTTCGGCTTCGGTGGAGCGACCGGTGCAGGTTCCGGTTCAAACTCGGTGTTATTGGCTGCAATAGTGGCCGGATCGAGCGACGGTGCTGCGGCATCACCTGCCCGTACCTCTTCCGCTGCGCCTTCCGGCGGCTGCGTCGGCAGCGCCTGGGTGGCGGCTGGCATCATATCAGGCTCATCGCGATCGCCCGCTTTTGGCACCAGCGGGATAGCCGCGAACTCATCCTGATAATGTTTTTTCTGCCCGTCCAGCAACCCTGGAAGTACAATCACCCCCAGCGCCACCAGCACGATCGTACCCACTAACCGATTCTGAAACTTACTTGCCACCGCTTCTCCTCGCGTCAATCACTTCCATGACATGTGCGACCGTGTGGAACGAACCACACACCAGCACGGTATCTTCCGCTTTAGCGTCCGCCATTGCGGCATCCCATGCCTGCGCCACGCTATCAAATGATTTGCCGTTACCCAAATGCTCAAGCAGTTGTTCTGCCGTGGCACCGCGCGGCCCTTCCAGTGGCGCACAATACCAGTCATCAACCACGCTTTTCAACCAGGCCAGAGTTCCGGCAATATCTTTATCATGTAGCATACCGATAACCGCCAGCACGCGCCCGTTTTTCGGTAGCGCTTTCATACGCCCGGTGAGATATTCCGCCGCATGTGGATTATGCGCGACATCAAAAATAACGCGTGGCGACTCGCTCACAATCTGGAAACGTCCCGGCAAAATTGCGCTGGCAATCCCGTCGCGAATGGCATTTTCACTGACCTCCAGCCCGCTGGCACGCAGTGCCGCCAGCGCCGTTGCGGCATTCGGTTGCGGGACAAGCGGCAACGGCAGATTTTCCAGCGTGCCGTGAGCATCGCTAAACGTCCAGTCATTGTCACTGACGGAATAGTTCCACTCAACGCCCCGACGTTGTAACAGTGCACCTTTTTCCTGCGCCACATCAGCAATGGTAGAAGGCATTTCAGGCTCTCCGACAATTGCCGGTTTTTCATTGCGGAAAATCCCTGCTTTCTCACGACCAATGCTTTCGCGATCTGGCCCCAACCAGTCGGTATGATCCAGCGCAATGCTGGTCACCACCGCAACATCAGCATCGACAATATTGGTTGCATCCAGACGTCCGCCCAGCCCTACTTCCAGAATCACCACGTCAAGTTGTGCCTGTTTGAACAGCCACAACGCCGACAACGTACCGTACTCGAAATAGGTCAGGGAAATATCACCGCGTGCCGATTCAATCTCCGCAAAAGAGGCTGTGTGGGCCGATTCCGGCAATTCCTGGCCCTGCACACGTACGCGCTCGGTATAACGCACCAGATGCGGCGAACTGTAGACGCCCACTCTGTACCCTGCCGCCATCAGAATCGACTCCAGCGTACGGCAGGTGGTGCCTTTGCCATTCGTACCCGCAACGGTAAACACAAATGGCGCTGGTTTCAGAACGCCAAGACGTGCCGCGACCTGGCTTACGCGCTCAAGGCCAAGATCGATAGTTTTACTGTGCAGGTTTTCCAGATAAGAAAGCCACGAAGCCAGAGGCGACGCGGCTTGAGGAGTGCGTTTGATAATCATGGTATCCGCTGATTCGTTACGGTGAGAATAGCAAAAGGGCAGAGCCAGTGGCCCTGCCCTTATCAGTTATCAGGCCTCAGGTTCCTGATCCGGTACCGGTGGCACCACTACGCCTTCACGCGGCGCTTCAGGATTCGGCGCTGGCAAATTCATCAACTTCGCCAGAATACTCGCCAGTTTCAGGCGCATTTCCGGACGACGGACGATCATGTCGATCGCACCTTTCTCGATCAGGAATTCACTGCGCTGGAATCCTGGCGGCAGTTTTTCGCGAACGGTCTGTTCGATAACACGCGGACCGGCAAAGCCGATTAACGCTTTCGGTTCAGCAATATTGAGATCGCCCAGCATGGCGAAACTTGCAGAAACACCGCCCATGGTCGGGTCAGTCAGCACGGAGATGTACGGCAAGCCGCGCTCCTGCATTTTTGCCAGTGCCGCAGAGGTTTTCGCCATCTGCATCAGCGACATCAGTGCTTCCTGCATACGTGCGCCACCAGAGGCGGAGAAGCAGATCAGCGGGCAGTTATCTTCCAGCGCCTGCTCAACGGCACGTACGAAACGTGCACCTACCACAGACCCCATGGAACCGCCCATAAAGGCGAACTCGAATGCCGCAGCGACAACCGGCATTCCATACAGGGTGCCTTTCATCACCACCAGCGCATCTTTTTCGCCGGTTTCTTTCTGCGCAGATGCCAGACGGTCTTTATACTTCTTGGAGTCACGAAACTTCAGCACATCTTTCGGCTCAAGCTCGCTACCCAGCTCCACAAGGCTTCCTTCATCTAACAGGCTATGCAGGCGATTACGCGCTGTCATACGCATGTGATGGTCACACTTCGGACAGACCTCAAGATTACGTTCCAGCTCAGCGCGGTATAAAACCTGACCGCAGCTATCACACTTAGTCCACACACCTTCAGGAATGCTCGCCTTGCGGGTGGGAGTAATGTTGCTTTTAATTCGTTCAATCCAGCTCATTAGGGACCTTTCTGTCTGAACCTGGTTCGATGCCAGTTTTATCTTTGGGGACGCATAATGCCATTTTTGCCCCCAACAGACCATGAATGTTGCACATTAAAACATAACAGCCCGAAACTTTGGATAAAAAAGTGGTCGAACCGCGGAGTTACTTTTTATTTTGCGGCGCGTGCCGCAGCGCGTTTGTGACGGATAATTTCGATGACGCCCGGCAAAATGGAAACCACAATAATCCCGACGATCAGCAGCTTAAGGTTATCCTGAACCATCGGAATTGTACCGAAGAAATAGCCTGCGTAGGTAAAAAGCAGTACCCACAACAGTGCGCCGATCACGTTATAGGCAGCGAAATGACGGTACGACATGTGGCCCATTCCCGCAACAAACGGGGCGAACGTTCTGACGATCGGCACAAAACGGGCGAGAATAATGGTTTTGCCGCCATGTTTCTCATAAAACTGATGGGTTTTGTCGAGATAGCTGCGACGGAAAATTTTCGAATTGGGATTACTGAATAACTTTTCACCGAACAACCGTCCTATGGTGTAGTTGACCGCATCACCAACAATCGCGGCAATTAACATCAGTACGACCATCATATGAACATTGAGATCGTTGGTTTCAAGCGAGGCCAGTGCCCCTGCAACAAACAGCAGCGAATCTCCCGGTAAGAACGGCGTTACCACCAGACCGGTTTCACAGAACAAAATTAAGAACAAAATGGCATAAACCCAGACGCCATACTCTGCGACCAGTTCTGCCAGATGCACGTCAATGTGCAGGATAAAATCGATGAGGAAATAAATCAGGTCCATATTAGCCTATGCCTTGTACTCGTCATCTTTCAGGCCGTAACTACGTTGGCTACAGCCTGAAATTTTCCGAGCTTTATTCTCGTTAGTCCGCCAGAAATAGCGGGCCCATTGGCGGTTTTGGAAGATCAAACCGGTCAGGGTAATCCACCGCGACCAGATACAGCCCTTCCGCTTTTGCCGTTGCTGCCGCCAGCGTTCTGTCCTTTGCTGCCAGCAGTTCTGCTATCCAGCTCTCCGGCTGGTTGTTGGCACCGACTTCCATCAGGCTGCCGACAATATTCCTCACCATATGATGTACAAAGGCATTTGCTTTGATATCTACCACCACATAAGGACCGTGACGCGTGACATTAATATGCATAACGTTGCGCCACGGGGTTCGGGACTGGCACTGCACCGCACGGAACGAGGTGAAATCATTCTCGCCCAGCAGGCATTGCGCGGCCCGATGCATCCGTTCAGCGTCCAGCGGTTCGTAAAAATGGGTTACCCCTTTACTCAGCACTGCCGGACGCAGCCGATGATTGTAGATGATGTAGCGATAACGGCGAGCCGTGGCGCTAAATCGGGCATGAAAATCATCAGGTACAGCTTTAACCCAACGCACGGCGATGTCACCAGGTAAATTCGCATTTACGCCCAACGTCCACGCAGCGTCTTTACGCTGCGCGGTAGTTTCGAAATGCACAACCTGCCCTGTACCGTGTACGCCTGCGTCGGTACGCCCGGCACAAAAGACGGTGATCGGTTCGTTCGCCACCTGAGAGAGTGCCTTTTCCAGTTTCTCCTGCACACTGCGTACTTCGTTCTGCCGTTGCCAGCCGTAATACTTACTGCCGTCGTACTCAATGCCCAGCGCAATTTTGTAAACTGGCGGTTGTTGCTGGTCGGACATTAGTACAGATACTCCTGCACCAGTTTCTCGGCGATTTTTACTGCCATCAGCGCGCCGCCAAAGCGAACGTTATCGGCCACTGACCAGAACTGGACTTGCTCCGGCATACCGTAGTCATTGCGTACACAGCCAACGGAAAGATGCGGCGTACCAGAAGCATCCCCCACCTGCGTCGGGAATTCGTTCTCTTCAGAGAGCACAATATCTTCGCCCTGGGCAAACGCATCACGCGCTTCTTCTGCCGCCAGCGGACGCAGTGCTTCAAAGTTGACCATCTGGGCATGACCGTAGAAAACCGGTGCCTGGACGACGCTTGCCGAAATCATCAGCCCTTCGTCTTGCAGGATTTTGCGTACTTCGTCAACGATACGACGTTCTTCACGCACGCTACCTTCGCTATCCGGCAGTAACGGCAGCATATTGAACGCCAGCTGACGACCGAAGAAATCTTCTTCGTCAATCGGAATACCGTTCAGCAGTTTCGCGCTCTGCCCTGCTAACGCATCGACCGCTTTTTTACCCTGGGCGGAGGCAGAAATCAGGCTGGTGACGCTGATACGTGACAAACCGCCCTGATCGATTAACGGTTTCAGTGCCGCCAGCAGCTGGCTGGTCAGACTGTCCGGTACGGCGATGACATTTCGGTTGCGGTAATCGGTCAGTACAAACGGGTTTACTTCCGGCACCACCAGCGGTACGTCAGGTTCGAGAGCAAACAATCCGCTGCTATCGATCACCAGGCAACCTGAGTTGGTCGCTTCTTCAACCCAGGCAGCGGTAGCTTCTTTGCCTGCGACAAAAAACGCCAGTTGCGCCTGCGTCCAGTCGAATTCAGCGGCATCCTGCACGGTGATTGTCTTACCACCAAAGCGCAGTTGTTCGCCTGCGCTTTCGTTACGTGCCAGTGCATAAATTTCCCCAACCGGGAACTGACGTTCAGCCAGCGTTTCAAGCAGGGCTTCGCCCACAGCGCCAGTTGCGCCCAGGACGGCAATGTTCCAGCCTTCAGACATGGTGGTTTACTCCAGAAATAGCAAAGCTCCCTGCCAATATTACAGCAGAGAGCATGAAGAAGAGATTAACGTGCCGGATGATGAACGGCGTTAAAACCCAGTTTACACAGCAATGATGCCGCACTGGCGTCATCACAAATCACATACAGAGATGACCATTCACGGCGCTCAAGATAGTTTTTGCGCAGTTTATCGAACTCACCCGGTATCCCGGCGACTTTACGCAGCGGTGCGTCATCGCGGCGCACATCATACACCAAATGCACCAGCCTTTTCAGCGTCGGTTGATCGAGCGGACCATGCAGTGTAATACGGCCAAACTCTGGCGCGGGTAGCAACGTATCAAGCGCAACGTGTTGCTCACGCCCAATAAACTTGCTATACGCTTCAAATACTTGCGTAGTGCCACGGGCTTTACCTTCGAGGGTGTAACCCGCAATATGCGGCGTGCCGATATCCACTTTTTTCAGCAATTCCACGTTGAGTTCCGGTTCGCCTTCCCAGACATCCAGCACAACGCTTAACTTCTGACCTTCATTCAGACAGGTCAACAGGGCAGTATTATCGACGACTGCGCCACGGCAGGCGTTAATCAAGATCGCTCCCGGCTTCAGGTTACGAATCAGTTTTTCGTCCGCCAGATGCAGCGTTTTGTACGGTCCGTCTTTAAAGAGTGGCGTATGGAATGTCAGGATATCCGCATGCTGGACTAATTCATCCAACGAACGGAAATCGCCCTCATCCCCACGATCGGCACGCGGCGGATCGCAAAGCAAGGTTTTGATCCCCAGCGCTTCCAGTCGCGCCTGTAAACGCCGACCAACGTTACCAACGCCCACGATCCCCACGGTACGCTCATGCAGTGAAAATCCATCGCGTTCAGCAAGCATCAGCAGTGAGGAGAAAACATATTCCACCACCGCAATCGCATTACAGCCAGGTGCTGCGGAAAAACCAATTCCCGCCTGCTTTAACCATGCTTCATCGACATGGTCGGTTCCCGCTGTGGCTGTGCCAACATATTTAATGGGTTTTCCTGCCAGCAAAGATTCATTCACTTTGGTGACCGAACGCACCATCAGCGCATCCGCATCTGCCAGTTGAGCTACTGGGATTGGACGCCCCGGAACCGCAGTCACCTCACCCAAACGGCTAAATAAGTCGCGGGCATAAGGCATATTTTCATCAACAAGGATTCTCACGTTTGTGTTACCTGTATGAGACGAGAGTTAACCGGACAAGTGTGCCATAATCTCGCGGCCAGGCATACTTGCGATGATTTCAGGTATAAGGATACGTAATGATACAACCTATTTCCGGCCCTCCTCCTGGGCAACCACCAGGTCAGGGAGATAACCTGCCGTCTGGCGCGGGCAATCAGCCTTTATCCAGTCAGCAACGTACTTCGCTGGAAAGCTTAATGACGAAAGTGACTTCGCTGACGCAACAGCAAAGAGCAGAACTGTGGGCGGGTATCAGGCATGATATTGGCCTGTCGGGAGATTCGCCGCTGCTTTCGCGTCACTTTCCCGCCGCTGAGCATAATCTGGCGCAACGTTTGCTGACCGCGCAAAAAAGCCATTCTGCCCGCCAGCTTTTAGCCCAATTGGGTGAGTATTTACGCCTGGGGAATAATCGTCAGGCGGTCACGGATTATATTCGTCATAACTTTGGTCAGACGCCACTGAATCAGCTCTCACCGGAGCAATTAAAAACCATTCTCACCCTGTTGCAGGAAGGGAAGATGGTTATCCCGCAACCGCAGCAGCGCGAGGCGACCGACCGTCCGTTATTACCGGCGGAGCACAATACGCTCAAACAGCTGGTTACCAAACTTGCGGCGGCAACGGGAGAACCCAGCAAGCAGATCTGGCAATCGATGCTGGAACTTTCCGGGGTGAAAGATGGTGAGTTAATTCCAGCGAAACTGTTTAACCATCTGGTGACCTGGCTGCAGGCGCGTCAGACGCTAAGCCAGCAAAATACGCCGACGCTGGAATCACTACAGATGGCGCTGAAACAACCTTTAGATGCCAGTGAACTAGCGGCGTTATCGGCATATATCCAGCAAAAATATGGCCTTTCTGCACAATCATCGCTTTCTTCAGCCCAGGCTGAGGATATCCTTAATCAGCTTTATCAACGGCGGGTTAAAGGGATTGATCCGCGTGATATGCAACCGCTGCTTAATCCTTTTCCACCGATGATGGACACGTTGCAAAATATGGCAACGCGTCCCGCGCTGTGGATACTATTAGTCGCGATTATCCTGATGCTGGTCTGGCTGGTTCGTTAACCCCGACGAAACGACAGTATCGTGACAATAATTCCCAGCACCGCAGAGATCGCCCCGGCAAGAAATACCGATGAGTAACCAAACGTGGTCGCCAGCATTCCCGCCAGCGGCCCGGAGACGCCGAGGGCGATATCCTGAAACGCGGCGTATCCGCCCAGTGCGGTGCCACGAACTTGTGACGGTACACGTTTAACCACCTCCACGCCCAGCGCTGGAAAGATAAGCGAACATCCAGCTCCGGTTAAGGCCGCGCCCGCTAATGCGACCCACGCACCTGGCGCCTGCCAGAGCAGCAACAAGCCCACTGTTTCTACAAGCAGAGAAACAATCGCCACTTTCACGCCGCCAAAACGGTCCGGCATCCAGCCAAACATTACGCGCATCACGACAAATGCCCCGCCAAACGCGGTAAGAGTAAAGCCCGCCATCGCCCATCCTTTGCTGGCAAAGTAGAGCGAAACGAAAGTTCCGATAACCGCAAAACCAACACCTTGTAGCGCCAGACCTAACCCTGGTTTCCAGATAAGCCCGACAACGCTCCACAGCGATGGACGTTCTCCCGCCAGGGCCGGTACTTTGCGCACTGTGCCGTTACAGGCCCACGCCAGTATGGGTAATGCCATTGTGGTGAGCGCCAGGGCAGCAAAACCGTAATGGCTATGAATCAACAGGCCAAGCGGCGCACCAACAGCGAGGGCACCGTAAATCGCCATTCCGTTCCATGACATCACTTTGCCGGAATGTTTTGGTCCAACGATGCCCAATCCCCAGGTCAGAGCGCCCGTCAGTAACTGGCTTTCACCAAAGCCAAGAATCAAACGTCCGACGACCAACAGAGTAAATTTGAACGGTGCGGAGACGGGCAAAATCGCCGCCAACAGCAGTGCGCCCCCTGCCAGACCACAAGCTAACATCCCCTGAAGCGCCGAACGTTTTGCACCATATTGATCGGCCAGTCGTCCGGCATAGCCACGCGTCAGTACCGTAGCCAAAAACTGAATGCCGACGGCAATCCCGACCATGGTGTTGCCATAGCCCAGCTCATGATGAACAAACAGCGGGATAACCGGCAATGGTAACCCTACGGTCATGTAGGTGAGAAAAACCGCAAAAGCGATGCGGAAAAGCGAAAAATTGGCAGAAGATCGTGTTTCGGTTTGGCTTACAGCAGTCATGCATTACTCCAGAATGCAGCGCGAGGCGAGGAATTTCCCCGTCTCATCTCTCTGGTTTCAGGGTTACGGTACGCGTTGGCAGGATTTAACGCGTACGTCTTTTCAGAAGGAAATCGACAAAGCGGGAAGTTTGCCTGGAACAGGCGGCGATTGTCAATGATGTGAAAAAGGGAACCATCGGGTTCCCTTTTTCTTTAGTGCCGGAAGCGGCACTGGCGCGTATCGTCGGATGCGACGCTGACGCGTCTTATCCGACCTACTCCGAATTAATCTTTCAGCTTACGCATTACCAGCGTGGCGTTGGTGCCACCGAAGCCGAAGCTGTTAGACATAACGGTAGTCAGTTCGCGATCGGTCGTTTCGGTCACAATGTTCAGACCCGCAGCCTGCTCGTCCAGCTCTTCAATGTTGATGCTCGGTGCGATAAAGCCGTGTTCCAGCATCAGCAGAGAGTAGATAGCTTCCTGCACACCCGCAGCGCCCAGAGAGTGACCGGTCATTGCTTTGGTTGCAGAAATCGCCGGGCTCTTATCACCGAATACTTCACGGATAGCCGCCAGCTCTTTCACGTCGCCAACCGGAGTTGAAGTACCGTGAGAGTTCAGGTAGTCGATTGGCGTATCAACACCGTGCATCGCCATCTGCATGCAGCGAACTGCGCCTTCGCCAGACGGAGCAACCATGTCTGCACCATCAGACGTTGCGCCGTAACCAACGATTTCAGCATAGATGTGAGCCCCACGCGCCAGCGCGTGTTCCAGCTCTTCAACCACCACCATACCGCCGCCGCCAGCGATAACGAAACCGTCACGGTGAGCGTCGTAAGTACGGGAGGCTTTTTCTGGGGTGTCGTTGTATTTAGTAGACAGCGCGCCCATCGCGTCGAATTCGCAAGCCATTTCCCAGCACAGCTCTTCGCCGCCGCCAGCAAACACGATGTCCTGTTTGCCCAGTTGGATCTGCTCTACTGCGTTACCGATACAGTGTGCGGAAGTCGCACACGCGGAGCTGATGGAGTAGTTAACGCCGTGAATTTTAAACGGCGTGGCGAGGCAGGCAGAAACGCCAGATGCCATCGCTTTGGTGACCACATACGGGCCAACCGCTTTCAGGCCGCGCGGGCTACGCATAGCGTCAGCACCGAACACCTGGAAACGCGGGGAACCGCCGCCAGAACCTGCAATCAGGCCAACGCGCGGGTTATTCTGATAAGCTTCCGGGGAGAGGCCAGCATCTGCAATTGCCTGCTCCATAGAAAGGAATGCATAAATGGATGCGTCGCTCATAAAGCGCACAACTTTGCGGTCAATGAGGCCAGTGGTATCCAGTTTTACGTTGCCCCAGACGTGGCTACGCATGCCGGAATCCTTCAGCTCCTGAGAGAAAGTGATCCCTGAACGTCCTTCACGCAGAGATGCCAGGACTTCCTGCTGGTTATTACCGATGCTGGAAACAATGCCCAGGCCAGTAATCACTGCACGTTTCATTCAATACCTCTGTAAGTCGCACATAGAGTAAGTTTCGAATGCACAATAGCGTACACTTGTACGCCGAACAAGTCCGATCAGCCAATTAATAGAGAAATTTGCGCAGCCTGACACACATCGCTAAGATCGAGCCACCGCCTGTAAGACGAGTAACTTACGTGAAACACTACGCCATACAACCTGCCAACCTCGAATTTAATGCTGAGGGTACACCTGTTTCCCGAGATTTTGACGATGTCTATTTTTCCAACGATAACGGACTGGAAGAGACACGCTATGTTTTTCTTGGGGGTAACCAATTAGAGGCACGCTTTCCTGAACATCCGCATCCTCTGTTTGTGGTAGCAGAGAGCGGCTTCGGCACCGGATTAAACTTCCTGACGCTATGGCAGGCATTTGATCAGTTTCGCGAAGCTCATCCGCAAGCGCAATTACAACGCTTACATTTCATTAGTTTTGAGAAATTTCCCCTCACTCGTGCGGATTTAGCCTTAGCGCATCAACACTGGCCAGAACTGGCACCGTGGGCAGAAAAACTTCAGGCGCAGTGGCCTTTGCCCTTGCCCGGTTGCCATCGTTTATTGCTCGATGAAGGCCGCGTGACGCTGGATTTATGGTTTGGCGATATTAACGAACTGACCAGCCAACTGGACGATTCGCTAAATCAAAAAGTAGATGCCTGGTTTCTGGACGGCTTTGCGCCAGCGAAAAACCCGGATATGTGGACGCAAAATCTGTTTAACGCCATGGCAAGGCTGGCGCGTCCGGGCGGTACGCTAGCGACATTTACGTCTGCCGGTTTTGTCCGCCGGGGTTTGCAGGAAGCCGGATTCACCATGCAAAAGCGCAAAGGGTTTGGGCGTAAACGGGAGATGCTTTGTGGGGTAATGGAACAGACATTACCCCTCCCCTGTTCCACGCCGTGGTTTAACCGTACGGGTAGCAACAAACGGGAAGCGGCGATTATTGGCGGTGGTATCGCCAGCGCATTGTTGTCGCTGGCGCTATTACGTCGTGGATGGCAGGTTACGCTTTATTGTGGGGATGAGGCCCCCGCGCTCGGTGCTTCCGGCAATCGCCAGGGGGCGCTGTATCCGCTCTTAAGTAAACATGATGAAGCACTAAACCGGTTTTTCTCCAATGCGTTTACTTTTGCTCGTCGGCTTTACGATTTATTGCCCGTTAAATTTGATCATGACTGGTGCGGCGTCACGCAGTTAGGCTGGGATGAGAAAAGTCAGCACAAAATCGCACAAATGCTGTCGATGGATTTACCCGCAGAACTGGCTGTGGCCGTTGATGCTAAGGCGGTTGAACAAATTACGGGCGTTGCGACAAATTGCAGCGGTATTACTTATCCGCAAGGTGGTTGGCTGTGTCCGGCAGAGCTGACCCGTAATGTGCTGGAACTGGCGCAACAGCAGGGTTTGCAGATTTGTTATCAACATCAGTTAAAGGATTTATCCCGTAAGGATGACTGTTGGTTATTGAATTTTGCGGGTGATCAGCAAGCGACGCATAGCGTGGTGGTACTGGCGAACGGGTATCAAATCAGCGGTTTCAGCCAAACGTCGTCTCTGCCGATGTATTCCGTTGCCGGTCAGGTCAGCCATATTCCAACAACGCCGGAACTGGTGAAGCTGAAGCAGGTGCTGTGCTATGACGGTTATCTCACGCCACAAAATCCGGCGAATCAGCACCATTGTATTGGTGCCAGTTATCATCGCGGCAGCGAAGATACGGCGTACAGTGATGAAGATCAGCAGCAGAATCGCCAGCGGTTGATTGATTGTTTCCCACAGGCGCAGTGGGCAAAAGAGGTTGATGTCAGTGATAAAGACGCTCGCTGCGGTGTGCGTTGTGCCACTCGTGATCATCTGCCAATGGTAGGCAATGTCCCTGATTATGAGGCAACGCTCGCAGAATATGCCTCTCTGGCGGAACAGAAAGACAACGCGGTCAGCGCGCCGGTTTATGACGATCTTTTTATGCTTGCGGCTTTAGGTTCGCGTGGTTTGTGTTCTGCCCCGCTGTGTGCCGAGATTCTGGCAGCGCAGATGAGCGACGAACCGATTCCGATGGATAGCAATACGCTGGCGGCGTTAAATCCAAATCGGTTATGGGTGCGGAAGTTGTTGAAGGGTAAAGCGATTAAGGCGGGGTAATCTGCTTTGGCAGTGTTTGCCGGATGCGGCGTGAACGCCTTATCCGGCACATTACTTACTGCTGTGACGCCTGCTGAAACAGGTTTTCCCACATATCGGTCACCAGCGCCTGGTCTCGCGGCGACAACTCACCGGCACCAATGGCTTTTTCCAGACTCTGGCTAACGGTCGTATGTACCGCCTGGGCGGAGTGGTCATCACCACTTTCCAGTTCTGCGATGGCTAATGTCAGGTGGCCACGCAAATACCCACTGGCAAACAACTCATCATCACTGGCATGGTCAACCATACCGTCGATTAATGCCAGAATGCGTGATTCAAACTCCGCGATCATCTTCTTTCCTCATTGTAAAACGTGGCGCAGGCTTCAGTTGAGCGCTTCCGGCCACGGGAACTGTTCCGCCGTAAGTTCCGGCGTGTGATAATAATTTTGTAGTGCTTTAATGAAGCGTGCCGGACGCTCGGGAATACCGTTTGCCAGATAATCCATCACCTGTGCATGTACCCGCCGTTGAAATACCACGCGGTCCGGTTCGAAATCCCCTTCCAGATTGTCGCAACTGACATTAAACGGATATCCCGCCGCCACACAGAACAACCAGTCCAGCGCCTGCGGCTTCACTTCAACAGCTTCAAACTGACTTTGCGTCTGGGCATCGCGTCCGTCCGGGCAATACCAGTAGCCGAAATCAACCAGCTCACGGCGCGCTTTCCCGGCAATACACCAGTGCGAAATCTCGTGGATGGCGCTGGCATAAAAGCCATGAGCGAAGACGATTCGGTTATACGGTACTTCCGCATCAGCAGGAAGATAGATCGGTTCGTCGTCGCCTTTAATCAGACGGGTATTAAATTCATCGGCAAAGCAGCTATTAAAAATTTTAATCAACTGCTCATAGTGGTGTGTACTATTCATTAGTTCATCCCCAACCAGTTGAGGATCTCCTGTCCGTGGCTATCATAAAGTAATTTGGCACTCATCACCGCCGAGACGATAACAATCATCGGGCGAATCAGCTTTTGTCCTTTGCTCAACACCAGTCTTGACCCCATGCGCGCGCCGAGGAACTGCCCCACCAGCATCACAAATCCTGTCGCCCAAATCACTTTGCCGCCGAGAATAAACAGCAGCAAACCGCCGATGTTTGACGTTGCGTTGAGTAATTTGGCGTGGGCCGTGGCTTTGGCGAGGTTAAAGCCGCACAGCGTAACGAAGGCTAACGCGTAAAACGATCCGGCAGCCGGGCCAAAGAATCCATCGTAAAAACCAACGCAGCCCCCCGCCACCAGCGCAAATGGCAGTCCATACATCCGACGCTGGCGATCTTCTTCTCCCAATTTGGGCATCAGTAAGAAATAAAGACCAATACAAATCACCAGAATGGGCAAAATCTGCCGCAAGACATCAGCCTGAACGTACTGCACCAGCAAAGCGCCGCTCATTGAGCCGATAAAGGTCATGGCGATATTAAGTTTCTGATCGCTTAAGCTAACCACTTTGCGCCGAATAAAGTAGATAGTGGCAGAAATAGAGCCACCGCAGGCTTGCAGTTTATTGGTTGCCAGCGCGTTAGCCGGAGACATCCCCGCCGCCATTAATGCCGGAATGGTGAGTAGCCCACCGCCCCCGGCAATAGAGTCGATAAATCCCGCCAGTATGGCGACAAAAAAGAGGAGTCCCAGTAATAGCGGGGAAACCATAAACAGGCTATTAAACGTTTCCATTAGATCACGTGCTCATCCAGTAGCGCCTGGCAGGAAGGCGGCAACGGAGGCGGTGTCTTCTTCTCAGGCTTTGTTGTTCCCGGTTTTGGTGGTTCAAACCAGCTTTGCAGTTCTGCCCCGCAACCATCGCCCGGTGGCGGTAAAGGTTGATCTTCACACTCCAGGCTATCGGCAGGACAACGTAATCGTACATGCATATGGGCGCGATGCTGGAACCAGGGTCGCACTTTGCGCAACCAGTCGCGATCGGTGCCCGCATCAAGGCAAAGTTGTTGTTTAATCGCCGGATTAACAAAAATGCGCGTGACGTCTTTGTCCTGCGCGGCGAGTTTAATCAAGCTGAAAATTTCGGGCTTCCACAGCGTGGGGACAACGTGTTTACCGTCGCGGGAAACCAAATCTAATGCTTGTGGGCGCAAGAGTTGCGCGGAGGTCCAGCGTTTTTTCGGCAGTTGCAGGAAGATGTCCACATCCAGTCCGGTCTGATGACTGGCGTGACCGCCATTGAAACGCCCACCAGCAGGCATTCCCATATCGCCAATCAGCACCGTGCCCATACCCAGATTGCTCACCTGGCTACTCAGACGCTGGATAAACATCACCAGGTCCGGGTGCCCGAAATAGCGACGCTGATCGGTACGCATGACCTGATAATGTTCGGACTGTATCGGCAGCGTGTCAGCACCAACGATACAGCCATTTGAAAAACTGCCTATCGATTGTGCACTACCCGGCACAGGTTGGGTTATTTTTTGCCACGGCGTCGCTGCCAGGCTGGCGCTACTGGCAAGCAGGGCCAGCAGCGCAATCGCAGTTTTGTTCATTTTTACCAGCGTGGAATATCAGTCTTCACATCAGCATTTTGCGCCCGTTGCCGTAACAGGTGATCCATTAAAACGATCGCCAGCATCGCTTCCGCGATCGGCACCGCGCGGATCCCAACACAAGGATCGTGACGGCCTTTGGTGATCATCTCAACTTCTTCGCCAAAGCGGTTAATGGTGCGTCCAGGCACAGTAATGCTGGAGGTCGGTTTCAGCGCCATATGGGCAATGATTTGCTGCCCGCTGCTGATGCCGCCGAGAATACCGCCCGCATGGTTGCTCTGGAAACCGTCTTTGGTGATTTCGTCACGGTTCTGGCTGCCACGCAGCGCTACCACGTCAAAACCATCACCAATTTCCACACCTTTCACCGCGTTAATGCTCATTAGCGCATGGGCGATGTCAGCATCAAGGCGATCAAAGACCGGCTCGCCAAGTCCGGCAGGGACGCCACTGGCCACCACGGTGACTTTCGCGCCAATAGAGTCGCCCTCTTTTTTCAGCGCGCGCATCAGTTCATCTAAGGCTTCGATTTTGTCCGGATCCGGGCAGAAGAATGGATTTTGCTCGACCTGAGACCAGTCTTTGATTTCCAGCGGAATGTCGCCCATTTGGGTCAAGCAGCCGCGAATTTCTATACCAAATTTCTCAGCGAGATATTTTTTGGCAATCGCCCCTGCTGCAACGCGCATGGCGGTTTCGCGAGCGGAAGAACGACCGCCGCCGCGATAATCGCGCAGGCCATATTTTTGTTCGTAGGTATAATCGGCATGGCCTGGACGGAAAACGTCTTTAATTGCGCTGTAATCCTGAGAACGCTGGTCAGTGTTTTCGATCAGTAAACCAATGCTGGTGCCGGTAGTAACGCCTTCAAAAACACCGGAGAGAATTTTGACCTGATCTGGCTCACGACGCTGGGTGGTATAGCGCGATGTCCCAGGGCGACGACGGTCGAGATCGTGTTGCAGGTCCGCTTCCGTCAGCGGAATACCTGGCGGAACACCATCGACGATGCAGCCGAGCGCCAGCCCGTGCGATTCGCCGAAGGTGGTTACGCGAAAGAGTTGTCCAATTGTGTTTCCAGCCATCACGGCTCCGTTATTGTTGTGTTTGCGTGTTTACTTAATCTTTATAAATCGCGAAATGTTCTTGTGCAGCAATAAGCTGCTCTTTGGTGAGCATAAACACACCATCACCGCCGTTATCAAACTCCAGCCAGGTGAACGGAACATCTGGATATTGTTCCATAAGATGTACCATGCTGTTGCCGACTTCACAAATCAGCACGCCATCATCAGCAAGGTAATCTGCCGCATTACCGAGAATACGACGCGTCAGTTTCAGGCCGTCAGTACCAGATGCCAGACCCAGTTCCGGCTCGTGACGGTATTCATTTGGCAGGTCGGACATATCTTCCGCATCAACGTACGGCGGGTTAGTGACGATCAGGTCGTACTGCACTTTCGGCAAGTCCCGGAACAGATCGGAACGAATCGGAATGACGTTGTGGATCAGACCATGTTCTTCGATGTTCTGTTCAGCAACCGCCAGCGCGTCAGGAGAGATGTCTACCGCGTCGACTTCTGCTTCCGGAAAGGCATAAGCGCAGGCAATCGCAATACAGCCGCTTCCGGTGCACATATCTAAAATGTGTTGCGGTTGCTTGCTGATGAGTCCGGCAAATTTATTGTTGATAAGTTCACCAATCGGCGAGCGCGGCACCAGCACACGTTCATCGACGTAAAATTCATGACCGCAGAACCAGGCTTTGTTGGTCAGGTAGGCCACCGGAATGCGTTCGTTGACGCGGCGGATCACGCGCTCAACAATACGGTGTTTTTCGCTGGAAGTCAGACGCGCGGTGCGCATATCTTCCGGAATATCCAGCGGCAGGTAGAGCGATGGCAGCACCAGTTGTACGGCTTCATCCCACGGGTTATCGGTGCCGTGGCCGTACCAGATATTTGCCGCGCTGAAGCGGCTCACCGACCAGCGCAACATGTCCTGAATGGTTTGCAGCTCATTTACTGCTTCATCAACGAAAATTTTATCCACGTATTCCTCCAGGGCATGGTCGCATTAATTTCGGCGGCTAGTTTGCCATGAAGATGACGATAAATCAGCATTCACGCGCGGTGAGTGAGGAAAAATACGTTTAAAACGATCGATTAGACGACGAGTCGGGTAAACTGTAGGAAAATTAGAAATGAGAGATGTAAATGAAAAAGAAATCATCACTTAGCGAGGAGGACCAGGCGCTTTTTCGCCAGTTGATGGCGGGAACCCGCCAGATAAAGCAGGACACCATTGTCCATCGGCCGCTGCGTAAAAAAATTAGCGAAGTACCGGTCAAGCGGTTAATTCAGGAACAGGCCGATGCCAGCCATTATTTCTCCGATGAGTTTCAACCGTTATTGAATACCGAAGGTCCGGTGAAATATGTCCGTCCGGATGTAAGCCATTTTGAAGCGAAGAAACTGCGCCGCGGCGATTATTCGCCGGAATTGTTTTTGGATTTACACGGTTTGACGCAATTGCAAGCTAAGCAGGAACTTGGGGCTCTGATTGCCGCCTGCCGTCGTGAACATGTGTTTTGCGCCTGCGTGATGCATGGTCATGGTAAGCATATTTTGAAGCAGCAAACGCCGCTGTGGCTGGCGCAACATCCCCATGTGATGGCGTTTCACCAGGCACCGAAAGAGTACGGCGGTGATGCAGCTTTATTAGTGTTGATTGAAGTGGAAGAGTGGTTGCCGCCTGAGTTGCCCTGACATCATTATCAACATGCACTTTCACCGACCAGCTAACTGGTCGGTGAAATAATGCTACAACATATTCAATACATACTGAAAGCGACACGTGGAGTCTATTGCCTGCCTGTTACTGGTATCAACACGCACCAACATATCGTGCAGTTGCCGGTCGGTAATAGGGTGCTGCGTTGGCGCGACTGTTACTCTGGCGTCATCGCACCCTTCAGCCGTAAACGTGATTTGCTGACTGACAAAGCGGCAATACGCACCGCGCTCATCTATTTTACTGCCATCACAAAGCTGACCATCTTTCATCAGATAGGTAGATAAGTTTTTTTCAATGACTGAACCTGTCGATTGCAGATTCAAAATTTGACTGTGTTCAACCCGGCTGTCACTCCAGGAGATATCATAGTTTGTTAATGGCTCACCCGGACACACTGTTGTATAGCTTGTCGGCCCCCTGTAGTATTCCACCTTATGTAAAAGATAAAAATTTACACTACTGTTTGCCGTAAAACCCACCATCCACGGACACGTCTCTGCCGAGCCGTCAACCTCTATGGATAGTTTTAAATATGAGCAACTCCAGTTGGTATCTGGATCAATATTGAGAACCCCCGGGCACTTATACAAATCGGTATAATCGCCTGTAAGGACAGTGATTTTGGGTGCGGGTATGTTTCCAGGTCCGGTCCATGACTGATTAGGGAGATTTCCTACCTCAACGCCAAGCGGTATATTCTGATAATACTCCCCATGATAAACCCCATTAGTCGTCAACAAATCAAGGAAGAAGTCAATTTTTGCGAAACCTGTAACACTCCCATAATAGATGTACACGTTATTATAGGTTGTCCCCAGTTTCGCCTGGGCTCCCTGGCTAAAGCACAGCGCCAGCATGACGCAAAGCAGAAATCGTATTTTTTTCATATTAGATATACTCGAAGGTCGCCGTCAGGTTGGCGGTAAAATCGCCCATCGTCACTTCCCGACCGCTTTTCGCCTGTAACCAGGCCCTGAAATTAATGTCATTACTGCCATCGCTAAGCGTGAATTTCGCCCCGGTTGGGTCGTTAATTGCCACCCGTACACCGTCAGTCGTTTCCATCCCAATCCCCACGCCCTGCGCGGTTGATGTGGTATCCAGCGCCAGGAAACCGGGCTGTTCACTGTCTTCCGTACCGGTAAGGGTCACCTGGACCTGATAACTCGCAGGTCCCTTACAATCTTTCAGCTTAAACACCACCGGGACGTGCGCAGACTCCCCCGCAGCCATAAGATCCCGACGACTGATAGTTGGAAAATGGACTTCGGCCAGATTTCCGCTATCAACCACCAGCGTACAAGAGCGGCTAATTAAATTGCCGTAAAAATGCAGGTTGTTGTCCACGGCCAGGGCACGCGTGCTGCCGATCAACAACAGGCCCGCTAACAGCCCATAGCCGAGCGAATAAATACGTTCTGTCTTCATTGATAATCCACCCGCAATGTTGCATAGGCTGAAAACGTGGTATCACTCAGCACCGCATCGGCTGACTTCACTGGCACGGCTTCCAGCTTCGGCTTTTGGGTAAAATCGGTGGCGTTAATAGTAAGCGGAGTATTCAGCTTAAAAGGCTGACCATCGTGCTGAAGTTCAATACCAAAGCCGGGAACGTCTGTTTCGATAGCCGAGTCATTGTAGGCGGTCTGCGTACCCGTCCAGGTGAGTGTCATAACCCACTCGGGATCGCGCGTGTCAGAGTCACAGCTCAGACTATATTCCACTTCCTTGCGGCCATAGTCTCCGTTGATACTGTCGATGATGAGATCGCGAAATTCCACTTCGAGGGTCTTTCCATCGCTGATAGCACAGGCAGGCGGTGCCACCAGCGTACCGTGGAAGGTGATGTCATCGTCAGCCGCCAGCGCAACGCCACCGCAGGTGCAGAGTAAAAGTAACAAGCGTTTTTTCATTGGTAATCCACCACCATCGTCATACTGGCGTTAAATTCCGCTGGCGTAAGCTGCACTCCGCTCTGTTTTACCGGCACCGCTGTGAGGTTGGGCAACTGGTTAACATTAAAATCAGACCAGTTACCTTCACCCACTCTGAACAGAGAGTTATCGGCACCATTTTCAATGCGAATGCCCAGGCCGGGTATTTCGGTCGCAATAACAGTTTCCCCGTTAATCACGGTAGTGGTGCCTTTAAGCTGCATCCGCAGATCATCAACACCTGAAGCCCTGCTACTACAGTTCAGGGTATAAAGCGGCTGCGTGGTGCGGTAATTCGTGCCATTGATTTTGCTAATGTAGACTTCGCCAAATTGCACATTGCTCCCCTTTACGGAACAGGGCGGCGGCCCATCCACCAGAACGCGCAACGTCAATAACACCGGTTTACTTTCCGCTGCCACAGCAAGGTTCCCCATCAGCCAGCCGCTCAGGAGAAAAATGCCCGTTCCCACCAGAAACGTGTATTTCATAAGACTCTCCCGGCATCAGCCTTTGCGGCTTTGCTCTGCATCCACCTGGCAATTATTGCCAGTGCATTTAAAGTTCAGCGACAATCGCGCGCCGTAGTCGTTGACGTAAGTCAGCACCGGCACAGTGTCCATCTTCACATTCAACGGTGCGGACGATTTCGGCGGCATGACCAGCGGCGTAAACCCGGCTGCCGGATTACCATTTTTCTGCGTGCTGGCATTGCTGATAATCACGTAATAGGGCGTGGGGTTATTGACGGTGAACGCCTGGCCATTGCGGGTTAAGGTCACCTTGTGCTGCCACGGCTCCCTCATGTCAATTTTTGCCAGTGCCTTTGGTCGCCAGAACAATTTGATACGCGTTTGCAGGGCAATTTGCAGCGTATTAGGTTTGTTCGATTTTGGCGGGATTTCACGCACGTTAAAGTAGAACATACTCTCACGATCGGCGGGTAACTTGTTGATATCCGGCATTCCCTGGACTTTTACCTGCCCATTCATCATCGCATCAATACGCTGTACCGGCGGCAGTACCGTAAGTGGCGAGCTGATTTTGTTGCCCTTTTCGTCCTCCATCCAGCTTTGTGCCAGGTAGGGCTGCTTCGGGTCGTTATTGCGCAACGTGACGCTAATAGATTTGTCGCCTTCATTGAAGACCAGGCGTGTACGGTCGGGCGTCACCGATGCGTGGGTGGTAAAACTGGTGGCCGCCACCAGCAGCGCCAACGCAGGGGCAGCGCGTGTTGCAGAGCGAGTCAATGTATACATGGATCAATCCTTAATCACGTTATTGGTTTGCTGAAATAGCCATGGGTTCCGCGCCAGGTGTGACCTGCTGCGTCTGTTCCTGAATCATCGGTTTAATGTCTGACGGAGCCGCAGGCATCACCGCGCCTTGTTGCTTGCACGGCAGTAACAGGCCGTTGAACAGGTCGGCGGGCAGCGGGTCTGGCAGTGAAATCTCACAGTGGGGTTCGCCATTCCATGAGACACGCATGTGTTCGCCCGCTTTTACTCCAGCCAGATAGACGTTGCCGTCATCATCAACCAGGCCGACCTGCTGGTCATGTTCGTTTCTCACTTCCGCACCAAATGGCGGGTAACTGCCATCACTCATGCGCAGGACAGCCATCGCCTTTTGCCCACTGATGACCGCAAATTGACGGTAGCCAATGGCGCCTTCGGTAAGCGTCGCCTGCACCACTGACTGCGTGGCTTCGGCGTCTTCTGGCAGTCTGGTCAGGTCAATCGTGGCCTGGTTACGGTAGTAGTTATTGACGTCGGCAACGACGGCTTTACCAAACATATTGGTGTAAACCGCTGCACCATTTCCTTCGACCGGTACGTCCGCGACACCGTCAGCGTCAATCAGTAATCGCGTACCGCCCATATTTTGAGTACGGTGCAACGCGCCACCGTGAGCCGTGAGCGTAGCGCCGCCCTGTAGCGACAACCCGGCAGAGGTGTACTGCCCTTCATGGTAGTTGGCATTGAGATCCACATGGGCCATTGAACCGTCACGGCTGTAATAACCATCCACGCTGGAGTGATTTTCACTGTTGCCCACGTTTATCTGATAATGACTGGCGTCATCGATACGACTGAAATACCCTACCTGGCTGCTGTCTGAACCGCTGCCGTAGTTGCCGTTGTAACTCACAACGCTGCTATCGCCCCACGGCATACTTAAGGAGATGTAGACGCCTTTGTCAGCGCTATCGTCATACTCGTAGCGATAACCGGTCAGAGAGATACTCATGTTCCGAATGCCGCCCATATTGAAATAGTGGGAGAGCATTACGTTGTAGTTGGTCTGTTCCTCACGATCCCAATAGGTGTGGCGCGTATAGTTCAGGTAAACAGAAACACCGGCATCCCTGAAGTTCTGGTTATAGGTGGCGGTGTACATCTCTTTATCATTGCCAGAGCGAACCATTGCGCTGTCATTTGCGTCCAGATACTCGCTCATGGTCATATAGTTCTCTTCCGAGAAGCGGTATCCGGCGAAGGTGACGCGGCTGTTGAGTTCATCAAAATCTTTGGAGTAACTGACTCTGAAAGAGTTACCGTCGAGCGTGCTTTTTCCGTAAGCGGTCGAATCGTCAAGTCGGGTATGCGAGTGGGTGATATCAAAGGCCATCGCACCGAAAACGGAAAGATCGCGACCAATCCCAAGCGCGGCTGACTGGTAATTTTCATCGCCAAGCGCCCCGCCATACAGTGACCAGCCGTTTGCTATCCCCCAGGACGCTTCGCCACCGGAAAAGAACCCGCCTTGCACATGGTGCCCCCACTCCTGTGGTCGCCCCATCATAATTTTGTAGCGCACCTGGCCCGGGCGAGTCAGGAACGGCATGGAGGCAGTGCTGATGTCATACTCCTGCACCTGACCGTTCACCTCTTCAATGCGCACATGCAGCGTACCAGAGCTAAAATCGGCAAGATCCTGGATACGGAATGGCCCGGCTGGCACCTGGGTTTCATAGATTACGCGCCCGGCCTGGCTAACGGTGACTTTCGCCGCCGTATGGGCCACGCCGGAAATATCCGGAGCATAGCCGCGCAGGTTCGGCGGCAGCATTTGATCGTCAGTACTGATACTACCGCCGATGTAGTTAAAGCCATCGAAAATATCGGAATCGAGGTAATCTTCACCGAGTGCCAGTTTGGCTTTCAGACTCGGTAACGCGCGCCAGGCGTAGTAACGGCTCCAGTCCCAGTTTCTTTCGGTGCTGTCTTCCGTCTCTTCATCATTACTGCGGGTATGCTGATAATCGCTCTGCCAGTCGGCTCGCAAGCGCCACGGCCCGAGGTTAACGCCAACCGTACCGTTGCCGCTGATATCGTTGCTGTCATCACCGCCATTTTCTTCGTGTCGGGTTTGGGCGTTGATGCTGTAATCGGCAATTAAACCTGAGATGCCATCATCCCAGCGCGAGGGAGGGTCCCAGTCGACATCGCTGTATTCAAGATAAGCCTGCGGCAAGCTGATAAGGAGCGCGGACTGGCTTAAATCAACACGCATTTCCAGACCGTCAAATTGGCCTGGCTTAAGGCATTTACCGTCGTGAACCCATTGCAAATTTTTCGCAATGTCTTCTTTGAAACCAAGCAGTGCCACCAGGTCTGGCGACAGGCAGGCGTAAGTCTTATTGGCATCATTTTCTGCAGCATACCAGTAAATATCATATTCACCGGGTAACGGCTGTTTATTGACCTCAACCTGTAAACTGTATTTACCCGGTTCAACATAACCCTGGCTTGAAAATCGCTTCAAATCGATTTTCGTGTCGCCTTTTAATTCCAGAAAACGGGAATCAAACTGAATATCTTCATCAGCCCAGGCATTGATATGGCATCCAGAGATGACCACGGCAACGCACCAGGGAAGCGCCCGTAAGCGGAAAAGGGAATGGTCAGGCATACACGTATTCATCCGTGATTATTATAATAAGTCCAAAAACTCGCCAAAATCCCCCATAGCGAGATGCTATGGGGGTGAATTACCTTAGAGATAGGTAATCTGGAAGGTGGTATTTGCTTCAAAACCACCCAGGTCAGGCGTACCAGCCGCACCAACTAACCAGGCTTTGAAGTTCAGCGTCTGTTTAGGTTTGCCTTTATTGGTTACTGAGTCATTTACGATCGGCTGTTTAATACCAGCACCGCTTTTATAGGAAGTACCTTGCTTATCACCAATCGCCAGGCTTACATTGTTAAACGCAGCACCTGTATCGGTATTAAAAATGGTGTAGTAATTCTCGTTTCCCGTAGAAACGTTACCGGTGAATGTCGTTTCCATGTTCGTTTGGGTATCAAATACGCAGTCCTGTAAACGAATCTGAAAGTCTTTCGGCGTGGTAGTCCCGTTGTTTTTGAGTGCTTCTGCACCAATGTTGCCTAAATCCACTTCCAGTTTGTGATCGTCTGGAACGATAGAGCACGGAGAGTCTTCAATGGTGCCATAGAAACGTGCAGTACCGTTGTTGCCTGCAGCAAATGCTGACGTGGAGACAACTGCGCCCATCACCATTGCGGCAGCAATGGCTGTTTTGGCAAACTTACTCATTATTTGTCCTTAAATCATTAAAATGTATAATACAAGCAACTGACATAATATTATTGTATATATTATGTCTGACACTTTTAGTTAACCATTGAACATCATATGTCCCAAATAATCATAGAATGCAAACAGATATTCTCTGGTGTGTCGTTATGTTGGTCTTATCTTTAAAAATAAGCAATGTAGTAATACTTAAAGACTTTATGTAGATTTAATTAATCAATACACAACCAGAATATCTCTCTCGATTTTCAATAAAAATACATGCGCGCCATCAAAAAAAAAGAAAAACTTCATAACCGATATGAATGAATTGGATATAAAAACCACTAAAAGAATTTATAATGATTTTGCATTTATTTATTGCTAAGATTCATTCTTGATTAAATTAATTAATTTATATTCAAGATACAAAACCATTATTCCACTGTGTTATTACCAGTTTCAATAACAAGAAAGATAATAAAATTCGTGATATGTAAAATATGATCACAATTAGGACAGAAAAAATTTGCCCGGTATACGCGTACGCAACCGGGCATATGAGCTTTTAAATTGCTTTTGCCATCTTCAGATTACACGGGCTCATCTGCCAGTTGAATTGGCCGTTTCCACTTTGATCAAGTGTTACGCTGGCAATCGCTGAAGTGGTAAACATAGGCGGCGTTTCGCCCGGACATAACTCGGCAACCAGATACCCGACTAATGGTAAGTGGGAGATAACCAGTACCGACTCGACACCTTCGTTGGTCAGTGCCTGGAGATACGCACTGACCAGACCAACATCGCCACAGGGCGTTAGCTCAGGCAGAACTTCTACACTGGAAGGCAGGTCCATACAATCCGCCACTTCTTCCAGTGTTTGCTCGGCTCGCAGGAACGGGCTCACCAGAACACGTTCGATTTCCACTTTTTGACCTTTCAGCCAGTTCGCCATCAGGCGAGATTCGTCACAACCATTAGTGGTCAGAGGACGAACCGAATCACTGGCGGCATCGAGGGCTGCGTCGCCGTGACGCATGATAAAAACTTGCATATTGCACCGCTTTTGTTAACCAGATTCGCCCGTCGTGTTTCATCTGAAACCAGAGAAACACGACGGTGGCCGGCATTGTGCCTTATCCATTCACCGAATGAAACGCTGTTTTTTACCTCAATGGCGTAAGTATAGTCAATATGCGTTTACATTTTGACCAACACTCCGCCATTCAGCGCGGATTCATATAACTTTGACCTTCTTATTGCAGGTCAGTTGCAGTTGTTTTCCAAAAACTTTCCCCACGCTCGCTCATCTCAACTAAACGATCGCAAGGGGTAAAACGAGAACCGTACCGCGCGGTCAGACGTTGCATTATTGCAACCACTTCTGCCGCACCGAGAGCGTCGATATAGCGAAATGGGCCACCGAGAAACGGCGGAAACCCAATTCCAAATACCGCGCCGATATCCCCGTCACGCACGCTACGGATAACCTGCTCGTCCAGACAACGTACAGCTTCATTCAGCATCATCATCACACACCGTTCAGCAACCTGCGGTGCGGAGAGTCGCCCCTGCCCTTGCGCGCCAATCAGCGGATAAATAGCAGGATCGACCTGTTTTTTGCTTTTACGCCCTTTCGGCCCATAAAGATAGAAACCCCGACCATTTTTTCTGCCTTTGCGATCGTCATTCAAAATTGAAGAAACAACATTTGCAGGCGCGCTAAAACGTTCTCCATAAGCGGCTTCCAGTACAGGAATAATTTTAGTCCCGGTATCGATTCCTACCTCATCCAAAAGTTGGATTGGTCCCACCGGAAAACCAAACTTGACCAGTGCGGCATCGATATGCTCAACCCGTTCACCTTCAGTCAACATGCGGATAGCTTCATTGATGTAAGGCGCTAAAATGCGATTGACATAAAACCCGGCTTTGTCACGCACAACAATTGGCGTTTTTCCCTGTTTTTTCGCCAGTTTTACCGTTGTAGCGATGGTTTGCGCCGATGTCCCCGCATGGGGAATGATCTCCACCAGCGGCATTTTTTCTACCGGGCTGAAGAAATGAAGACCGATAACCTGCTCCGGCCGCGAGGCGTGAGCGGCAATATCACTAATTGGTAAAGATGACGTATTCGAAGCGAAGATGGTATGAGTGGCGCAATTTCCCTCTACTTCCGCCACCATCTTTTGTTTTAATTCGAGATTTTCAAACACTGCTTCAATAATTAAGTCACGATGGGCAAAGCCGCGATAATCCGTTGTTCCCGAAATTAATGCCAGCTGTTTGTCACGTTCGCTGGCTTTGAGATGTCGGCGGCGCACTTTGCCCTCCAACTGATCCCAGCTGTACTTCAATGCATGATTTATGCCCTGCGGGTTGATATCTTTAATTCTGACCGGCAAGCCCGCTTTACAAGCAGTAACATAAGCAATACCGCCCCCCATCAAGCCACCGCCTAAAATCCCTACGCTATTTAACGGCGCAGGCGGAGCATCACTGCCCGGATCTTTCTTCACTTCGGTACTGGCAAAAAAGATACTACGCAGAGCCTGCGATTGTGGTGTCATCGCCAGTTCACCAAAGGCACGGGCTTCCGCGTCATAGCCGCTGCTGGTGCCTTGCGCTAATCCGGTTTCGATGACTTCAAGAATGCGTTTTGTCGCCGGATAGTTCCCCTGAGTTTTCTGCTCTGTTTTCTTGCCGACCATTTTGAACAACAGTGCACGACCTAGCGGCCCCGCCAGAATGCGCTCGCGTACAGGTAGCGGGCGGGAAGATAGTCGATCATGCTTTGCCAACTCAACGGCGGATTCCAGTAAAATGGATTGCGGAACGACGTCATCCACCAGCCCCAGCTTTAATGCCTGTTTCGCCCGAAGTTGTTTTCCAGTGAGGATCATCTCTAATGCTGTGCTGACACCTATCAGGCGCGGTAAACGCTGGGTGCCGCCTGAACCTGGCAATAATCCAAGCTGAACTTCCGGCAAGCCAAGCACCGTTTTAGGATCGTCACTGCAGACGCGGCCATGACACGCCAGTGCCAGTTCCAGCCCGCCCCCCAGGCAAGCGCCATGAATAGCCGCGATAACCGGAACAGGCAGAGCATGAATCTCCGCCATTAACTGTTGCCCCTGCCGCGCCAGCTCTTCCGCTTCTTGCGCCGTTTTGCAGTTGCCGATCATGTTGATGTCTGCTCCGGCGATAAAGTTGTCCGGTTTCGCTGAGATAAATACAACTCCACGTAATTCTTTGTTTTCGCGAAGTTGCTTAATAATGGTGCGCACCTGCGAGGCAAACTCCGCCTTCAGGGTATTCATTTTCTCACCGGGAACGTCGATGGTGATGACTGCAATGTTGTCCAGACGAACATTAAGAGTAAAAGCTGATGCCATTTCCATTATTCCGCCTCCAGAACCATTGCCGCACCAAGCCCACCAGCAGCACAAGCGGTCACTAAGCCAAATCCACCGCCGCGACGGCGAAGTTCATGCAATGTCTGGGTAATCATCCGCGCTCCAGTCGCTGCGAAGGGATGCCCGTACGCAATGGAACCACCAAGCACGTTAAACTTACTATCGTCCACTTCACCAGTAGCATGGGAACGCCCCAGTACGTCGCGCGCAAAACGTTCGCTGCCAAGCAACTGAATATTAGCCAGCGTCTGGGCGGCAAAGGCTTCGTGCATGTCAATCAATGTCAGATCGGCCATCGTCAATCCAGCGCGTTCCAGCGCCAGCGGCGTTGACCAGGCCGGGCCGAGCAACATGTCCTGCCAGACATCAATAGCGGTAAATGCGTAGCTACGCAGATATCCCAGCGGCACCAGGCCCAATTCTTTCGCCCGTGATTCAGTCATCAGGATCACCGCCGCTGCGCCATCGGTCAGCGGTGTACTGTTTGCTGCCGTTACCGTCCCGTGTTTGCGATCAAACGCCGGACGCAGCTTTGCGTAATCAGCAAGCGTGGAATTGCCGCGAATATTGTTGTCTTCCGCGAGCGGTTGTTTATAAGGAGGAACGTAGGCGGCCATTACCTCTTCTTTGAGCTTACCTTCTGACCATGCCTGAGCAGCACGCTGATGTGAACGGTGCGCCAGCGCATCTTGCTGTTCGCGAGTAATACCGTAGGTTTTCGCCATTTGTTCGGCGGTGTCGCCCATCCGCAAGCCTGTGGAATACTCCGCCACCGCAGGCGGTACGGGCATTAAGTCACGCAAACGCAGGCGAGAAAAAAGTTTCAGTCGTTGGCTCATCGTGCGGGCTTTGTTGACATCCACCAACACGCGCGCCAGTTTTTTACTAACACCAATGGGCAATACGGAAGAGGAATCTGCCCCGCCGGCAATCCCCGCACGAATAGTTCCCGCCATCAGGCTTTCGGCGACGTTTGCAACCGCCTGAAAACTGGTAGCACAAGCGCGGCTGACGCTGTAAGCATCGGTATGGACATTCATTCCGGTGCCAAGAACAATTTCACGCGCAATGTTGGGGGCTTCAGGCATTTGTACGACCTGACCAAAAACCAGTTGTTCAATCACTTCGGCGGGGATCTCGCTGCGTGCCAGCAATTCGCCTACGACCATCTTCCCCAAATCAACAGCGGGAATGCCATGAAAAGCCGTCGCCTGACGGGCAAAAGGCGTACGTAAGCCGCTAACAATGGCGATACGATCGCCCTGGCGGGTAATCAGCGGTAAAACCTGACCCATAACACTCCCCTGTAAAAAAATAAATAAAGTGGTCTGACCTGATCATAGTCTTAACCATTTTTTTACATTTAGCCAAGTGGAGAAAAGGGAAAGTGGGAGCTATGACACAGAGAGAAAAGAGGAAGAGAAAATAAAAACGCCCCCGCCAGGAACTGACAGGGGCGTATATACCCGAGAGGAATTAACGCAGACCCAGCTGGAAGATCAACATTTCAGCTTCGCAGGCAAAAGTGAAATCGATATCCAGGCGCACACCGTCAGACTCTTCAGTGAAAGTCGGGGTGATTTTGCAAGGTTCGGATTCAACGCTACGGGCTTTTTCAGTCAGCGCCGCCAGCGTTTGTTCTGCTTCTGCGCGGTTTGCAAACACGCGGCTGTAAGACGCGGTGCAGTCGGAGTTGTCCATAATGGTGCCAACATCCATACAGCAGCAAACCGGGGTTTCATCAGCACTACATTTACTCATCGTTGATTTCCTCTGTATGTGCACCTAAGGTGCCAGATAAACGTTGGGGATATTTTACGCTTCCGGAAAGTACTGCTCCAGTTGTTAATTCTGCAAAATCGGATAAGTGACCGAAATCACACTTAAAAATGATCTAAAACAAAATTCACCCGAATCCATGAGTGCGCCACCTCCAAATTTTGCCAGCTGGATCGCGTTTCTTAGATCATATTTGAAAAAATATAGAAACATACTTGCAACATTCCATCTGGTCCGACCTATACTCTCGCCACTGGTCTGATTTCTAAGATGTACCTCAGACCCTACACTTCGCGCTCCTGTTACAGTACGTAACATAGTTTGTATAAAAATAAATCATTGAGGTTATGGTCATGAGCCAGAAAACCCTGTTTACAAAGTCTGCTATCGCAGTCGCAGTGGCACTTATCTCCACCCAGGCCTGGTCGGCAGGCTTTCAGTTAAACGAATTTTCTTCCTCTGGCCTGGGCCGGGCTTATTCAGGGGAAGGCGCTATTGCCGATGATGCAGGTAACGTCAGCCGTAACCCCGCGTTGATTACCATGTTTGACCGCCCGACATTTTCTGCGGGTGCGGTTTATATAGATCCGGACGTAAATATCAGCGGAACGTCTCCGTCTGGTCGTAGCCTGAAAGCCGATAATATCGCGCCTACGGCATGGGTTCCGAACATGCACTTTGTTGCACCGATTAACGACCAATTTGGTTGGGGGGCTTCTATTACCTCTAACTATGGTCTGGCGACAGAGTTTAACGATACTTATGCAGGCGGCTCTGTCGGTGGTACCACCGACCTCGAAACCATGAACCTGAACTTAAGCGGTGCATATCGCTTAAATAATGCATGGAGCTTTGGTCTCGGTTTCAACGCCGTCTACGCTCGTGCGAAAATTGAACGTTTTGCAGGCGATCTGGGGCAACTGGTGGCTGGTCAGATTATGCAATCTCCTGCTGGGCGGACTCCTCAGGGGCAAGCATTAGCAGCTACCGCCAACGGCATCGACAGTAATACCAAAATCGCTCACCTGAACGGTAACCAGTGGGGCTTTGGCTGGAACGCCGGGATCCTGTACGAACTGGATAAAAACAACCGCTACGCATTGACCTACCGCTCTGAAGTGAAAATTGACTTCAAGGGTAACTACAGCAGCGATCTTAACCCGGCTTTTAATAACTACGGTTTGCCAATTCCTACCGCGACAGGTGGCGCAACGCAGTCGGGTTATCTGACGCTGAACCTGCCTGAAATGTGGGAAGTGTCGGGTTATAACCGTGTTGATCCGCAGTGGGCAATTCACTATAGCCTGGCTTACACCAGCTGGAGTCAGTTCCAGCAACTGAAAGCGACATCAACGAGTGGCGACACGCTGTTCCAGAAACATGAAGGCTTTAAAGATGCTTACCGCATCGCGTTGGGTACCACTTATTACTACGATGATAACTGGACCTTCCGTACCGGTATCGCCTTCGATGACAGCCCAGTTCCGGCACAGAATCGTTCTATCTCCATTCCGGACCAGGACCGTTTCTGGCTGAGTGCAGGTACGACTTACGCATTTAATAAAGATGCTTCAGTCGACGTTGGTGTTTCTTATATGCACGGCCAGAGCGTGAAAATTAACGAAGGGCCATATCAGTTCGAGTCTGAAGGTAAAGCCTGGCTGTTCGGTACGAACTTTAACTACGCGTTCTGATAACGCGTTAGCTTAGTTAAAGTCACCTGCTATGCAGGTGACTTTAACTCCCTCTCTTCACCGAAAGTAGTTTCCTCATTGCTTGCCTCCTGAGATAAGACAATTTTGCAAACAGCCTGATGTCAGCTTGCCCTTGCAAATTTGTAAGCGTTATCCACAGACAGGCCTGAAGGGAAAGATAGATTATCAGGCGTTCTGCTCGTCCTTCTCAATGAGTTTACTTTTCTGAATTTCCAGGATACTCAAACCACCCTGGCTATTATGCGCTCATACACTCAAATTAAAGATAGGTTCTAAATAAATGAGCGTTTTTTGATAGTCTATTTTATTAGGTAATATATATTTGCAACAAATCAATCAACGTGGAATAAAATCATGCTACCATCTGTTTCAATCAACAATACCTGCCCTACTTACACAGAATCCACCAATGAAAATAACAATAATGAAGTTAATGGATTAGTACAAGAGTTCAAAAACCTTTTTAATGGCAAGGAAGGAATAAGTACCTGTATTAAACATCTACTTGAGCTTATAAAAAATGCCATACGAGGAACCGGTGAACCTGATAGAATAATTATCAATAATTCCTCAGTTACTTATATTGATATTGGCTCCAATGATACAGACTATATTACTATTGGTATCGACAACCAAGAACCAATAAAATTATCTGCGAACTATAAAGACAAAGAACTCGTCCGTACTATCATTAATGACAACATAGTTGAGAAGACTCATGATGATATAAATAATGCTGAATATACTGATGATGGTATTATTGGTATTCATAATCAAGAACCAACAAAATCACCTGCGAACGATGAAAACAAAAAAGTCGGTCAAACCATCATCAGTAAAAATGTAGTAGAGAATACTCATGATATCCATAACAAGGAAATGATCTTCAGCGCAATAAAAGAAATATATGATGGAAATCCTGGTTTTATCTTCGATAAAATATCGCACAAACTCAGACATACGGTAACGAAATTTGATGAGAGCGGGAAAAGCGAACCAACGGACTTATTTACCTGGTACGGTAAAGATAAAAAAGGCGACTCTCTCGCTATTGTAATTAAAAATAAAAACGGAAATGATTACTTATCTCTCGGTTACTACGATCAGGACGACTACCACATTCAAAGAGGAATTCGTATTAATGGTGATAGTCTCACCCAATATTGTAGTGAAAACGCCAGGAAAGCTTCAGCGTGGTTTGAAAGCAGTAAAGCTATCATGGCAGAGTCATTTGCAACAGGTTCCGATCATCAGGTTGTAAACGAGCTCAACGGGGAAAGACTGAGAGAACCTAACGAAGTTTTTAAACGTTTAGGTCGAGCAATAAGATACAATTTTCAAGTGGACAATGCAAAATTTAGACGCGATAATGTAAAAGAAATAATTTCTACTTTATTCGCTAACGAAGTTGACGTTGACAACTCTCAAAATGAATATAAACAGTTTAAGGAAATCGAAGATAAAGTTGAAAAAAGACTTCAAAATCGCCAGATGAAATATCAAAGTGAAATTAAACAACTCTCTGCGTTGGGTGTTAATTTTGATGATAATTAAAATTATTTGTCCAGTTTTTTGATTTTCCAACGTCTGAATATCGGAAACAGTCAGTGGCGAACATCAGTATTTTTACATAATTTCGTCCGGGTCATTGTCGGTTTGTCTCCTTTTACTTGTGGTAATTGATGGATAACAACAAAAAAGGTGAGTTTTGCGACTCACCTTTTTTATTTGTTTCTTATTCAGAATCGATATCTTTTAACTCATCCTGAATCGCTTGCGCGTTCGGGTTTTCCTGCGGTTTGAGTTCGCCGCCATTGGCGATGAAATCATGACGCTGGAAGTACGCTTCGCGCACCATAATGTATGGGTCGGACGACTGACGCAGCAGGCCGTCGGAATCCAGCAGTTGCGCACGGGTTTCGATACCTTCAAGCGTCCATTTACCCACGGACATCGGCCAGGTCAGCCAGGAAAGTACCGGGTAAAGACCATCCGCCATATCACCGCCGTCATCACGCAGCGTGAAGCTACCGTAGAACGGTAATTGTACGTACGGCCCATAACCCACGCCATAATGACCAAGCGTACTACCGAAGCGGTGAGGTTCAGTCCGTTGCAGTTTCGGGTTCGCCATCCCCGCAACATCAATAAAGCCGCCCATCCCCAAAATAGTGTTCAGGAAAAAGCGGGTAAAGTGGACCATCCCCTGATAAGGGTCGCCCTGCAAGAAGTAGTTAACCATCACCGCAGGTTCTTCAAGGTTGCCGGTAAAGTTGCTCAAACCGTTACGCGCCGGTTGCGGAACATAATCACGCCAGGCGACTGCGACCGGTCGAACAATATACGGGTCTAATACATTGAAGTTGAAGTTGTACATGGTGCGGTTGAACCCTTCTAATGGGTCAGAACGCCCTTGCTGATCTGTACCGGAACTCGCACACCCCACCAGAAGCGTAGTTCCAAGAGCAAGCGCCGACAGGCGAAGCTTCATAAATGTCTCCCTGTTTTTTTATGGCTTATGCAGTTTGCCATCCATGACGGAACGATACCGTATCCGCCTGTTTAGGTGTGGGCGATTGTAACAGCACGTCAACTGATGTCCAGACGCCCTGATTTGCTGATTTGATCATAGCCTGGTAATCGACGCCCTGTAGGCTACTTGATTCTATAGAAACAGAAAAAGGCAAACACAGCCTTTTCTACATTTTCAGAGTAACTCCCGCCAGTTGCGAGCAAAAAAGCCGCTACGCTTTAGCTATACGTGCTAATTCAAGAGAAGAGACCATGGACAACGACAAAATTGATCAACACAGCGACGAAATTGAAGTTGAGAGCGAAGAAAAAGAACGCGGCAAAAAAATAGAAATAGATGAAGACCGACTCCCCTCCCGGGCGATGGCAATTCATGAACATATCCGCCAGGATGGTGAAAAAGAGCTGGAACGCGACGCAATGGCGCTACTGTGGTCAGCCATTGCGGCGGGTCTGTCGATGGGCGCTTCACTACTGGCAAAAGGGATATTTCATGTCGAACTGGAAGGCGTGCCGGGCAGTTTCTTGCTGGAGAATCTCGGTTATACCTTTGGCTTTATTATCGTCATTATGGCCCGCCAGCAATTATTTACCGAAAACACCGTGACTGCGGTACTACCCGTCATGCAAAAACCGACAATGAGCAACGTCGGCTTACTTATGCGGTTATGGGGCGTCGTGCTGCTGGGGAATATTCTCGGGACAGGTATTGCGGCGTGGGCATTTGAATATATGCCTATCTTTAATGAAGAAACTCGCGATGCATTTGTAAAAATCGGCATGGATGTGATGAAGAACACCCCCAGTGAGATGTTTGCCAACGCGATCATTTCCGGCTGGCTGATCGCCACTATGGTATGGATGTTTCCTGCAGCGGGTGCGGCAAAGATTGTAGTGATTATATTAATGACCTGGCTTATCGCCCTCGGAGATACCACCCACATCGTTGTCGGTTCTGTAGAAATCCTCTATCTGGTATTTAACGGCACGCTGCACTGGAGCGATTTCATCTGGCCCTTCGCGCTGCCTACTCTGGCAGGAAACATCTGCGGCGGCACCTTTATCTTCGCGTTAATGAGTCATGCACAGATCCGTAACGACATGAGCAACAAGCGCAAAGCAGAAGCACGACAAAAAGCAGAACGTGCGGAAAACATTAAGAAAAATGATAAAAACCCGGCATAAATGGCGAGGGTTTAAGCAATCGAGCGGCAGTGTACTTACCCCGCTGAGCATTAGCGGGTATACTCATGCCGCATTGTCCTCTTAGTTAAATGGATATAACGAGCCCCTCCTAAGGGCTAATTGCAGGTTCGATTCCTGCAGGGGACACCATTTATCAGTTCGCTCCCATCCGTACCAGTCCGTAAAATCCCCTGAATATCAAGTCTTCCGTAGATTAACAGTTCGTAATGGTTCGCGTCAGATCGTTGACAGCCGCACTCCATGACGGGTAAAAAGTGGATAAAATAATTTTACCCACCGGATTTTTACCCATGCTCACCGTTAAGCAGATTGAAGCAGCTAAGCCGAAAGAAAAACCATACCGCCTTCTCGATGGTAATGGCCTGTACCTTTATGTCCCTGTATCCGGGAAATAGGTATGGCAGCTTCGCTACAAGATTGACGGTAAGGAGAAAATCCTGACTGTCGGAAAATATCCGCTTATGACTTTGCAGCAGGCAAGGGATAAAGCATGGACTGCGAGGAAAGACATCTCGGTTGGCATCGATCCGGTAAAGGCGAAAAAGGCTTCGTCTAACAACAATTCATTTAGTGCGATTTACAAGGAATGGTACGAGCACAAGAAGCAAGTCTGGTCAGTAGGCTATGCAACTGAACTTGCCAAAATGTTTGATGACGACATTTTACCCATCATCGGCGGTCTTGAGATTCAGGATATTGAGCCGATGCAACTGCTGGAAGTAATCCGCAGATTTGAAGATCGCGGTGCAATGGAGCGAGCCACTACAGGAAGATAAATTGAAGATCAACATGGAGCGCCAGTGGCCTGAACCAAAAGATGGTGAGCCTCGCTTGCACATTAAAGAACGCGGCAACTCTCCGGTAACTCCGGGTGGTTGGATAAGCTGTAGTGAGCGAATGCCCGCTCAAGATGATTGGATTTTAATTTATTCAAAGCACGGTGAGTATATGGCAGGACAGGTGCAAGGGGAATACGTGGAGTTGAGCGACGGCACTTTATCGTGGTTAGGGAACGCCTTGTTCTGGATACCACTACCAGAACCGCGCAGGAGGTGAATCAATGAGCTGGCCTGAAGCATTCGCAACGGTAGGAATTGCAATGGCGGTAGCACTGGTTTTGTATTCAATTTATCGCTGGGGATAACGATGATGCTCATGCGGAAATCATCAAAAAAATGGAACTGCTAACATGATTTAGGTGGGAGCCCGGAAGATGGCTCCACATATCAACATAGATTATTTCAGGATTCCATATTTTAACTAATCTAAGTTCGACTATTTGGGGCATTGATATGCTGTAAATGATGCTTAAGCCAATTTCCAGCCGCGCCTGGTGGCGATTTTTTATTCCAAAGCAGATCGATAGAAATTGCCTTTGGCCAGCCAGGTACGTCGAGCTGAACCAGCGGTTTTTCTGTTGCAAACTCCTCAACCAGAGCACAGGGCAGAGAGCACCAGCCAAATCCCTGTACGGCCATACTGAGTAACAACAAATAGTTAGGTGCAGACCAAACCGGTCCACGGGCAATCATCTCCCGGTTATCGATATAAGTATTAAGACGAAGTTCTCGCCATGAATGAAGTTGTTCCCGCTGGATTGTTTTTTCTGCAGACAGTGGATGTGACGCCGAAACATAAATGCCCATCCACGCTTGCATCGGTAAACGGGTTGAGCCAATATCGGTGGGGTAGTGTTCCCGAAACTCAATTAAGCCGATCTGCGCTCGTTCTTTTTGCAAAAGATCGATGACATCGACATCCTCACCAATTAAAACCTCTAACTCAGTATGTGGAAACTGACTATCAAACTGCACCATGATGTCTTCTAATAAGTCAGGGTGTAGGGTATCGGAAAGCACAAACGTCAGACGAGCTTCAGTCTCTCCGGCAAGCGAAACCGCCACCTCCTCAAGACGTTCACTGGCTGACAAAATCGCATGAACGTAACTCAATACTTTCTTTCCTTCCTCTGTCAGCACAGGTTCTCGCGAAGAGCGATCGAATAATGATATACCAAGATCGACCTCAAGATTGGCAATTGACGTACTGACTGCGGACTGACTTTTGCGTAATCTTCGTGCCGCAGCAGAAAAGGAGCCACAGGAAACCGCTTCAACAAATGTACTTAACGCTTCAAGTGAGTAACGCATAATCTATCAATTTTTTCGATGGTATCTATCTTTTATATATCACATAAATCGATAAAAATCTCACAACTCCATAACGCGGTCGAAACTGTAAGAAAGGTAAGTTATGCAACATAATGCGATTCAACGCAGATCGTTACTTGAGCGTATTTTTCACGCTATTTGCTTTGAAGGAATTGCCACTGCGATTCTGGCCCCCACCACAGCATGGTTAATGCAGCGAACTATACTCGAAATGGGCGGGATGACTATCTTGTTGGCTTCAACTGCAATGATCTGGAATATCATCTATAACATGCTATTTGATCGCTACTGGCCTGCTCATCAGGTAAAACGAACTGCAAAAGTTCGTGCATTCCATGCTTTGGGCTTTGAAAGTGGATTTATCGCGATCGGCGTCATTATGGTGTCCTGGATTCTGAGCGTCAGTCTGTTACAGGCTTTTACACTAGAGATAGGATTCTTCCTTTTCTTTCTACCATATACCATGTTCTACAATTGGGCCTATGACAGCTTACGTTTACGTGTTGTGAAACAGCATCAACAACGTATGCTTGCCAGATAATGTTTTCCCAGGGGAGTAATGAGAATCGCGCAATAATTTTCGATATCCATACTGTACCCCCACCGACTTAACATCCCCGCCCTCGCGGGGATTTCTTTTATCTGAACTCGCTACGGCGAGTTTTGTTTTATGGAGATGATAAATGCACTTCCGAGTCACAGGAGAATGGAATGGAGAGCCATTCAACAGGGTTATCGAAGCAGAGAACATCAACGACTGCTATGACCACTGGATAATATGGGCGCAGATAGCACATGCAGACATAACCAATATTCGAATTGAAGAACTGAAAGAACACCAAGCCGCCTGATGGCGGTTTTTTTATTGGAGACAAGAAATGTCAGATTTGGCTATGAAGGTTTTGAAATGGCAATCGACTGGCGATGTTGGCATCAGTAGCGCAACTCTTGCCTCAATCGCATGTGGACTGAAAAAGAATATCTATGGTCATAGCTTCGGTGCTCCACATGACGCAGCCGATTTCCGACGATGCGTTGCGCTTGTCGAGCAGATTCCAGAAATCAGGGATTCATTCGACAAGGTTGCAAAGCGCGTTCCGGCATTCAAAGGCATCCTCAACGAATGGGATTCTCTCGTTGCTCTGTTGAAGTCTGAAATGAAGATACACGGAAACAAAGCACCAGAGACTTACAGAAGAATTAGCGAGTTACGCAAGGACTAACCACAGCCTCACACTCGATGAGGCCCGTTCATTTCTCAAGATATCCAGACCTACCATTGCCGCATCAATGCGGTTTTTTATTGCCTGATTTGCAGGTTCGATTCCCTATTCGGAGATAGCACTCATGCAACACGAACTACAACCTGATTCACTGGTTGATTTGAAATTCATCATGGCCGATACTGGCTTCGGTAAAACCTTCATCTATGACCGGATTAAGTCCGGCGACCTGCCAAAAGCCAAAGTTATCCACGGGCGAGCAAGATGGTTATATCGTGACCATTGTGAATTCAAAAATAAGCTCTTAAGCCGCGCCAATGGGTAAAATAGCGGGTAAAATATTTCTCACATCTAAAAAACACCATTCCAATCAATCCCCTGCCGCCTCAAGTAGATGTCTGCAGGGGACACCATTTATCCTTCCAACGAAATCTACCTTCCCCGCGTAAAAGTTGGGTTTGGCAGCACACTTGCCCTAAATCTACTCATTTTCCCTGCAACAGGTTGAAATCTCAGCACTGTGCGGCGATGACTAAACAGCCCCGGGCCTGGCAATGTAATCATCACACAGAATCCTGATCGCGAAATCTGGCTTGACTCGATACTTCACTCCGCAATGCATTCCTTGATGGATTAGCAGGCCCGTGATACACGGGACAGGTCGCTGAATTACGACAATTTCCTGGAAATCAGCGAACCGCGTATCCTGAGAACATTTGAGCGACTGTTCCAGAACATGAATGAGGCGTTTGGATTAGGCGATTATTAGCCGCGCTAAGCATTTTGGTATTATTATTTTCCGGTTGAGGGATATAGAGCTATCGACAACAACCGGAAAGAGTTTACGTCTATATTGCAGAAGGTACAGGCGTTTCCATCACCATTTGCTCACGCTTTTTACTCAGGAAGAAAATGCCAAATAACAACATCAGGCAGACAATACCCGAAATTACGAAGAAAACCGTCTGGTAACCTGCATGGTCAAAAAGTATTCCAGTCGGCGTTGAAAGCAACACAATCCCCAACGAACTGGCAATTTGAAAACCAATCAGAAAGATCGTCGACGACAGGCGCTTATCAAAGTTTGCCACGCTGTATTTGAAGACGGAAATGACACACAGTGGAACCTCAATGGCATGTAACAGCTTCACTAATGAAATAATCCAGGGATTAACGAACAGTGCGCAGGAAAGAATACGCAACGCCATAATCACAACACCGATAAGTAATGCATTTTTTGGCCCTACCCGGTTAACAAAGAAAGGAATAATGGCCATGCACAGCGCTTCGAGTACAACCTGGAATGAGTTGAGATAACCATACAGGCGCGTTCCTACATCGTGTGATTCGAATAAACCTGCATAAAAAACAGGAAAGAGCTGTTGATCAAAAATGTTATAGAAAGACCACGTCCCCACAATAAATATGACGAAAATCCAGAAGTTTCGATCCTTGAAAACTGCAATAAAATCCTCTTTTTTTACCCCTCCCGCATCTGCCGCTACGCACTGCTGATCCTGATATTTAAAACGCATGTTGATCATCATAAATACAGCGCCAAATAGCGAAACCAACCAGAAGTTGATATGGGGACTGATACTGAAAAATATGCCAGCAAAGAACGCGCCAATCGCATAGCCAAAAGATCCCCAGGCGCGCGCTGTTCCATATTCGAAATGAAAATTTCGTGCCATTTTTTCGGTGAAGCTATCAAGCAGACCGCAGCCCGCCAGATACCCCAAGCCAAAAAAGAGCGCCCCCAAAATTAGACCTACAGAAAAATTGCTTTGCAGTAACGGTTCATAAACGTAAATCATAAACGGTCCGGTCAAGACCAGGATGAAACTCATACACCAGATAAGCGGTTTCTTCAGACCGAGTTTATCCTGGACGATGCCGTAGACCATCATAAATAGAATGCTGGTAAACTGGTTGACCGAATAAAGTGTACCTAATTCCGTCCCAGTCAACCCTAGATGTCCTTTCAGCCAAATAGCGTATAACGACCACCACAGCGACCAGGAAATAAAAAAGAGAAATGAGTAACTGGATGCAAAACGATAGTACACATTTTTGAATGGTATATTCAGTGCCATAATTACCTGCCTGTCGTTAAAATATTCACGTCCTATTCAGAGACAAGAACGGCCTCGCCGTTTATTTCTCACTATTCCAGATCTTGTCGACATGGCAGCGCTGTCATTGCCCCTTTCGCCGTTACTGCAAGCGCTCCGCAACGTTGAGCGAGATCGATAATTCGTCGCATTTCTCTCTCATCGGTCTCTAATCCCGTAGAGGAAAGACCTGTGAGTAACCCGGCAACGAACGCATCTCCCGCCCCCGTGCTATCGACACAATTCACAGACATTCCAGCAAAATGGTGAACTTGTCCTCGATAACAGACCACCACCCCTTCTGCACCTTTAGTCACCAACAGCATGGCGATCTCATACTCTTTTGCCAGAGCACATATATCCCGATCGTTCTGTGTTTTTCCGCTGATAAGTCGCCATTCTTCTTCCGAGAGCTTGACGACATCCGCCAGTTGTAGCGCCTGTCGCAAACACAAGCGGAGCAAATGCTCGTCTTGCCACAGATCTTCACGAATATTGGGATCGAAGCTGACAAAACCTCCGGCATGCCGGATCGCCGTCATCGCAGTAAATGCGCTGGTACGCGAAGGTTCAGCAGACAACGCAATAGAACAGAGATGTAACCATTCGCCATGTCGCCAGAAGGGCAAGTCAGTCGTCTCTAAAAAAAGATCGGCACTAGGGCGGACCATAAACGTAAATGAACGTTCCCCCTGATCGTTCAGATCGACAAGCACCGTGGATGTTCGGTGCCATTCATCCTGCTTCAGATACGTGATATCGACTCCCTCCGTTAGCAGCGTTCTTTGCATTAACGCGCCAAAAGGATCATCACCCACCCGGCCTATAAACCCACTTATTCCGCCTAATCTGGCGATTCCCACCGCAACGTTAGCTGGCGCGCCGCCAGGACAAGGCAGTAGGCGCCCGTCTGATTCAGGCAAGAGATCGACAACCGCATCCCCTAAAACCCATACTTTGGCTGACATTTTTTTCCCTCAAATTCATCTGACTTACGCATAGTGATAAACCTCTTTTTCGCAAAATCGTCATGGATTTACTAAAACATGCACATTCGATCACAAAACGTCATAGTTAACGTTAACATTTGTGATATTAATCACATTTATAAAGATAAGGGGCTTTATTTTTATAAAAGTTAACGTTAACAATTCACCAAATTTGCTTAACCAGGATGATTAAAATGACGCAATCTCGATTGCATGCGGCGCAAAACGCACTAGCAAAACTTCACGAGCGCCGGGGGAATACTTTTTATCCCCATTTTCACCTCGCGCCTCCAGCCGGGTGGATGAACGATCCAAACGGCCTGATCTGGTTTAACAATCGTTATCACGCGTTTTATCAGCATCACCCGATGAGCGAACACTGGGGGCCAATGCACTGGGGACATGCCACCAGCGACGATATGATCCACTGGCAGCACGAGCCTATTGCGCTAGCGCCAGGAGACGAGAATGACAAAGACGGGTGTTTTTCAGGTAGTGCTGTTGATGACAATGGTGTCCTCTCACTTATCTACACCGGCCACGTCTGGCTCGATGGTGCAGGTAATGACGATGCAATTCGTGAAGTACAATGTCTGGCTACCAGCCGGGATGGTATTCATTTCGAGAAACAAGGTGTGATCCTCACTCCACCAGAAGGAATCATGCACTTCCGCGATCCTAAAGTGTGGCGTGAAGCCGACACCTGGTGGATGGTAGTCGGGGCGAAAGACCCAGGCAACACGGGACAGATCCTGCTTTATCGCGGTAGTTCATTGCGTGAATGGACTTTCGATCGCGTACTGGCCCACGCTGATGCGGGTGAAAGCTATATGTGGGAATGTCCGGACTTTTTCAGCCTTGGCGATCAACATTATCTGATGTTTTCCCCGCAGGGAATGAATGCCGAGGGATACAATTATCGAAATCGCTTTCAAAGTGGTGTAATACCCGGAATATGGTCGCCAGGACGACTTTTTGCACAATCCGGGCATTTTACTGAACTTGATTATGGGCATGACTTTTATGCACCACAAAGCTTTTTAGCGAAGGATGGTCGGCGTATTGTTATCGGCTGGATGGATATGTGGGAATCGCCAATGCCCTCAAAACGTGAAGGCTGGGCAGGCTGCATGACGCTGGCGCGCGAGCTATCTGAGAGCAATGGCAAACTCCTACAACGCCCGGTACACGAAGCTGAGTCGTTACGCCAGCAGCATCAATCAATCTCTCCCCACACAATCAGCAACAAATATGTTTTGCAGGAAAACGCGCAAGCGGTTGAGATTCAGTTGCAGTGGGCTCTGAAGAACAGCGATGCCGAACATTACGGATTACAGCTCGGCACGGGAATGCGGCTGTATATTGATAACCAATCTGAGCGACTTGTTTTGTGGCGGTATTACCCACACGAGAATTTAGATGGTTACCGTAGTATTCCCCTCCCGCAGCGTGACACGCTCGCCCTAAGGATATTTATCGATACATCATCCGTGGAAGTATTTATTAACGACGGGGAAGCTGTGATGAGTAGCCGAATCTATCCGCAGCCAGAAGAACGGGAACTGTCGCTCTATGCCGCCCACGGAGTGGCCGTGCTGCAACATGGAGCACTCTGGCAACTGGGGTAACATAATATCAGGTGGAACAACGGATCAACAGCGGGCAAGGGATCTGCGTTACCCTTCCCCCTTCACGACCTTCAATAATATGCAATGCAGCTTCCCGCCCGATAATGTCATGTGGAAGCTGAATTGTGGTCAGCGGCGGTAAAAACAGATGCCCGACGCCAACCAGATTATCAAAGCCCATTACGGCGACATCCTGCGGGATACGTACCCCCTTCGCCAGAAGAACCTGATAAGCAACAAAGGCTGCGCGATCGTTACCACAAATCAGAACATCAAAATCTGGTTTTACAGACTGGAAGTGGGCATTGAGTATACTTGCGAGATCGGTGTAGTGATCATCACCTATGGCCATGTGAAATTGTTTCACCTCAGCCAGATCTCGTCCAGCATCACGCCAGGCCTGCTCAAATCCCTGCCGACGATACCCTGTTGCCAACGCACCTTCCGGTAGCCAGAAGCATAACGGTTGACGATAGCCCGCCGCGAGCAAATGCTGTGTTGCTTCATATTGGGCAGTGTAATCATCAGGGATATAACTGGGTAACGCTGGGTCATCCGCCACACAGTTCGCCAATACAATATTTTCACCATGCAGAGACTCAGGCAGCGTGATATGCCTCAGTCCCATTGTAGTATAGATAATGCCATCCGGACGGAGGGCAAGCAGCTGACGTGCCGCGCGGGCAGCGTCATCTTCAGAAAAAATATTGATTAAAAAACTATTCCAGCCAAACTCGCTGGCGGTTTGTTCAATGGCAAGCAGAATATCAACAGAGAAAGGAGTGGTAGCAGTATCCTGCGCCAGCACGGCGAGAGTCGACGGCTTACGTCCCTGAGCGCGCATCTTACGAGCGGAAAGATCAGGAACATAATTCAGGGTTTGGATTGCCTGCAATACGCGGTCACGCGTTGCAGGACGCACAGATTCTGCATTATGCATCACCCGGGAGACAGTCATCATCGACACTCCCGCCAGGCGTGCGACATCCTTTAATGAAGCCATACCCAAGCCGTTTGCCGTAAAACGGGCACTGTAGCAGAAACAGACGTCACTGGCGAGATCCAGCGATATTCTTAACGTCCTATCACCCGACACGACAATACAGTAAAAAATAACAAGAATTCCCGGACAATTGTAACCAATTCCGCCTCTGTTCTCGCCAACGAGTCACCATGCAGACAAGTAGGTAAAACATGCCGACTGGCATCACCCACCCGGAGAAAAAATATAAATATGGATCATTGTGCTGTGGCTGTAACCAGACATCAGCCCGGAAATTATTGCGATTGGCTGCACGATCGTTACGGACTCGTTTTTCTGGCTGATGAAACAATTTTGCGGCGCTACGCTCAGTGAAACATATAAATACTATACGACAGCGACATTTATCGCTTCAGTCGTCGCTCTGGCGGGCACATTCCTGCTGTCATTTATCATCGAAGCGCAAAGAGACATACTATGGAAAACGCTAAAATGAACTCGCTCATCGCCCAGTATCCGTTGGTAAAGGATCTGGTTGCTCTTAAAGAAACCACCTGGTTCAATCCTGGCACGACCTCATTGGCTGAAGGTTTACCTTATGTTGGCCTGACCGAACAGGATGTTCAGGACGCCCATGCGCGCTTATCTCGTTTTGCCCCCTATCTGGCAAAAGCATTTCCTGAAACGGCTGCCTCTGGAGGGATTATTGAATCAGAACTGGTTGCCATTCCGGCTATGCAAAAACGGCTGGAAAAGGAATATCAGCAACCGATCAGCGGGCAACTGTTACTGAAAAAAGATAGCCATTTGCCTATTTCCGGCTCCATAAAAGCACGCGGCGGGATTTATGAAGTCCTGGCACATGCAGAAAAACTGGCTCTGGAAGCAGGGTTGCTGACGCTTGAAGATGACTACAGCAAACTGCTTTCTCCGGAGTTTAAGCAGTTCTTTAGCCAATACAGCATTGCTGTGGGCTCAACCGGAAATCTGGGGTTATCAATCGGTATTATGAGCGCCCGCATTGGCTTTAAGGTGACAGTACATATGTCTGCTGATGCCCGGGCATGGAAAAAAGCGAAACTGCGCAGCCATGGCGTTACGGTCGTGGAATATGAGCAAGATTATGGGGTTGCCGTCGAGGAAGGACGTAAAGCAGCGCAGTCTGACCCGAACTGTTTCTTTATTGATGACGAGAATTCCCGCACGTTGTTCCTTGGGTATTCCGTCGCAGGCCAGCGTCTTAAAGCGCAATTTGCCGAGCAAGGTCGTATTGTCGATGCTGATAACCCTCTGTTTGTCTATCTGCCGTGTGGCGTTGGCGGTGGTCCTGGTGGCGTCGCATTCGGGCTTAAACTGGCGTTTGGCGATCATGTTCACTGCTTTTTTGCCGAACCCACGCACTCCCCTTGTATGCTGTTAGGCGTCCATACTGGATTACACGATCAGATTTCTGTTCAGGATATTGGTATCGACAACCTTACCGCCGCGGATGGCCTTGCAGTTGGTCGCGCATCAGGCTTTGTCGGGCGGGCAATGGAGCGTCTGCTGGATGGCTTCTATACCCTTAGCGATCAAACCATGTATGACATGCTTGGCTGGCTGGCGCAGGAAGAAGACATTCGTCTTGAGCCTTCAGCACTGGCGGGTATGGCCGGGCCTCAGCGCGTGTGCGCATCAGTAATTTACCAACAGATGCAAGGTTTCAGCACAGAACAACTGCGTAATGCCACTCATCTGGTGTGGGCGACAGGAGGTGGAATGGTGCCGGAAGAAGAGATGAAGCAATATCTGGCTAAAGGCCGTTAATAACGTTTCACCGCAGCATCGCCATCCTTTCCCTGGGTGAGCGATGCTGCCTGATAATATCCATATAAAATGATGGTACAGGTTCAAAATTCCGCGGACTTGCCTGCTCTAGCCTCCTCTTTTTACCATCACCCAACACCTTTCGCTGTAAACGGCGGTTTCGCAAACCAAACCAATACCGTAAGTAAGATAAAAGCAATAGCCGCCATACGGAAAATCTCATTTGCAGAAATTGAAAGTGACTGCTGAGTTATTTCATTATTAATTTCATTAAGAACCTCTGAAAGCGAACCATAGTATTTATCCATAATTTGTGATGATGAATTAAACACGGGGTTAAATTGATCGATGGTTGCTGTCAACTGACTATGGTGTAACGATTCGCGTCGTCCCCACAACGTCATTGTCAACGACGTACCAACTGATCCTGACAGGGTACGAAAAAAATTACTCATACTCGAGGCATTGGCAAATTTATTATCTGGCAACCCTGAAAACGAAATCGTTGTTAAGGGTAAAAAGAAACAGGCAACGGCGAATCCCTGGAAAAACTGTGGCAAAATGATGCCTGTGAAATCAATCGTTGGCATAAATGTCACAGAACGCCAGTAATAGCAAACCGCATACATCAAAAAACTAAATGTCACTAACACCCGCATGTCTATTTTGTTGCCATAACGTCCTATCAAAGGCGAAATCAATAGTGGCATGATGCCGATGGGCGCATAAGCAAGTCCGGCCCATATCGCATTATACCCCATCGTTTCCTGGAGTAACTGCGGCATAAGTACTATCGCTCCAGAGTAAAATAAATACGCGCAGGTGATACTCACAATACCAATGGTGAAATTACGGGACTTAAACAAACTGAGGTCAAGAATCGGGTTCTCTGAGGTCGACTCCCAAATGACTAAAGAGATCAGAGAAATAGCTGATACTACTGTTAATATTATTATTGTACTCGAGTTGAACCAATCCAGATCGCGCCCTTTATCAAGCATAATTTGCAAGCCACCAACACCGAGCACTAACAGGGTCAACCCTGGTAAATTCATTTTGACCGGTGAAGTTTCAGTTTCTCTTCCTTTAAGTAAAGTTAAACATAATGTCAGGACGATAATCCCCATAGGGACATTGATTAAAAATATCCATCCCCAACTAAAGTTATCACAAATATAGCCACCCAATATCGGCCCACAAATCGGAGCGATAATTACGGTCATTGACCATAACGCCAAAGCAAATGTTCTTTTTTCTGGCGGATAATTCCTTAATAATAAACTCTGTGACAATGGAATTAACGGCCCCGCCATTAATCCCTGGACGACTCTAAAAAATATAAGAACATCAAGATTAGTCGAAAGACTACACATTAATGAAGACAGCGAAAAGAAGGTTACTGATAGTAAAAATAACCTTAATTCGCCTATTCTTTGTGCCAGCCTGCCGGTAACAGGGATCGCAATGGCATTTGCTACGCCAAACGGGTAATGACTCCAACTTATTGATAGTGTTTTATGTTCAGATAATGCCCGATGACTTTGTCATGCAGCTCCACCGATTTTGAGAACGACA